>CAYPZH010000045.1:4077-17208 GCA_964415205.1 uncultured Actinomycetota bacterium | reverse complement strand
GTATTCGCGCACTCCCGTGGCGCCGTGGCGTTTGCTCATCTTGGCCCCGTCCGGGCCCAGCAGCAGGGAGTGGTGGAGGTACACGGGCACGGGGTAGCCCAGGGCGTCGTAGAGCATGACGTGGCGTGCGGTGTTGGTGAGGTGGTCCTCTCCGCGGATGACATGGGTTATGCCCATGGTGGCGTCGTCCACCACCACCGAGAAGTTGAATCCCGCCGTGCCGTCGGAGCGCACGATGATGAAATCGCCCAGGGCGCCGGGGGGGAAGCGGACGAAACCGCGCAGCAGGTCCTGGAAGGCCACTTCCCCGCCGGGGACCCGGAAGCGCAGCGCAGGCCGCCGTCCCTCGCATTCCAGCGTCTCTCTCTGCCGCGGCGACAGGTCGCGGCACCTGCCGTCGTAGACGGGCGTGCGCCCCTCCGCCAGCGCCTTACGCTTGCTCTCCTCCAACTCCTCGAGGGTGCAGTAACAATGATAGGCCTTGCCCGCCTCCAGCAGCCTGCCGGCATGCTCGCGGTAGGTCTCGCCCCTCTCGCTCTGGCGGTAGGGCGCGTGCGGGCCTCCCACGTCCGGCCCCTCGTCCCAGTCCAGGCCCAGCCAGCGCAAGTCGTCCAGGATGGAGGCCTCAAGAACGCGGTCGGAACGCGCCGCGTCGGTGTCCTCGACGCGCAGGACCATGGCGCCGTCCTGCCCGCGCGCGAACAGCCAGTTGAACAGGGCCGTACGCGCCGAGCCCAGGTGCAGCTTTCCCGTGGGCGATGGGGCGAACCTAACCCTTACCATCTTGCCGCCTTCTCCACATCCATCGCGAAACTCCTTATGCGGCGATTCTATCACAGGCGGCAGTCCCGTCATCCACCAGGGTCATCGACCGCAGATGCACGCGGATACTCTAGCGGGGAAAGACCTCTACCTCTAGGTCGCCCTGGTCGAGGAGCTCCCACTCCACTTCGCTGTCTGTATCGAAAGCCCTTTCGTACAAGCCCTGGGTCAAGCCGACCACCAGCAAGGACAGGGCGGGGTTCTCTATCCGCGCCCGCACGCCCTCGCGCCCCATACTGAGTTCCTTCAGGTTGCCCATCCCCCTCATGGCCAGCTGCATGCGCATGTTCTCTTCGCTCTCGACCTCCGCGACCGCGAAAAAGCCGGATCGGATGAAGCGCTTCTGGGCCTCCACCACCACCCGCGGGATGGTATCACCCAGTTCGGCTTCAAGTTCGTCGAATATGGGGTCGATCATCGAGGGACCGGCCATCACCATCCTGCGCCCGGTGACCGTGCTCCGGATGGAGCCGTTGGCCTGGTCCCAGGTGCACTCACCCAGCGCCGCCGGCGCACCGCAACCGGGACATCTCTCGAACTCGTTGTCCCCCTCCTTGTACTCCCGGTCGTAATCCTTCCAGCGCAGTCTCTCTTTGAGCTCCGCGGGGTTTTCTGCCTCGACGATGGTTATCTTGAACACGCCCGGCCTGGTCTCCTCGTAATCGATACCCGGCTCATACCCGACCAACGCCTCTATCGCACCCGCGAAGTTGCCCACGGAAAGGGGGACGGAATAAGGCCTCTCGGCGAGCACGGTGATGAAATCCCCGCTGTCGTGTTCGTAACGCACGTTCACAAGGGACAGCTTGCCGTACCCCATGGCCCTCCAGATGAGGAAGGTGGAGTCGATGACCAGCTTCAGGTCTATACCCCCCGACCGTATGAGGTCTATCAGATCGTCCGCGACCACGCGTTCCATATAGCTGCGCGTGGAACGGCGTGCCGTGTCCAGGATTATATGCTGTATGGGTATCCCTAATATCTCCTCTATCCCTCTGAAGAGCGGGTCGAGGTTGCCGCACTCGAAGAACGCCAGCCGGTGCCTGGTCTCCCTGCTGGCCAGGATGACCCCGTTGTTCCTCCATTCGTGCTGGCTGCTCACGAACAGGGGGACTCCGCAACTTTCACATACGTTCATCTCGGGCATGGTGCTTCTCCTCGCGCATGGACCTTTTCGTCTAATGCCTTTTCCGCGCTCGCGGCTTTTTCCACCATACTATTATAGGGGTCAGGTATTGTATTTTGTATGCCATAATATGGCAGATATTGCATAGTCGCTGTATACAACGGTGTAAACGGGTCAAAAAACGGTTAACATACCGGAGTATGCAAAATACAAGACCTGACCCCTAGGTGGGGCTTATCGTCCCCTCCACCATGAAGCGCACGTGCTCGCCGATGTCCACGGCGTGGTCGGCGATGCGCTCGAAGAAGCGGGCCACCATGACCACGCGCACCGCCACCTCCAGGTCCTCCTCGCGCCCGCGGTCGAACTCCTTGAAGAACTTGCGGTTGAGCTTGTCCACCGCGTCGTCCATGGCGTCCAGCTCCAGGGCCATCTCCACGTTGCGCTCCTTGAAGCACTCGATGGAGCGCTCCACCAGGCGGATGGCCCGGCGCGCCATCTCGTCTATGGCCTCGCGGATCCAGGCGTTCAAGTAATCGGCGGGGATGTGCTTGACCGCGACCGCGATGTCCTCGCACAGGTCGGCCATGCGCTCGAAGTGCTGGGCCATGCGCATGATGACGATGATCATGCGCAGGTCCACCGCCACCGGCGCCTGCCGGGCGATGAGCTCGAGCCCGCCCTCCTCCAGGCGGTCGATGTAGGCGTCGAAGACGTCGTCACCGGCGATGATCCCGTCCGCCAGCTCCCGGTCCATGTTGACGAAACACTGCCGGGTCCTCTCGATGGTCTCCAGCAGGTCGCTGCCCATGCGCAGCGTCTCCGCGTAGAGCTCATCGAGCTGCTCGTGGAAGCTCTTCCTTATCTCCAAGCCATCACCCCATTACGCCTAGCCGAACCTGCCGGTTATATATCGCTCCGTCCTCTCGTCGGACGGGTTGGTGAACATGGTGTTGGTGTCGCCGAATTCCACGATGCGGCCGGGCTGCCCCTGCTCCTCCACCAGCATGAAGGCGGTGTAATCGCTGACCCTCGCCGCCTGCTGCATGTTGTGGGTGACTATCACCATGGTATAGTTCTTCTTCAGCTCGGCCATGAGGTCCTCGATCTTCTGGGTGGAGATGGGGTCGATGGCGGAACAGGGCTCGTCGAAGAGGATGACCTCCGGCTGCACCGCGATGACCCTGGCGATGCACAGCCGCTGCTGCTGCCCGCCGGAGAGGCTCTGCCCCGACCGGTTCAGGATCTTTTTGACCTCGTCCCACAGGGCCGCTTTTTTCAGGCTGTCCTCGACGATGAAGTCCAGCTTCTCCTTGTCTTTCACTCCCACCAGGCGCGGGCCGTAGACCACGTTCTCGTAGATGCTCTTGGGGAAGGGGTTGGGCCTCTGGAACACCATGCCCACCCGCCGGCGCAGGGAGATGACGTCGTACCCCGCTCCCAGGATGTTCTCGCCGTCCAGGGTGATCTCACCCTCCACGCGGCTGTCCTGTATGAGGTCGTTCATGCGGTTCAGGCAGCGGACCAGGGTGCTCTTGCCGCAGCCCGAGGGCCCGATGAGGGCGGTGATGTTGCGGGCGGCGAAATCGAGCGAGATGTCCTCCAGGGCCTTGAATCCGCCGTAGTACATGGTCAGTCCGCTGACCTGCATCTTGTTCCCGCTACCGTCGCCCTGCAATCTCAACCTCCCAGTGATCTCTTCTTACTATAATATGCCGACAGCCGGCGCGTGCCGAAGTTGATCAGGAAGAGCAGGATGAGCAGTATGGCCGCCCCGCCGTTCACTATGGTGCGGTAGTCGGGCACCACTGCCTCGCTCTGCACGTACCATATATATCCGGCCAGGGGGGCTGCCGGGTCGAAGGGGCTCATGGGGATGGAGCGGACGAACACGCCCACGGTGAATATCACCACCGCCGACTCGCCCATGATGCGCCCCAGGGGGAGTATGGTCCCGGTGATGATCCCGGGCATGGCGCTGGGGAGGACCACCTTCTTCACCGTGGTCCAGCGGGTCGCCCCCAGGCTCATGGAGGCCTCGCGGTAGGTGAGCGGCACCTGCCGCAGGGCTTCCTCCGCGCTGCGCAGGAACACCGGCAGGTTGAGCAGGGCCATGGTGACGGCGCCAGCCAGCAGGCAGGTCCTCCAGTTGAGGTAGAAGAGGAAGAGGGTCATGCCGAAGATGGCGAAGACGATGGAGGGGACGGTCCCCAGGCTGTCCAGGCAGAAGCGGATGAAACGCGTGAACCTGCCCTCGCGCGCGAACTCGGCCAGGTAGATGGCCGCCCCGACGGAGACGGGAAACGAGATGAGCATGGTCAGCACCACGAGGTAGATGGTGGAGACCACCATGGGCCCGACGCCGCCGCCTTCCTTCAACGCCTCGGGCTCACCGGCGAAGAACGACGGCTTGACGGCGGTGATGAGGCCGCGAGCGAAGATCTCGATGACGATGAAGGCCAGTATGCCCAGGGCGACGATGCCGATGGCCCAGAAGACCGCGGTGGCGATGCGGTCGGCCTTCCTGGCGTCCATCTCAGCTCTCCTTCCTGCGCGTGATGAACCGTATGCCGGCGATGAGGACCATGGACAGGATGAGCAGCACCAGCCCCTGGGCGAAGAGGGCGGCGCGAAAATCTCCCACCGCTTCACCCATGTTGGTGACCAGGTTCGAGGTGAGGGTCCCGGTGGGCTGGAAAGGGTTGAGGGTGAGCTGGTTGGAGTTGCCCACCACCATCTGCACCGCCATGGTCTCGCCGATGGCCCGGCCCATGCCCAGGATCACCGCCACCAGTATCCCCTCCTTGGCGGCGGGAAGGAGCACCTTGCGGATGGTCTGCCAGCGCGTGGCGCCCATGGCCACGCTGGCCTCCTTCAACTCGGGGGGCAGTGATCGCAGGGCCTCCGCGCCCAGGGCGGTTATGGTCGGGAGCACCATCACCGCCAGGACTGCGGAAGCGGCCGCGATGCCGTAACCGGCGGAGTCGGTGACGCCGGCGATGAACGGCACCAGGATGATGAGCCCGAACCAGCCGATGACCACGGAGGGGATGCCCGCCAGTAGCTCCACCCCCCGCTGTATCACGTTCGCCATCCTCGGTGGCGCCACCTGGTCCAGGAAGACCGCGGTACCGATGCCCAGTGGCGCCCCGATAAGCAACCCCCCGAGTGTGCTAAGGAGCGTCCCCACCAGGAAGGCCAGCATGCCGAACTGGCCCTGGTCCGGGTTCCAGGCCGCGGAGAAGAGGTTGGGGATGCCGATCCTGGTGACGGCGGGCAGGCTCTCCTGGAAGATGAAGAGAAAGATGAGCAGGATGGCCAGGAACGAAAGGGAGGCGCAGGAGAAGAGGAGCATCTTTATGTATCTCTCGCGCGCCATGTCCTGCCCTCATTCATCCTCGAGCCCGATGACCGGGACATACTCCCCGGCCACTACCCCCAGCTGGAACTCCTCCGAGAGCATATAGTCTATGAAATCCAGCGCCGTAGCGGTCGCCTCTCCATAGGTGATCATGCTCAGGTAGCGCGAGAGCTTGTAGCTTCCGTCCCTTGCGCTGTCATTGCTCGCGATGGCCCCGTCATAGCTCAAGGGCTTTACGGTCGAGTTGACATAACCGATGGAGACGTAGCCGATGGAGTTGGGGGTCGCCGCGATGGTCTCTCGCACGATGCCGTTGCTGTTGCTCTCGATGGCCGAGCTCACCACCTCCTCGTCATCCAGCGCCTCTTTGTCGAACATCTCCCGCGTGCCGGACGCCCGGTCCCTTACCACCACCAGAATGGTTCCATCCGGTCCCCCGACCTCCCGCCAGTCGGTGATCTCCCCGGTGAATATGCCTTTCACCTGCTCGCGCGAGAGGTCGTTCACCACTACCCCGGGATGCGCCACGATGACGATGACGTCCAGCGCTATATGATGTACCGTGAGCCTGCCGTCATCCTCCTCCGGCTTGAGGTCCCGCGACGAGTTGGCGATGTCCACTATGCCCTCCTTGACCTGGGCTATGCCCACGCTCGAGCCGCCGCCCTGCACCAGCACCGTCTTGCCCGGGTTCAGGTCCATGAAACGGTCGGCGCCCTCCTGTGACAGCGGGAGCAGGGTGGTGGAGCCGGAGACCCTGACCACGCCGGTCCCCCAAACGCTGCAGGAGGTGGAGGACAGGGAAAGTAGGATCAGGAAGCCGAGGACGCACGCAGCGGTGAAAACGTGAAAGAATGCCTTTTTCCTCAACAGAAAGAGCACCTTTCCTTCTTATTACCATTAGCATCGGCTCGGCACGACCGCCCGCGGGAGCTGAGAGGTCACCCCTATTTAATCAGCCCGAGGTTACAAGGGGTTTAAGAACAGGTTAACAGAAGGTAAACGGCTTTTTCCCGTTGAATGGTCAGCGTTGCGTTACGAGCCGCAGGCGAGGAATGTCAAGGCCGGCCGATCCAACGCAGAGGGTTAGCGATGAGTAGCGCTGGGACCAGCATTTATACTGGCCCCAGTCGCCATTACGTAGGACCAGCGTCAGGTCCATGCATCCCGTGGCGGTATCGCAAATCCTATCTACCAGGGCCGACGTTTCTCAGGGGCTTATCGTCCCCTCCACCATGAAGCGCACGTGCTCGCCGATGTCCACGGCGTGGTCGGCGATGCGCTCGAAGAAGCGGGCCACCATGACCACGCGCACCGCCACCTCCAGGTCCTCCTCGCGCCCGCGGTCGAACTCCTTGAAGAACTTGCGGTTGAGCTTGTCCACCGCGTCGTCCATGGCGTCCAGCTCCAGGGCCATCTCCACGTTGCGCTCCTTGAAGCACTCGATGGAGCGCTCCACCAGGCGGATGGCCCGGCGCGCCATCTCGTCTATGGCCTCGCGGATCCAGGCGTTCAAGTAATCGGCGGGGATGTGCTTGACCGCGACCGCGATGTCCTCGCACAGGTCGGCCATGCGCTCGAAGTGCTGGGCCATGCGCATGATGACGATGATCATGCGCAGGTCCACCGCCACCGGCGCCTGCCGGGCGATGAGCTCGAGCCCGCCCTCCTCCAGGCGGTCGATGTAGGCGTCGAAGACGTCGTCACCGGCGATGATCCCGTCCGCCAGCTCCCGGTCCATGTTGACGAAACACTGCCGGGTCCTCTCGATGGTCTCCAGCAGGTCGCTGCCCATGCGCAGCGTCTCCGCGTAGAGCTCGTCGAGCTGCTCGTGAAAATCCCTTCTTACTTCCAGTGCCATGTCCTCGCCTGTCCCTTCCCCTAGCCGAACCTGCCGGTTATGTACCGCTCCGTCCTTTCGTCGGACGGGTTGGTGAACATGGTGTTGGTGTCGCCGAACTCCACTATCTTACCCGGGTCCCCCTGCTCCTCGATCATGAAGAACGCGGTATAGTCGCTCAGACGGGCGGCCTGCTGCATGTTGTGGGTGACGATGACGATGGTGTACCTGGTCTTGAGGTCCGACAGCAGGTCCTCGATCCTCTGGGTAGCGATGGGGTCCAGGGCGGAACAGGGCTCGTCCAGCAGGATCACCTCCGGCTGCACCGCCAGCACGCGGGCGATGCACAGGCGCTGTTGCTGCCCGCCGGACAGGGCCAGGGCCGAGGTGCGCAGCTTGTCCTTGACCTCCTCGAAGAGGGCGACACTCTTCAGGCTCTCCTCCACGATGCCGTCGAGGACCTCGCGGTCCCGGATACCGTAAAGCCGCGGCCCGAAGGCCACGTTGTCGTAGATGGTCTTGGGGAAGGGGTTGGGCTTCTGGAACACCATGCCCACCCGCTTGCGCAGCCCCACCACGCTGTAGTCCTTGCCGTATATATCCTCGCCGTCCAGGACCACGCGTCCCTCGATGCGGGCCCCATCCACCAGGTCGTTCATGCGGTTGAGGCACCGCAGGGCTGACGACTTGCCGCACCCCGACGGCCCGATGATGGCGGTGATGCAGCAACTCTTGATGTCCAGGGTCACGTCCTCCAGGACCTTGAAGTCGCCGTAGAAGAGATCCATCCCCTTGAGCTCGAACTTATGACCGTTCTCAGGCATCCTAACTCACCATACCCAGTCTCTTCTGATACAGGCGGGCGAGCAATCTCGCCCCCACGTTCAACACCAGCACCACCAGGAGAAGAAACGCCGCTTCGCCGTTGGCCACGCGCATCCAGTCCGAGACCAGGGCTCCCTCGGTGTACGTATGCCATATGTGGGCGGCCATGGGGGCCGCAGGCTGCAGGGGCGACAGGGGCACTTTCCTCACGAAGATCCCCACGGTATAGATGACCGCCGCGCTCTCCCCAACGATCCTGCCCACGGTCAGGACGATGCCGGTCGTGATCCCCGGCATGGCGCTGGGCATCACTATCTTCTTCACCGTCTCCCAGCGGCTGGCACCCAGACTCATGCAGGCCTCGCGGTAGGAATAAGGGACCGCCTTGATGGCCTCCTCCGTGGTGCGCATCACCGTGGGCAGGTTGAGCAGGGCGAGGGTTAAGGCACCTGCCAGCAACGAATATCCCAATCCGAAATAGATCACGAAGAGCACCATGCCGAATATTCCGAACACCACCGAGGGCACGGTAGAGAGGGAGTCTGCACCGAAGCGCACCAGCCTGGTCACCCACCCCTCCCTGGCGAACTCGGTCATGTAGACGGCGGCCCCTACCCCCAGGGGGACCACGACGGCTATGGCCAGGAGGGCCAGGTAGAAGGATGATACGACCATCGGCCAGATGCCTCCCCCCTCCTTCATGGCCTCCGGCTCGCCGAAGATGAAGCCGGGGCTGAGGGCGGTCGCTATGCCCCGGTAGAGGATGACGACGATTATGAAGGACAGTATCCCCAGGCCGATCAGGGCGAGAGTCCACACGGTGGCGGTGGCAGCGCGGTCGAAGAGTTGGGCCCTTTTTTCGTTCCTGGTCATATTCTGCTGGATGATGCTCTCCAGGCGCTCGTTTCTGAGCCCGCATAGGTCTCCTATCACCTCCACGCGCGGTCCTTCCACCTCCACCCTGGACCCCAGGTCGGTGGTCATCTCATCACGTCCTTCGACCGCGATACCAGCCTGACCAGCAGGATGAGCAGCATGGCCAGGAGCAGCAGCACCAGCCCCATGGCGAACAGCGACGAGCGCTGCACCCCCGTCGATTCCCCCATCTCTATCAGTATCTTCGTGGTCATGGTATGGGTCGGCGTGGTCAGGGATTTGGGGAAGGCGGAGGCCGGCCCGATGACCAGGGCCACTGCCATGGTCTCGCCGATGGCCCTGCCCATTCCGAGTATTACCGCCACCAGCAGGCCCGGTTTCGCCGCCGGGAGCAGGACGCGCCGTATCATCTGCCACCTCGTGGCACCCATGGCCAGCGCCGCCTGTTTGTGGGAATCCGGGACCGCCTCCAGGGCGTCCTTGGAGATGGTGGTGATGGTGGGGATGACCATGATGGCCAGGATGATAGACGCAGCGAGCAGTCCCGTGCCGGTGCTGTTGGTAAGCGACCTTATCCAGGGTACCATCACCGTGAAGCCCAGCCAGCCCAACACGATGGAGGGGACTCCCGCCAGGAGTTCCACGCCCCTGGTCATGATCGACCGAGCCCGCCGGGGGGCCATCTGGGTCAGGAACAATGCCGAGCCGATGGCAAGGGGGGTGCCCAGGAGAAGCCCCCCGACGGTGGTCGCAAGAGTGCCGGTGAGGAAGATGAGCATGCCGTACTGGCCGCTCTTGGGATTCCAGGTGGCGCTGAAGAGATTGGCGGGGCCGGCCTCGGTGAAGGCGGGGATGGACTCCCTGGCCACGAAGAAGACGATGAGGATGATCCCCAGCACGGTCATCATGGCCAGGGTGAAGAGCGCCTTCTTGACGATCCACTCCCTATCGATCACGCCTTGCAATGCCGGCCCCCCTTGCCTATTGCGAGCAGTCGAAATCCCTGTTAACCAACAAGCTCCCTTAGATCTCGGTCATGGGTATGTACTCTTCCGCCACAACCTCGTTCTGGAATTCATCCGAGAGGACGAAATCGATGAAGGCCCTGGCTAGGCCGGTGGCCTCTCCCTTGGTGAACATATGCAGGTAGCGGGAGAGGGGGTAGGTCTTGTCAACCGCCGTCTCTGCGCTGGCTTCCACTCCGCCGTACTTCGTGGCTTTCACGGAGCTATCAAGATAACCAAGGGAGATATACCCGATGGAGAACGGCGTGGATGATACCGTCTGCCTCATGATGCCGTTGCTGTTGGTCTCGATAGCCCCCGCCATCGGTGCTTCCTTATTCAACGCCTTCTCGTCGAAGATCTCACGGGTCCCCGAGGCCTCGTCGCGCACGACCACGTTTATGGCTTGGTCGGGGCCGCCGACGTCCTTCCAGTTGGTCACCTTGCCGGTGAAGATGTTGTAGACCTGGTCCGCAGAAAGATCATCCACCGGTGCATCGGGATGCACGATAACCGTGATGACGTCCAGGGCGATCTCGTGGTCCATGAGCCCCAGGTTCTTCTCCTCGTCCTTGAGGCCGCGCGAGGCGTTGCCGATGTCGACGACCCCCTCGGCCACGTTGGAGATACCCACGCTGGAGCCGCCACCCTGCACGTTGACGGTCACGTCGGGGTTCTCGTCCATGAACATGTCCGCCGCCTCCTGGGCAAGCGGTAGCACGGTGGTGGAACCGGAGAGGTTCAGGGTCCCTGAGAGTTTCGGCTCCTCCGGCTCCGCGGGCTCTTCGTTGCTCTCACCGCAGCCCGCGGCGGCCAGCATAAGGATCATTGCCACCGCCAGCGAGACCGCCATGATCAGGCTCAGTCTCTTCTTCGTCATTCCTTCCTCCTTTTCGGATGCTCTTTCCATACCTCGATACGTTTAGTTCTGATACCTTGCGATCTATCTCAAGGCGCCGCTCGCAAGTGCCGAAACGCTCGCACGCGGAACATGGGGGATCGAGAAAACGCGACACCGGCCATTCAACGCCCCCATGGTGGACGATCTACTATCGTCCCGCCATATGTCCCTGATAACCTTTCCAAACATCACTACTACCACAAGTAATGTAGACCAGCTCGGCACCTTAGCGTCTCCGGTTTTCTCATGTCGACGTTATTCAACAACCCGGGGATTAAAAACGGGTGTAATGCGGTTAAAATCTTCATTAACGCGAGGTAAACGGGAGGTTAAACCGGCATTCCCCTTCGTGAAGCGGTTTGCAGTACCCCTTTGTTGCGTCCCAGGGGCAGGTGAAGCGTATATACACAGCCCTCGCCCTCTTTGCTGCGGATCCTTATCCAACCACCATGCAGGCTTGCGATGCGCCTGGCCAGCGACAGACCCATACGCTCTCCCTCGTTCCCGCTGCGGGTGTCCTGCGGCACTGGCTCTATGAGCAGCGCCGTCGTGCCTGCGGGAGTCCCCGGGCACTCGCGATTTTCCAGCCTGATCACGTTTATGACCAGTCCTTCCATGTCCATACGCTGTCGGACGATGACCTTTCTGCCCCGGCGACCGTGCTTGATCGCGTCGTCGATGAGGTTGTTCAATGCCGCTCCGAGGAGCCTGCGGTCGCCGAGGATGGAAACATGCGGGTCCTCGATCCTGGCCTCAAGGGTAATACCGAACCTATCCGCCAGGATGGATTTTATCGCGAAAGACTCCTCCAGGAGTCTGTGTACCGGGATCTCTTCAAGCGTTGTTATCATGCAGACCCCACATCCTTTTGCGGACCGGCGCGTCCTCAGCCGCATGCATCGAACCCAGCTATATTCAAGACTAACGCCTGTAGATAAAGATGCAGTAAAAAATAGGAGAAATCTTCCTTAACGGAAGATTTACTCCAGGTTAAGCCACGACACGCTGCCGGCGGGGCAGGTACAGGATGAAGGTGGAACCCTCGCCCTCCATGCTGCGCACGCCGATCCTGCCGCCGTGCAGGTCCGCTATGTCCTTAACGACGGAAAGGCCCAGAAGTCCGGCGTCGATCTCATCGACATCGTACATTCCGGGGACTGCCGGGCGGCAGAAGAGGTCGTGGATACTGCGCAGGTCCTCGTAGGATATTCCCCTGCCGTTGTCGGCCACGACGATGGACTCCCTGCAGGGATCGCTCTGATAACCTACGGTTATCTTGCCGCCGGGACGGTTATGCCTGATAGCCATCTCGATCAGGTTGGTCACGGCAGCCCTCAACAGGCGTCGGTCTCCGCATATGATCGCTCGCGGATCATCGAGTTCCGCCTCCAGGCTAATATCGTGTTCCCTCGCCGCCGTACTCTTGAACTCCAGGCATTCCTCTACCAGTTCCCTTACGGTTATCTCCTCTATTAACATCTTCTTCCCTCCTTTCTCTTGCGTTTTCGGCTGCGGCCTCGCCTCTGTCCTGAGGCCGCCTACCATTGATAATTTAGCCATACGGTTGTTAAAAGCGGGTTTAGTCCAGGAAAAATGTGGGTGAATTCCGGGTTAAATCGGGATGAACCGGTGATTTCTATATATGAGGGAGGGATATCGTGAAGGTGGAACCCTCTCCCTCCACGCTGGTCACGGTCACCGTGCCGCGGTGAAACTCGGTAATGTGCTTTACTATGGAGAGGCCCAACCCGGTTCCGCCGGTCTCCCGGGAACGTGCCTTGTCGATGCGGTAGAACCTCTCGAAAACCCGGGGGAGGTCTTCGCGAGGTATTCCCATCCCGTTGTCCTCGACCTCTATCATCACGCCGCCATCCGCTTGAGTGGCGCGTATTCCCACCGCAACTTTCCCCCCGGGATGGTTGTATTTGATCGCGTTGTCGATGAGGTTATTGAGGGCGGTCCTGAGCAGTCTGCGGTCGCCTCTTATCATCATATCCTCTCCACCCGGCTTGATCTCCAGCGACACCCTGAATTCCTCCGCAAGTTTGCCCTTGGAATCCAGGGATTCTTCGATGAGCTCGTGGAGCGGGAAGCTCTCGACCTGGATCGCCGCCTCCCCCGCCTCCAACCTGCTCAAGGTGAGCAGGTCCTCGATGAGCTGCGACAGGCGGGTGGCCTCCCGGTCTAGGTCCTTCAAGAAGCGCTCCGCTTTCTCCATGTCCTCCACCGCCCCGACCAGCAGCGAATCGGTAAGAGCCCGGATGGTAGCGACCGGGGTCCGCAGCTCGTGCGAGACATTAGCCACGAAATCCTGCCTTATCTGGTTCAACCGCTTGAGTGCCGTGATGTCTTCGATGGCGCTTACGGTCGCTGCAA
>CAYPZH010000045.1:0-4067 GCA_964415205.1 uncultured Actinomycetota bacterium | reverse complement strand
CTGACGGGATTTGATTTCAGGTGCAGCGAGATCTGTCGGGGATATATCAGCTCGATCTCCTCATCCACGCTCTCTCCAGCCACCGCTCTTGACACCGCCACGTCCAGCTCACGGCTGGAGAAGGCCTCGATGATGCGCTGCCCGGAGGCTTTCTCTCCCTCCACGCCCAGGATGTCCTCGGCGGCCGGATTGAGCAGTATTATCCTGCTCTCCGCATCGGTGACCATCACCCCTGCCGAGATGTTGGAGAGCACCGCCTCCAGCTTTCCGCTCTCCTCCGCCGCCTCCTCGACCTGGCGGCGCACCTGTTCGGCCATGGTATTGAAATCCCGCGCCAGTTCGGAGAACTCCTCGATATCCGGTTCCGCCACCCTGCGCTCGAGGTCCCCCCGCGCCAGCCCCGAAGCCGCCCCCCTCATGTCACCGAGGTCCGCGCTCACGGTCCTCTCCGTCCAGACGCTCACGGCGATGATGACCAGGAGCAATACGCCGAAGGCCGCGAGTAAGATCCACCATACCTGCGTTACCACGAGCATGACGTCCTCTTCCTCCAGGGCGACCCTCGCGGCTCCCACGATCTCTTCATCCACGATAATGGGGGCGGCGGCATAAATGAAATCTTCACCCAGGGTACGGGATTCGCGCCGGGCTGATCCCACCCATCCCTCCAGCGCGCCCGCGACCTCGGGACGGCCGCCATGGTTCTCCATCTCGCGAGCCGGCACCTCCGAGTCACCCAGCACCACACCCTCGGTATCGATGACCGTCAACCTTATCGGCAGGTCGCCTGCGAGTACCTTCAGATAGGTATCGATGTCATCGCTGTTCGAGCTGCCGTCTAAGTACCTCACCGCCTCGCGGGCGAAAAGCACCGCCTGTTCTTCGAGGTTATCCTGCTCCTGCGCAACAGTGTAGGAACGGATGGGTATGATGACCAGGAGGGACGTGGCGATGAGCACGGCCGCGATAAGAAAAGCATATCTGAATATGAGGATGCGCCTTAGGCTCTTCATCAAGCCTGTCCGCCCGCCTCGAAGCGGTACCCGATACCACGCACGGTGATGATGCGCTCCGGGTCGGCCGGGTCCTTCTCTATCTTCTCCCTGAGGCGGCGGATATGCACGTCCAGGGTCTTGGTCTGGCCGTAAAAATCTCCCTCCCAGGCCTTGTTGAGGAGGTACTCGCGGGCCAGTGCTTTGCCGGGATTGTGCAGGAAGAGCTCCAGTAGGCGATACTCCATGAGCGGCATGTCCACGACTCTGCCGTCCACTATCACCTCGTGCCTCTCCTTGTCGATGACGATGTCCCCTACCTCCAGGCGATCACTTGGCTTCTCGGGCTCATCCGCCCTTGCCCGGCGCAGCACCGCGCGCACGCGCGCGATCAGTTCGCGCATATTGAACGGCTTGGTGACATAGTCATCGGCGCCCATCTCCAGACCCAGGATCTTGTCCACATCGGAGTCCTTGGCGGTGAGCATGATCACGGGGGTCGTGCTCTCTTTCCTGATCTCGCGGCAGATCTCCATCCCGTCCATGCCCGGTAGCATGAGGTCCAGCAGGATGAGGTCGTAATCGCCCCCCTCACACATGCGCCAGCCGGTCTCACCGTCCAGGGCGATGTCCACTTCGTAACCCTCTTTTTCCAGGCTGAACTCGACCGCCTCGGCCAGCGGCCTCTCGTCCTCGATGATCAGGATCCTCTTCAGCACTCACCTTCCATCGCAATCGCCTTCCGCCTCTAATATAATCTCACTTCGCTCATGGTCAAGTCTTATCCTTCCGGAGGAATTAAGAAGTAAGGCGCTCTCGCGGCATTCCAGGTGAGCACGGAGATTGAAGAAGGGACCGCGGGGTCCCTTCTTCGTGTGGGAGAAAGCGGGCTTACCGAAGCAGCCCGGAGATCATTTTGGCTATCTCCGTGTTGTCGATGTAGCGGCCGCGCACATTGTCGTACTCGTTTGCGTAGCAGTGGAAGAGCAGGGACGTCCAGCCCTTGGCATACAGCGGGATGAGGGAGTTCGTATGGTCGCCGCTGTTCCACTCCATCCCCGGGAGCTGGCCCGCGCCGTTGTTGATGACCGGCTGCATGGACTGGGTCGCCGCGGAGCCGGGACCGCAGAGATAGCCGCACTCGTGGTCGCCGGTGACGATGAGCAGGGTCTCCGCCCAGTTGCTGTTCCTGCACACCCACTCCGAAACGGCCTCCACGGAGTTGTTGAAGTCGATTTCTTCCTCGATCATGCGGCCGCTCTGGGCAGCATGGCTGGCCCAGTCGATGGCGCCTCCCTCGATCATGAGGAAGAAGCCGTCCTTGTCGTTGTCGAGCACGTTGAGGGCGCCATTGGTCATCTCCTCCAGGGTTGGCACGCTCTGATTGAGGGGAACGACATAGGGGGCGGCGTCGCCGTCGCCCCCGCGTGCCTGCTGCAGCGTTTCGTACACCTGGGGCACGCCGAAGACGCGCTTGGGGGTCTTCCCCTTGGTCAGGGCCTGGAACTCGGAGCGGGTCTGGACCAGCTTCCAGTTATCGTCCATATATCCGTTGTGGTCGGCGTCAACGCCGCTGCCCGCGGTCCCGGCGACCAGGGCGTCCCAGGTGACCTGCCCGCCGACGTACTTGTAGGTATTGGGGGTTGCCTTGGGCTGCCCGTTGTTGTCGAACCAGGGGTGGCCGCAACCCATGACCACGTCGGTGGCGCTGTCGTTGACCATCTCCTGGGCTATCTGGTCGTAATTGTTGCGGGAGATGTTGTGGGCGACGAAGCCGGCGGGCGTCGCATGGCTCAGTTCAACGCTGGTGATGACTCCGGTGGCCATCCCCAGTTCCTCGGCGCGCTCGGCGACATGCTCAAGGGGGTTGCCGTCCTTGTCCACCCCGATCAATCCGTTCAGGGTCTTGGTGCCTGTGGACATGGCGGTGGCGGCGGAGGCGGAATCGGTGTAGCCGTCCCCCGCGGGGGGGTGGCTCCTCACGTAGTCGAAATCGCTCCATGCCTGCAGCGGATCGTAACCGAGGATGGTGGGAACGCCATCTACCTTCTCTACTTCGTAAGTGCTCATCCCCACCTTGACCGGGAAACGCTCGTAGCCCTGGGCCTTGGACTTGCCGGCCTGGTAGTAGTCGGTCGCCAGTACGTGGTTGTACCCGCAGCCGTCGCTTATCATCACGATGACGTTCTTGATCAAGCGGCACCTGCGCCCCCCGGCCTGCGCATCATCGAGCGGCATGGTCACCGCGAGAGCCGCCAGTAACACCACCAGGGCCAGCGCCAGAGTGACGATGAAACTGGCGGTCTTCAGGGTCCTCCCATACGAATACATTCACATCTCTCCTTCCACGTCGGGATTCCATTACTGCGAACTGACCGCGTTTAAATGGCCGGCACCACCTCCTTCAACTTCAGCCCGCGCGAACACCGCCAGCCTAAGCGGTCCAGATTAACCCTGGGTATATCCGTGGTAACGATTTGATGAAGAACGGCGAAAGCGCCGGTAAAGCCGCACCTTATCGCTCTCCAGGCGGAGGAATCCACATGCCGCCAAGTACTCCGGATACACTCCAGTCCCGTTGAAGACAGCGGAAGGGGAGGCTGGAAACCGGGGACACCGTGCCGACCGCACACCGGATCGCAACCCGGCCTGTCTCCCGGCGCAATAAACCCTTCAGCAAGAATTTAAGGGCTTTTCACCTCCCATATACCCGTTTTTAATCTCGGGGTGTTGAACTGTGTCCGATGGATGGTCCTGAAGGTTCGAGTAGGAGGTGGCCATGAAAGAGCTGTTCGATTTCCTCGATGACAACCTGTCCGGGCAGCCCGACCCGTCACACGAGAATTCCCAGCACTGGCCGGACAGCCATTATCCCTTCAGGGGATATGACCGCGAGGAAGAGGGGGCGGAAGAAGAGGGATGCGGCGGAGAACTCTTGGAGAAGCCGGGAATGAACGGTTGCGGCATAGGCAGATCGGACAGGGCAGTAAACGAGTGAGCCGGAAGGTAAGGAGGATCGATCATCGTGCCTAACATCAACACACTGCAGAAGACGATGCTGGACGGGATGATGTT
>CAYPZH010000044.1:7375-17337 GCA_964415205.1 uncultured Actinomycetota bacterium | reverse complement strand
TTTTATTTAAGACGTTTAAATGGGAAGTTTAAAGGGGGGGGGGGGGGGGATAAACAAGAAAAATTTGTGGTTGTTCAAAAATTCCTCACCCCGGCCGGATAGCCCGCGGCTACGGCCGTCATCAAGTAGCATCACATCCGGAGGAAGATGCGACGATACGGCTGACCGTGCTGCGCAGCTCTTCAAGGTCGAAGGGCTTGGTGATGAAGGCGATAGCCCCCATATCTTCGCACCGGTTGCGGTCCCTGGGGCTGGTTTTAGCGGTGAGCATGACCACCGGGATGTCCCTGGTGCTGGTCGATTCCTTGAGCATGCGCATGACCTCGTAGCCGTCCATCACCGGCATCATGAGATCGAGTAGTATGACATCGGGTCTCTCCTCCTGCGCTAGGCGCAAGGCTTTACTCCCGCTGTCGGCAAGGAGTACCTTTATGCCCAGTTTGCTCAGATTGAGCTCGATGAGCCGCAACAGGAGCCTGTCGTCATCTACAACCAGGGCGCTTGCCGTCATGGCGCATCGACCCCCTCCTTGATTATATCCCCTTGTCATGCGTTTCATAAACCACACGGCCGCATCTGCCTTCCCCGCGTTGACAGTGTTTGCCGCGGAATATTAATATGTGACTGACTACCCAGTCGTTTTCCGATATGTAAAAGTCCCGTGCCCGCCAAGCTGGGTGCGGTTTCGCGAGAGGGCGGCCGACGGATGGCACAGAAAAATAAGGGCTACGGCATGGACGGACTCATCTCGGCCTATGAGGCGGATACCGGCTCGTCCGTGAGCCGCAAGCAGATCACCCGTTACCTAAAGGAGGGTATCCTGCCACAACCAGAGGAGGGAGTCTTCTCCGACCATCACCTCGAGAGACTGCGCATGGTGGAGTACCTGCGCTCGCGCTACGGCATGTCTCTGCGGGACGTCTCCGGCCTCTTCGGGGTCATCGGGGGCAAGAAGGCCAGCGGGGTGAGCGAGGAGCAGGCGGATGAGAGGCAGGTGGTGGATCGCAGGGAACGCATAGTCGCCAACGCCACCGAGTTATTCGCCGCCAAGGGTTATCACGGCACCACCATCGACGAGATCGTGCAAGCGACGGGCATCGCGAAGGGCACCTTCTATGTCTACTTCGATAGCAAGGAAGAGATCCTGGTGGAGGTGATAAAGCGGCTCATCGAGAGCACGCTGGCGAAGATAGACCGCGAGCTGGAGGGCAAGGAGAATAAAGACTACGTGACCCGCCTGGAGATAAAGGGCCAGGAGATGCTGGACCTCTACCTCGAACGCAGCGAACTCCTGTACATGATGCTGGGTGAGACGGTGGGGAACGAGCGGCTCTTGGGCCAGCTATGGGAGGTCTACGAAAGACTGGCGGAGAGCATCGAGGAGGACCTGAGGGAGGGAGTGGCGGCGGGGGAGATATATCCCTTCGCGGACCTCAGGACCATCTCCTACGCGCTGGTGGGCATGGGGCAGAGCGTCGCCATCCTGCTTTCGGGAGACCAGGGGGACCAGAAGGAGAAGACCTGGAAGACCGTGCACGAGCTGTTCACACGGGCTTTCTCCACCTCCGATGCCGGGCGCAGGGGACCAGGCGCGTCGGGTAAAGGATGAAAAGAATAGGACCCCGGTTTCCGGCAAACCGGGGTCAGCAGGGAGGGAGGTGCTCCGATTTGGGACCGGAGCACGGATGAGGTCACGCTGGGGTGAGTGCCTTCTCGGAATCCCTCTGCGGGTTTCTTAAGGGAGGGAAAGTCCCGATCCCCACAGAGGCTCCACACTCTTACCCACTGTGCGGAGACCTGTTAAGTGGTCATGCTACCATAAAGTAACTTTCAATGCAAAGGTTTTCTTCATATCGATAAAGACAATATGCCCTAAAAGCTCTGATATAATGTCCTTGCCATCGAGGCGGCCGTGCATGTGGGGCCTGTGGGATTGGGAATTTACCCGCCGGTCCCATGTCATCGGCTATACCGACCGGACTTGAAAACGGATCAGCCCGACCACCTTGGAGCTGAACGAGAACAGGGAGGAGAACCGGCGATGACGGGAGGAAACTGGGGAAAGATACTGAAGGTCGATCTAGCTACCGGAAAGAGCGAGGTACTCGAGCTGGAGGAGAGGCTTTACCGCGACTTCATCGGCGGCAGCGGCCTGGCCGCGAAATGGTTCTTCGACAACGAGTGTTGGAAAGTGGAGCCCCTCTCACCGGATAACCCGTTGATCGTGATGAACGGCCCCCTTTCGGGGACCGCTCTCCCCGGGGTTTCGCGCCTGGAGATATGCGCCCGTTCGCCCCTCACCGGCATCTGGGGCGAGGCCTCCATGGGCGGGCACTTCTCCCCCCAGCTCAAGCGCACCGGTTACGACGGCATCATCGTTCTTGGGGCATCCGAGAAACCGGTCTACCTCTACGTCACGGACGAGAAGGTGGAGATAAAGGACGCCTCCCACCTCTGGGGCAAGGACACATACGAGACCGAGGAGCTTCTCAAACAGGAGGTGGGCGACAAGCGCGCCCAGGTCATCTCCATCGGCCCCGCGGGCGAGAACCTGGTGAAATTCGCCAACGTGATGAACGACCGCGGCTCCACCTCGGGGAGGGGCGGTTTGGGAGCGGTGATGGGCTCGAAGAAACTCAAGGCCGTGGTGGCGCGGGGCAATAAAAAGGCGCCGGTTGCGGACGAGACGGCCTTCAAGGAAGCGCGCGACAAGATGAACGAGATCCTCAAGTTCAGCCTGGTGGCGGAGGGTTTTCACGCCTACGGCTCAAACGTGCACATGGAATACGGCATGGCCATCGGGGACGTCCCGACCAAGAACTGGCGCGTAGCCTACTGGGACAAGGGGCCCGGGGAGCTGGGCGGCACAGCGGTGGCCGAGAGCATCCTCACCAAGACCCATTCCTGCTTCGCCTGCCCCGTTTACTGCAAGAGGATCGTCGAGGTCAAATCAGGCCCCTACGCCCTTGAGGAGGGGCCGGGCTCGGAATACGAGGCCGCGGCGTCCCTGGGCACCCTGCAGTTGATGGACGACCGCGAGGCCAACCACAAAGCCAACGAAATGTGCAACCGCCTGGGCATGGACACCATCTCCTGCGGCTCGACCATCGCCTACGCCACCGAGGCCTTCGAGGGCGGCCTCATCAGCGAGAAGGACACCGGGGGGATAGAGCTGGGCTGGAACCAGCCTCATACCCTGCTGGAGCTCATCCGGAAGACCGCATACCGCGAGGGTTTCGGCGACGACCTCGCCGAGGGGACGCGTGCCCTGGCGGAAAAGTACGGCGGCGAGGAGATGGCCATCCACGTCAAGGGGCTTGAGTGCCCCATGCACGACCCCCGCGCCCTCTGGGGCATGGCGCTCACCTACGCCACCTCCATCCGGGGCGCCTGCCACTGCGCCGACGCCAACCTCTACGTGGAACTGGGTGTCACCAACCACAGCGACGTGAAGGTCAAGAGGACCTGGCCCTATAAGGCCAAGGGCAAGGCGGCCCAGACCGTCGCCAGCCAGAGGAAGGGGGTCATCGCCAACTCCGCGGTCATCTGCCTTTTCGCCTGGGGTTCCGCGGGGGGCTCCCTGCAGGACATGGCCATGATGCTCAATTCCCTCACCGGCTTCCGCTACGATGTGGATGAGTTGTGCCGCGTGGGCGACCGTATCTGGTACATAAAGAGGGCCTTGGGCAACCTCATGGGCGCCACCCGCGAGGACGACCAGCTCCCCAGGCGCATCCTCGAGCCCCATCCCGAGGGCGCAACCTCGGGGCTGCACACGGCGGTCTATCCCCAGTTCATGTCCCTGGCGCCGCTGCAGAAGCTGAGGTTCGAGGGTTTCACCAGGACCACGGCGGGCATCCTCAACAAGTACCTCTACCCCAACATGGACAAGATGCTCACCTCCATGAACAAGCTGCCCGGGTTCTCGGGAAAGCGCAAGAAGCTGGAGGCGGGGGACGCGGAGGAGAGGAGGCGCGTAACCGTGGCCTTCGACGAGATGATCCGGGATTTCTACGCGCTGCGGGACATCGATGCCCAGGGGCGCCCCAGCCGGCGTCGCCTGGAGGAGCTCGGGCTCAAGGACGTGGCCGAGGTGCTGCACGGGTAGGCGGTTCGCCAAGCCGGCCGCCGGCGGTGACACTGAGAGGCCGCGCGGCAGCCAGACGGCTGGGCGGGGTCCTCATATGGTTGGCGGCAGGCGGGAAGCGCTAAGGGCATCCGACCGTGTAGGTGGCTTACCGCGGTTAAACGGTTGAGGAGGGAGCGGTTTGGCCAACGTCAAGTTCTTCACCATGATGCGCAAGGCGACGGGAGAACCGGGCTACGAGAGTTCAGCCCCCACCGTGGCGGCGGTGCTCAAGGAAGTCGAGAAGAGGTACGGGGACGGCGTGTCCAGGTATCTTAAGAACTGCATCGTGCTCGTCAACGGGCAGAACATCAGTTATCTGAGGGGCAAGAGGACGAAGCTCGGCCCCGGGGACGAGGTATCGCTGTTCCCTCCGGCCGTCGGCGGCTGAGAGGCCGCTCAGGCGCGTTTCCCGCCTTGTGCTTCACATGGGGGTGATGGTCACCCCCGTCCCCGCGGCAGCGGGGCCCTGCACCTGCAGTTGCGCCAGGGCGCGCACGCAACCGGCCACTAGCTCCTCTCCCCCGGCTACCCTGTCCAGCGCTTCCTGCAGGCGCGAGGAGACGTCCCCCAGGTTCACGTTGGACGCCAGGGCAGACCAATGGCGCAGATGGTCCATCTCCTGCTCGAGACGTTCAGCGCTGTGTTTAAGGGCCACCTTCAGGGTGACCAAGTCGATTCCCTCCCGGCACATCACAACCACCTCTCTTTGCCCGTCCAGGAAGACCCGGCCCGTTTCCTTCCCGCTACACGCGGCTTTATCTGCTTACCCGCGGTGACCATGCCGCCGCCGCAGCGCTCTCAACGGCAGTCCTCGGGCGACGCTTTACCCAACTCGACCATGGCCGCACGCAGGGTGTCCTTCCCCTTTTCCGTCATGGACAGCAGGGGCAGGCGCAGTCCCCCCACCTGCACTCCCATCCAGTTGAGGGCCTGCTTGATGGCGGTGGGATTGGGCTCGCAGAAAAGGGCGCGTACCAGGGGCAGAACGCGGAAGTGCAGCTCGCGCCCCTCCTCGAGCTTGCCGTCCCATACCAGCCGGCACATGCGGCTGAACTCCGCTCCCAGCACGTGGCCGACCGCGGCTATGCAGCCCTGCCCGCCAAGGCAGAGCACGAGGAAGGTCACCGGGTCCTCGCCCGAGTAGACGAAAAAGTCCGTTCCCTCCTTGCGCGTTTCCTCGATTATCGCGCTAACCTGCAGGATATCGCCCGAGGCCTCCTTTACCCCCACGATGTTCTCGATCTCGGAAAGGCGCAGCATGGTGCCCACCTCGATGTTCCTGCCGGTGCGGAAGGGGATGTTGTAGACGATGAGGGGAAGCGAGGTGCTCGCGGCGATGGCCTTGTAATGTTCGTAGATACCGTCCTGGCTCGGCCGGTTGTAGTAGGGGCTCACCTGTAGGCTGCCGTCCACGCCGAGTTTTTCCGCCGCCACCGTCATCTGGATGGCCTCGGCAGTGCTGTTGCTGCCGGTCCCGGCGATAACCGGCACCCGGCCAGCCGTCTCCTCCTGGACCACCGCGATCACTTTCATGTGTTCCTCGTGGCTGAGGGTGGGCGATTCACCGGTGGTGCCGCAGGGGATGAGGGCGTCGGCGGCCTGTTCCTCTATGAGGTAGTTGACCAGGTTCCTCAACGCCTGCTCGTCGACCCCGCCCCTGTCGTCGAAGGGTGTCACCAGGGGTATGAGGCATCCCTTCACGTTCCATGCGCCCATCCGTACCTCCTCAGCCTTCCCGCCGTTCACATCTTTACATAATAGCAGAAGCTGCGGTTACCAACCCAGGTCATCCGGGTTCCGCCCGCAGCTGAACGTGGCGCGCCCGGGCCATCTTGCCCGCCACGCGGTGAGCCCCATGCCATGACCTCGCGGGCAGGTGGACGTCTCCCCAGTCTGCAGCCGTGCCGGAAATATATGGCAATATATGGTATTTTGGCGGTTTTTTCGGTGTTTTGTCCCTCACCCTATTGACAGCGAAAAAGAGGATGATATTATTGAGGCGTTCCGGCCAAACTCGGGGGAAAACCAGCGTTGAAGCGGTTTTTAGGCTTGTGCGTCCGGAACGTAGGTAGGAACCCAGGATGCCGAGTAGAAAACGCCGTACGCATAGCCCGGCGGTCCCAAAGGTATCTTGGGTTTCTACTTTTTTCTGCGGGGCTTGTATGAACCGGCGCTATGGGGTTAGTTTGTCAGTGCGTGCAGGAAGGGAAAACGGATTAGTCTTTCGCCGGGAGGTGTCAGATGGCAGAGAGCATCAGGGGCAGGAAAGTGGCGGTGATCGGGACCGGCATGGGGGGTTCGAGCATAGCCGCTCTTCTGGCCAAAGAAGGAGCCCAGGTGACCGTCCTGGAAAGGAACAGCTATCCCGGGGGCAAGGCCGCGAGCTTCGAGCGAGACGGCTTCATATACGACACCGGCGTGCACTGGCTTGCGCGCGGCGACAAGGGCCCGATGGGAGAGGTCGCGAGGGCAGTGGGGACGGAGATAAAGTTCGTGACCCTGGACACGGCGATGGAGTTCACCACCGGGGGCCGGACCGCCTTGATATCTCAGAACATGGATGAAGAAGAGTCCCTGCAGAGGCTTTTCGACGAGATAGGGGTGCTGCCGGAGAACCGCGAGGGAGCCAAGGCTCTGTTCGAGGACTTGGCGAAAGAGCGCACGCCCGAGGAGCTGGCTGCGCTCGACGAGGTGTCTTTCTCCGATTACATCGCTCGCTTCGTCGACGACGAGCAGCTGAACCGTCTGCTGGACGGGTTCACGGGTATGTATATGTGCATCTCCCGCCGGGCAGCGTCCGCTGGAGAATACATATACTGCTTTTCCACCCAGAGCGCGCAGAAGAACCTCTGCTACCCCGTGGGGGGCATGCGGGCCGTGCCCCTGGCCTATCTTGACGCCATGCAGTCCATGGGGGGCGAGCTGCGCTATTCCACCCCGGTGGAGCGCATCGTAGTCGAGGGCGGCAGGGTGACCGGGGTGGAGGCGGGCGGCTTCATCCCCGCAGATATCGTCATCAGCAACAACGGTATCAAGGAGACCGTAGCCATGGCGGGGCGGCATAATTTCTCCGACGACTACCTGGCCATGGTGGACGGCCTTCGCCTGTCATTCGGGGCGGTGAGCGTGAAGTACGCGCTGGATGCCGAGGTGGTCAAGGCCCCTCTGGCGTGTTATTTCCCCGATTTCAACGACCCGGCTATGGTGGAAAGGCAGGCGGCCGTCATGGTGCCCGTGCCCACCGCCGCCGACCCCTCCCTCGCGCCCCCTGGTTGCCAGCTCGTGCTCGCTGGCTCGCTCGCGCCCCCGGGGCTGGAGGAACCGGAGCAGGCGAAGGCCATCTGCAACGAGATGCTCGACCGCATCGAGAACACCATGCGGGACCTCTACCCGGACATAGAGAAGCACGTCGTGTGGAAGATCCGCACCGACACGCGCTACGTCTCCGAGACATCGGGGAGATGGAGCGGAGAGGTCATCGGGGTGGCGCAGAACCGCCACCAGGTGGGCAAGAACCGCCCCTCTAACGCCACACCCATACAGGGGCTCTATCTGGTGGGGGCGGATGCGGGCGGGCGGGGTGTGGGCACGGAGATGGCCGTGGACAGCGCTCTCAAGCTGTGGAGGATACTGCTTGACGGGTAAGGGCAGCGCCGCCGGATCCTAGTCCCGCTTGCACACGAGGTTACGGCCGGCCTCTTTGGCTTCGTAAAGGGCGGCGTCCGCCTTGGCCACGATGTCGGAACGTTTCTCGATGCCCTTTGACGGGAAAGAGGTCACGCCCTGGCTGACGGTGACCTTGACCGGTTTCCCCTTGGGGTGGGGGAAGTCGTGGTTCTCCACCGCCATGCGGATGCGTTCCGCCGTGAACAGCGCATCCTCGAGGTCGGTCTCGGGCAGGAGGATGGCGAACTCCTCGCCTCCGTAACGCGCCAGGATGTCCATACTCCTCAGGCACCCCTTCACCAGGTTGGCTATATCCCTCAGGATCTCGTCACCGTAGAGGTGGCCGTAGGTGTCGTTGATCTTTTTAAAGAAATCGATGTCCAGCATGATCAGCGAGAAGGTCGTCTTATAACGGGAAGAGCGCTTGTATTCCTTCTCGAAGAGCTCCTGGAAGAAGCGGTGGTTGTATATCTTGGTCAGGCCATCGGTGATGGCCATGCGCTTGGCGCCCTCGTACAGGCGCGCGTTGTCCAGGATCATGGTCAGCTCGTTGCTCACCAGGTTGAGGATGGCAGGCGCGTCGCGGCGGAAGGCAGGGGTAGCCGGCCCGGCCGCCACCAGCACCCCGATCACGCTCTTGTGGGCGGTGAGGGGGATCTGGACGTACGCTTGCCTGGCCTGCTTGTCGTCGCTGTCCTCCGTCAGCCTGTCACGGTTGAGGATTATGCGCTCGATGAGCGGGGGGTCGCCTTTCAGCCGCACGTAGCCGCTCGCGGCCGCCAGCGTCTCCTGCGCCAGTTCCTCCACCTTTTCGGCTGAGCAGGGGTGGTTGATAAAGATGTACATCTCGCGCTCGGAGAGGAAGAGTATGCTTCCCATGGTGCAGTTCAGGAGGTTGTTCAGTATCTCGAAGACGGAGTTGATGGTCTCGGAGAAGTCTTGCAGCGAGACCGAGAGGGAGGCGATGTCGTTGAGTATGGTGGTCTCGTAAAGCTTGCGGTCCAGGAGGTCGGTTATCTTGTCTATGACATAGTCCTCGGTCACGTCTTTCTTCCTCTTGCGCGAGAGCTCCCTTTCCGCCTCGTATTCACCGGCGCGGGAGAGCAGCTCCTCCACCTTCTGCAGGAGGTGCTCGGGCTTGAACCCCTTGGTGATGTAGGCGTCCGCCCCGGCCTTCAGTCCCCAGAACATGTCGCTGTGGTGCTCTCTCCCGGTGAGCATGATCACCGGCATCCAGGAGGTGAGCTGGTCCTCCTTGAGCAGCCTGCAGACCTGATACCCTCTTATCTTGGGCATCTCGACGTCCAGGATCATAAGGTCGGGCAGCAGCGAGAAGGCCTTGACGGCGGCCTCGATGCCGTCCCGGGCGACCTCCACCCTGTAACCGGCCTGTTCCAGGATGGCGCTGGTCACCTTGGTCACCAGCCTGTTGTCATCAGCCAGGAGCACCTGCCCCTTTTCGCCCATGGTTTCACTTCCGTTCGATCGGTTTTTGCGCTTGATTTATCGGCGTGCAGGCCTATGAGGTTGAACAACGGATCTCGCGCCGGGCGTTTCCGGGCCGCCCGCCGGGTATGCGTCTGCCGCCGACTTTGTACGCCCGGTCGTGCGGCTCCACCCCGAGCCGCGGCCTATTCCTCCACTGCGCGTAACAACAGTTCGACCACGCCGCTCTCCCGGGCCGCGGCCAGGCGGCAGGCCTCCTCGCCGGTCACCTGGAGAAGGATGCATCCGCCCGTGTAGAGGTCTGTGCCCGCGGCGGCGCCGTCCGCGGCGGAGAAACCTGGCATACCGTACACGTAGAGGACCTCTATGTTCTCCAGCAGCGTCTCCGCGGACTCTCCCGTGACCGCAAGGACGTCGACCCGGCTGCCCGCATGCAGTTCGCTCGCCGGAAAGGATATGGATGACGATGGCAGCGGGTAGGCGCGGAAGCCGCGGTCGAGAACGTCCTGGGTCAATCCCCCTCCACCCGCGGGCAGCAGGGAGCTGGAGAGCAGGGGCTCGCCCGCTCCGACCGCGCAGCGCAGCGTGGAGCCTGCGATCTCCATGGGGTCGCTGCAGGTACCGGGCAGCATGTAGATATCGGGGAAGTCCACGAGGGAGAGGTCCGAGGGGTCGAGGACTTCTCCCGCGTCCATGTCTCTCGCCGCAACCACCAGGTTCA
>CAYPZH010000044.1:382-7365 GCA_964415205.1 uncultured Actinomycetota bacterium | reverse complement strand
CTCTCCGCTTGCGGCTAGGCGCGAGCGCAGGCCCTGCAGGTAGAAGATGAGGCAGATGGCGGCGAGCATGGCCGCGACGACGGAGACGAACAGGTAGAAACGGGAGGAGCGTGAAAAGATCTTGATCATGACATATCCTTTCCGGAACGGCGCCTCGCCCGCGGTACTCCACGCTGCGGGGCTAATTATGCGATGGGTATGAACTGGTAGAGGTTGGCGGCGGTGTCCACGAGGAGCAAACCGTGGCGCAGGAGGTCACCGCCGCAGATGATCTTCACCGCCTCCTGGACCTGCAGCGAGGCGACGAGGGCGGGAGTGGTGGGAGGATTCCCCTCCAGGGCCTCGGGCCCCCGTTCCTCGCTGCCCGCGTAGAGGCTTGTCAGGCCCGGGTCGCCGGGAAAGACCGTCATCACCTGGCCCGAGTTGCCGGAGATGGCGCCGTGCACCATGGGTATCCCGAGGCGCGCGCACCCCTCCTCCAGAACCAGGCGGGCCGGCACGTTGTCCAGCGCGTCGATGACCAGGTCGGCGGCGGAAAAGACCTCGGCGACGTCGTCGCCGGAGATGAAGCGCTGGTGCATGGACGTCTGCAGGGAAGGGTTAACGGCGGTTACCCTCTCCGCCGCAACCTCGACCTTCGGGCGGCCCAGCACGGCCTCCGTGCACGGCAACTGCCGGTTCAGGTTGTCCTCCTCGAACACGTCGCCGTCCACCAGGACGAGGTGCCCGAACCCGAAGCGGGCGAGCAGCTCAACGATGAAGCCCCCCAGCCCGCCGAGGCCGCATATCCCCACGCAGGAGCGGAGGAGCTTCAACTGACCGGCTATCCCGATGGTGCCGATGTTGAGCAGGTATCGTACGGGGACGACCCCGTTCTCCAGCGCGGCGCGCTCCACCTCCCAAAGGGACAACCCGGACCGGGAGGAGATACGCCGGATGACTTCGAGACCGATGGTCGCGATACCGCCGTCGCCTGCCGGCGTTGAACCCTCCTCGATCGCAGCAGCCAGGTCTTTCTGCATAGCCGAATTATATAACATACCTAACTTATACACAAGCAGGAACCGTCTGCCCGCCCCGGCCCGCTGGCGAGCGTTGCGTAGCACTGGGGCCAGGGGTCAGGATGAATCCTGACCCCTGGCCCCAGTCGCCATTACATAGGACATAGGCTGGATCTATTGATCACCGAACGGTATGGCAAGACCCATTTCCCAGGGCCGAGGCTCGCGGGCGGTGAAAGCCGACGTCTTCAAGCCCCCGCTTTCGCGGCGAGCTCCTTCATGACCTCCTCGGCTTCCCTGACCGTCCTCTCTATGACCTCCTGCACGGTGGGGATATCGTGCAGGAGCCCGGTGACCTGCCCCACCGGCAGCACGCCGCGCTCGGTGTCGCCGTTCTCGGTCGCCAGGCGTATCTGTTTGAAGGCGTTGGCCATGAAGGCGAGCTGACGGGCGTTCTCCCACCCGGACGCCAGCACTCCCACGAAGAGCTTGTAATAGGGGAGCTTGAGCATCTGGGCGATGGAGCGCGAGTTGGGGATGGCCCTGAGCAGGTCCAGGGGGGTGAGGCCGTGCTTGATGGTCTTGCGCGCCGCCGGAGTGTCCAGCACCCGGCACCACAGGCCGTCGAAGTTCTTGGAGAAAAGGGTGTCGTAGACGTCCTTTTCCAGGGAGAGCTGCTTGTAGTTCTGGTGCAGCGGGCTCTCCACCGTGGACATGAGGCGCGTGCCCATGGCCACTCCCTCCGCGCCTAGGGCCAGCGCCGCCGCCAGGCCCCGGCCGTCGCCGACCCCGCCGGCCGCGATGACCGGGATATCCAGCCCGGAGGCCAGGCTCGGCACCAGGCAGAAGGTGGTGACCTCCTCCCCGTGGGCGGCCGCCTCGTTGCCGGTGGCGATAACGCCGTCGCAGCCGTAATCCTGGGCCCGCTTGGCGTGGCGGAGGTTGGTCACCGTGGCCAGCACCTTGCCGCCGTATTCGTGGGCCATCTGCACTATCCAGTCGCCCTTCCCGAGCGAGAAGTTGATCACCGGTATCTTCTCCTCCAGCAGTACCGCCGCGTTCTGCGCGGCGCCGGGGAAGAGGAGTGAGACGTTGGCGCCGAAGGGCTTGTCGGTGAGGGAACGGATCTCCTTTACCGCGGCCCTGGTCTCATCGGCGTCCAGCACGCCGGTGGCGAGAAGGCCCAGTCCTCCAGCTTCCGATACCGCGGCCACCATCTTGGGGACGCTGATCCAGCTCATGCCGGACAGCAGGATGGGGTGCTCTATCCCCAGCGTTTCGGTGATGCGTGTTTTCATGTCAATGCTCCTTCCTCTCATCCGTACAGCTGTTGCTTGCCCTCCCTGACCCGGCAAACACGCATATTATATCCCAAGCCCGGACCTAATTCATTTCCGCGCCCGCTTCGCCGCGCGGCGCGCGTCTTCCCGCAGGAGCACGCCCACCAGCCGCCCTTCATCCACCACCCACAGGAACTCTCTGCGCGAGCGCTCCATGAGCAGCATGGCCTCGAAGAGCGGCATTTCCGGTGTGACCGCTTCGCTCTGGCTCACCGCCCGCGCCACCTGGGACACCGGGGTGTCGGGCCAAAGAGAGGGGTCCACCGACCTCAGTTCCGCCATGCCCACCGTCGCCGCCAGCCGCCCCTGCCTCAGCACCGGTATCGTGCTCGCGGGGGCCCTCTCCAGGTGCAGCCGGTAGGCCTCCTCCAGCGTGGTCGACGCGTCGAGGGCTGGTACCCCCGGGCGGGTCATCCCCTGGACCCTCTCGTCCTGCAGGGAGACACGCAGCCGCACCTGGCGGTAGATTTTAGCGGCCGCCTGGATGAGGAACGTCCCCACGAGTATGAACCACACGCTGGCGAAGAGCAGGTCGTACTCGGTGCGGAAGACGTCCACGATGAGCATGATGATGCCGCTGAGGACGAGAAGCCCGCCCACCCACTGGCCCAGGCGGCTGGCGATGCGGGTGCTCTTCTCCAGGTCTCCGTAATGATGCCAGAGGAGGGACCTGAGTATCCTCCCCCCGTCCAGGGGAAAACCGGGGATGAGGTTGAAAGTGCCCAGGCCGAAATTGACCCCCGCCAGGAGCATGAAGCCGGAATAGACCGTCCCTGCGTCCAGGAGGTACGAGAGGTACATGCCCACCCCGAAGACGAGGCTGAGCGCGTAGGAGCAAAGCGGGCCCGCCACGGCCATCTTGAACTCCACCCCGGGAGAGGGGACGTCGCGGTCCATCTGCGCCACCCCGCCGAAGACGAAGAGGGTGATGCGCCTTATGGGGATGCCGTTGCGGTTCGCCACTATGGAGTGGGAGAACTCGTGCACGAGTACGGAGACGAAGAAGAGGAAGGTGGTGACCACCGCCATGGGTATGTAGACGGCCGGCGGGGATGAGGTGCTGACCTGGAAGAACTGCACCACCACCCACAGGAGGAGGAAAAAGACGATGAACCAGCTCCAGTGCAGGTAAACGGATATCCCCCGGAAGCTCGCTATGCGGAGGCCGTTTCTCGGGATCACCGCAGGTTTCTCGGTCCTAGAAGTGCTCCACTATCTCGATGGGGCTGATGGTCGCCTCTTCGAGCATGGCCGCACAGTCGCAGGAGAGGTCTCCGGCCAGGGAGGGCACCATCTCTCTGAGCAGGGTCAGCATCTTCTCGTTGTTCTGCTTGAACACCCTGCCGACCTCGTCCGCGGTGACCGATTTTACTCCCTCTTCGTCTGCGATCCACACGTCCCAGTCGGTGACGAGGGAGATGTTGAGGTAACACATGCCGAGTTCCCTGGCCAGGACCACCTCCGGGTACTGGGTCATGTTGATCACGTCCCATCCCTGCGTGTGGTACCATTTGCTCTCGGCGCGGGTGCTGAAGCGCGGACCGTGTATGATCACCGCCGTGCCGCCGTTGCGGCAGTCTATGCCCAGTTTCCCCGCCGTATCCGCGCATATCTCGCGCATGGCGGGACAATAGGATTCCGAACAGCTGATATGCACCGCGGCCGGCCCGTCGTAGAAGGTACATTCCTGCCGCGAGGTGCGGTCGACGAACTGGTCGCAGAGGACGAAGGTACCCGGCGATATCTCTCTCTGCAGTGAACCGCAGGCACCGGGGGAGATCAGGCGCTCCACCCCGAACTCGCGCATCCCCCACACGTTGGCGCGGTAGTTTATTCGGTGGGGAGGGTACTGGTGATGGCGCCCGTGGCGGGGAAGGAAGGCGACGGGCACGCCACCCAGCTCTCCCACCGTGAAGCGGTCGCTGGGGATACCGTAAGGGGTGTGGACGGCATAGCTATTCGCGCTCTCGAGCAGGGAATAAAAGCCTGAACCACCGAAGATGCCTATCTTGACCTGGGGCAGCTGCATAGGACCCCCTTTTCGGATGTCGTGGCCGGTCAGTCCCCCGCTGCCGGCTTACTCTCGGTCTTCTCCTTCTTGGCGGGGGAGGTCTCCTTGGCCTTCTCCAGCTCCTTTTCGGTCTTCTCCGGCCCGTGCTTTTCGCCTCCGTTGCCGGAGGAGGAGCGGTAGTCGGTCTTGTAGAAGCCGGAGCCCTTGAAGATGATACCCACGGGATGGAAAAGCCGCCTTACCTTGCCCCCGCAGGCGGGACAGCCGTCCAGGCTGTCGTTGACCCCGTGCGTAGTCTCGAACACGCGGTCGCAGTCCTCGCATTTGTAGTCGTATCTCGGCATGTGACTCACCTCTGGCATCCGTATTCGCGTTGCGCCCTTCCTCGGCACCATGATAAGACCGGGCCCAAGTGAAGGGCTCGCAGATTAAAAATATACCCTCTATTTATAAGCACTTCAACAATAGCACCTATGCTGCTGGTCCGCCTTGACGGGCAACATGCGCCGTAGTCGGCGCCTGGCGATACCTGGCGGGCGGCCGCCGGGCGGGCGCGGGCCATTTTACGCATGCGCCTCGGGACCTCGCCAGCCGCGCCGCCTGGGTGTGCCGCGGGCGGCGGCAGGCGGGAGGAGCCGCACGGGTCCGCATGCAAGCTGTATTGCTCCTGTTAACCTGCTAGAATGGCGTTGGAGATGGAGGTGTATATGAGCATACTGGTCGTCGGTTCCGTAGCCCTCGATTCCATCCGCACTCCCTTCGGCGAGGTCGAGGACATCCTGGGCGGCTCGGCCACTTATTTCAGCGTGGCGGCGTCGTTCTTCAGCCAGGTACGTCTGGTGGCGGTGGTCGGGGAGGACTTCCCGAGCGAACACGTTGACTTCCTGGCCTCGCGCGGGGTTGACCTCAGGGGCCTGAAGAGGCTCCCCGGGAGGACTTTCCGCTGGAAGGGATACTACGAGTTCGACCTCAACGACGCGCACACCACGGACACCCAGCTCAACGTGTTCGAGGGTTTCGACCCGGACATCCCCGAGGAGTACCGCGATTCGGAGTACGTCTTTCTCGCCAACATCCACCCGGCTCTGCAGCTCAAGGTGCTGGAGCGGATGCGCTCGCCCCGCCTGGTCGTCTGCGACACCATGAACTTCTGGATCGAGAACCAGCGCAAGGCGCTGCTGGAGACCATCTCCCGGGTGGATTACCTCCTGCTCAACGACGCCGAGGCGCGGCAGCTCGCGGGCGAGCCCAACCTGGTGGCGGCGGGGAGGAAACTGCTGGGCATGGGGCCGCGCAGGGTGATCATCAAAAAAGGGGAGCACGGCGTGATCATGCTTGGAGAGGGCGTGTTCTTCTCCCTGCCCGCCTACCCCCTGGAAACCGTGTTCGACCCCACGGGGGCCGGGGACTCCTTCGGCGGGGGCTTCCTGGGCTCTCTTTCACGCTACCCCGGGATGGGGGACGAGGATATCCGCCGCTCCATCGTTTACGGCAGCGTGATCGCTTCCTTCGACGTGGAGGCGTTCTCCTGTGACCGCCTGCGGGACCTGACCGGTGAGGAGATAGAGGAAAGGTACCGCGAGTTCTCTTCCATCACCTGTTTCTAGACCGGAAGGAGAGCCATATGGTCGAGCAGTATCACAAGAAGCTCATCGAACAGGGCGAGGTCATCATCTTCGACAAGAGGCATTCCCTGTGGGAGATATGGAAAAACTTCCTCATCGGGGCTGGCGCCATCGTCGCTCTAATCCTGCTGCTGACCAGGTTCAAACCGGGGCCTTCGCAGGCCGGCGAGACCAACTGGGGTTACATCGTCCTCATCAGCGCCCTGGCCTTGTTCTTCCTGGTGACATACGGCGGATGGCCGCTTCTCAAACAGCGCAACCTGCAGCAGAAGCGCATGTTCTTCCCCCTGGCCGTCATGGTGCTTGCAGCAGGCGGATGGGTGGCCCTGATGTGGTTCCGTAATTCCCAGGATTTCGCCGATATCTGGACCAAGGTGGTTTGGATCGCCTTCGTCGTGGTCATCGTCGGCTGGCTCATCTATCCCATCTTCGCCTGGTTCTTCGCCCACTTCGTCCTCACAGACCGCCGCGTCATCCTCTCCCAGGGCATCATCAACAAGAGCACCATGTCCATACCCCTGGAGCAGATAACCAACATCAGCAGCACCCAGAACGTTTGGGAGAGGGTGTTCGATTACGGCGACGTGGTGATGGAGACGGCCTCGGAGTTCGGCCAGCAGCCCTTCACAAACATCGGCCGGCCCCTGGAGGTGAAGAAACAGGTCTTCGAGCAGCGCGAAGCCCTCGAGGACACCCTGGAGGCTAAGCAGAGCAAAGATATGGCCAGGGAGATGGCCGCCGCGCTCCAGGCGGCGCCGGCACCGGCGGCAGCGCCCGAGGCGGAGGCGGGGAGCAGCGTGGTGGAGCGCCTGGAGCGGCTCACCGAGATGCACCGGGCGGGTTCCCTCAGCGACGCCGAGTTCCAGAAAGCGAAGGAAGAGCTTCTGGAGATGGGGAACGGCGGCCCGTCCGGCGGTGGGTCTGGAGCCACGCCGCCCGGGGGCGAGTGAACGCGCTCTGCCAGCATGAGCCGGGTCCGGGTGACGGCGGCCGACAGCTGGTCATG
>CAYPZH010000044.1:0-372 GCA_964415205.1 uncultured Actinomycetota bacterium | reverse complement strand
ACCGGGCATTGCCAGAATGTCCGGGTCCCGGGGTACGGGGGCCCAAACTTGTAAATCCAGGATGTCCGGGGGGAGGTAGAAAAGGGGGCAGCCGATATTGCTGCCCCTCCTGCGTGAAGATATCCAGCTGTTCACACGGCCGGTGACGGCCGGTGCGGTTATTCCGCGAGCTTCGCGGAGAGCTTGTCGATCGTCTTCTGGGCCTTGGCGCCCTGCTTGTCGAGTTTTGCGAGCACCTTCTCCAGTTTGGCCTTTTTTTCCTCCGTCTTGGCCAAGGTCTTCTCGGCCTTCTTCGCGTTATTAACCTTACCCTTTCCCCACGTCATCCTTTTATAATAGCGGTATTCTTGGGGCGGATCCCTTAAGTTTTAT
>CAYPZH010000043.1:12653-17348 GCA_964415205.1 uncultured Actinomycetota bacterium | reverse complement strand
GATAGACTGTAAGCGGAGGTATTGATCCATGGCATATTCGCACAGCCAGCTTGAGACCTTTGAGAACTGCCCTTTCAAGTACCGCTTGCAGTACCTGGAACGCATAAGAACGGGTCGAAAGAGCATCGAGGCTTTCATGGGCAGCACTGTTCACGCCGTCCTGGAAAGGCTCTACCGCGATATCCGCATGTCGCGCCGGCCGGATATCGAGGAGCTCAGCGAACATTACCTGCACCTGTGGGATACCACCATCGACGAGGACGTGTTCGTGGTCCGCCGCGAGTACAACGCCGAGGACTACCGGCAGACCGGGCTGCGTTGCGTGAGGGACTATTACCGCCGTTATTATCCCTTCGAGGGAGGCGTCCCGGTCTGGCTGGAGCGCAAGGTCGCCATACCGCTTACGGACTCCTCGGGAGTGCGTATCGATTTTATCGGCATCCTCGACCGCCTGGACAGCCTGGAGGGTGGGCGTTTCGAGATACACGATTACAAGACCTCCCTTACCCTCCCAACCCGCAGCGAGCTGGAGCGGGATAGACAGCTGAGCCTATACCAGCTGGCAGTGGAAGAGGCCTTCGCGGAGGCGCGGGAAGTGGAACTCGTCTGGCATTACCTCGCCTTCGACCGCGAGCTACGCCTGCGCAGGCGGAGGGATGACCTGGAGAGGATAGCCGCCGCGACGGCGACCAGGGTACGGGAGATCGAGGCGGCCGTCGAGTTCCCTCCACGCGAGAGCACCCTTTGCGACTGGTGCGAGATGCAGGAGTACTGCCCGAAGAGAAGGCACCTGGTCATGGCGGCGGGCCTGCGGGAGAGCGAGCTGGGCACGGAGCGGGGGATACAGCTGGCGGACCAGTACCGCGAGTGGTCTGGGCGAAAGCGGGAAGCAGAGGAGCAACTGAGGAGGCTGAAGGAAGAGATCCTCGATTTCTCATCCGCTCATGGTGTGGACAACATCCAGGGCAAGAACGGCGTCCTCGCCATATACCGCGGCAGGCTGCTCAAGCTCCCTCCCGCCGGGAGCACAGAGCGGCAAGAACTGGAGTGCGCGCTGCGCGAAGGGGAGTTGTGGGACGACGCCGTCAACCCGGATGCGCGCAAGCTGGCGGCGATCCTGGAGCGAGACGACCTGGAACAGGGGCTGCGCGCCCGGCTGGAGGGCCTGGTCAAATGGGAGGAGACCTCTACCCTGCGCTTGCGCAGCGGCTGAAAGGCCGCGCTCAAGCCTGCAGGAAGGCCAGTATCTCCTCAGCCATCTTGCCGGGTATGGCGAGTTGGAAACCGTGCCCGACTCCCTCGTACTCCACCAGTCTGCTGTCGGGGATGGCCTCGGCCAGGATGCGTGAGTTCTGCGGGGGGATGAGCACGTCCTCCGTTCCGGTCATGATCAGCGTCGGGTGGCGCAGTGTGGAGAGACGGGGATGGCAGGACCACGCCTCCACCCCCTCCAGCTGCCATTCAAAGCACTGCGGCTTGATGGGAGCTATGAGGATGGCGTCCACGACCTCATCCATCTTCTGCGGGTTCTCCTCAATGTAGCGCTGCGGGAAGAGCAGGTAGAGGGTCCCACGGGCGATGACCTCCGGCGCCAGCTCCTGCCGCGGTGCGTGGAGCACGGCAAGGACCTCGGGGCTCGCAGGCGCCTGTTCGCTGCCGCCGCACATGGTGCACAGCAGCACCAGGCGCCGCACCCGGTCGGGATATTCCAAGGCCACCTCCTGAGCGATCATGCCGCCCATGGAAGCACCTATGACGTGGGCCGAATCCCATCCCAGGTGGTCCATGAGGCCCACGGCGTCGGCGGCCATGAGCGGTACAGGGTACGGGCCATCGGGTCTCTCCGACCTGCCCGCCCCGCGGTTGTCGTAGGCGACGACATGGAAGCGCTCCGCCAGGGGCCGCAGGAAATCGTCGCCCCACCAGTCCACGTTCGCGCCCAGTCCCATGATCAACAGCAGGGGCTCGCCCTGCCCGTACTCGCGGTAGTGTATCCCGATGCCGTTGACCTCCGCCTCGCCCGCCTTCACCTCCATGTTCGAACTCGCCTCCTCGCCAGGGTCTAGACCTGTCCTCCCCTTCCCGCGGCCCGCGCGGGCCGCCTACCGAGTATTCTAGTCCATTCCGCGGCTCCCGGCTCCGGCCAGGAATATGACCAGGCTTGCCAGGGCTATGGCCGTCGCCACCAGGTACATGACCGTGTAGTTCCAGAGGTCGGCCAGGGGGCCCAGGGCGAAGCTCCCCAGGCAGATGCCCAGGTCGAAGACGGCCATGAAGATGCCCAGGGCGGCCCCGCGGTCCTCCACCGGCGTGTGGTCCAGGAGCAGGGCGGACAGGGTGGTGGGCAGGTACGCGAAACCGAGGGCGTAGATGAAGATGCCCGTGAAGAGGAGGGCGATATTGCCGGCGGGGGCGATGATGACCAGCCCCGCCAGCGTGGCCAGGGCGGAAGCGACGATCAACGGCCGCCGCGGCAGGCGGTCCGCCTTTCTGCCCATGCCCAGGCGGAAGACGATGAGGGTCACGGCGAAGATGGTGAAGAAGAGCTGCCCCAGCCTGATGCCCCTGGCCTCGGAGGAGAGGATGATGAAGGCCTGCAGGGCGCCGAAGGTGAGGGTGAAGCCCATGGTGCAGGCGAAGATAGCCCCCTGCAGGGCGGTTATCCTGATGCGCGCCCGCGTCCCCTTCTCCCGCTGCACGTCCTTGCCCCGCGTTTCGCGCACCGCCAGGGAGACGAACATGGCCAGGAGCGCCAGGCAACCCGCGATCACGTAGACCGGGGTGACCCCCCAGGCCTCCTCCATGGGTATGGCGAGGATGGGAGCGATGGCGATGGTAAGGTCCACCGACATGTAAAAGAGCGCGATCGCCTGCAGCCGCCGCGAGGAAGGGGCGAGGTCGCCGATGACCGCGTAGGCGGCGGTGTGAAAAGCGGCCAGGCCGATGCCGTTGATGAAACGGACGATGAAGAGGGGCAGCGCGGAGGCGAAGGCGGCATAGAGGAAGGTGGACGACCCCAGCAGCAGCGTGCCCGCGACGAGCATCACCCTGCGGCCGCGGCGGTCGGCGGTGCGCCCGAAGAGGGGACGCAGGAGGGCGGCGACGGTGAACATGGCCATGAGGGCGCCGATGACGAAGTTGGAATACCCCCGTTCCTCCAGGTACACGGGCAGGATGGGCACGATGAGGTAGATGGAAAAATAAGCCAGGAAGTTACTGGTACATATGGTGATGAAGTCCCGCTTGAAGAGCTTGTCTTCGGCGGCCGTTGCGGTGCTCAAGTCTTCCTCCATGCTCGCTCTAAGGGGCGCGCTGCGTCATCTCTTCCGCGGCCGCGTCACGAGAAGTTCTCGGTGATGTAGACCTCGCCCTCGTCGGTCACGAATATCCCTATACCCTCGCGGGTGAACGGGGTCAGTATGTTCTCGCGGTGGTCCGGGCTCTCCATCCAGCCCTGCACGGTGGACTCGGCCAGTTCGTCCGCGCTCGCGTAGCGGTACTCCAGGACCTTGTTGTTCACCTTGCTGTAGGTATAGGAGGATACCACGCTGGTGAGGGAGAGGTTCTCCCCTCCCACCAGGACGCTGTCCTCCAGGTAGGTCTTGTGGCGGTAGCCGTACTCCTGGTAGCGGTCGGCGAAGTCCTCCCCCTCGGGGTTGATGTGGTCGAAGTAATCCCTCGTGCCCATGTCCGTGCTGTAGGCGAGGGCTATCTCCGCCAGGTCCTGGTCCCACTGCAGGGGAGCGAGGCCTTCTTTCCTGCGCTCGGCGTTGATCATTTCGTGCATGAAAGCGGCCATATCTTCCGTGTTCTTTCTCAGCTCCAGTATCTTTCCCCGCAGCTCCCGCTCGAGCTCGGCGTTTGTGGCCCCGCCGCCCTGGTCCGTGGTGACGGTCGTCTCCATGCAGCCCGCGCACGGGAGCGCCGCGGCCGCGAGAAGCAGGAGCACGGCGGCCAGGCCGGACAGTAAGCGGGCGGTTTTCATAACAACATACCTCCGGGCACATTTTACCAGATGGGGAACGCACGCAGACCCAGCCGTCCGGCCAGCCCTCCCCGGGTTATAATACTGGTGGCGTAAAGACGCACACCGGAGTGGGAACCCGCCACACGGCGGCGGCCCGCTGAGGCACGGGGACAAGGAGGGACGAGATGAGGATAGCGCTGGTGGGAGCGGGGGCCATGGGCACGATCATCGGCGCCCTGATAAGCAAGGGCGGAGAGGACATCGTGCTGGTGGACGTGAACGAGCCGCACGTGAGGGCACTGAACGAGAAGGGGGCGACCATAACCGGGCACATGGACCTGAACGTGCCGGTGAAGGCCGTCTTCCCCTCAGGCATGGAAGGCGTCTATGACCTCGTGATCTATCTGGTCAAGACGGTATACGACGACGCGGCCCTGCCCGAGTTACTGCCCTTCATCGGCGACGACAGTATGGTCATCACCCTGCAGAACGGCGTGCCGGAGGACAAGGTGGCCTCGGTGGTGGGCAGGGAGAGGACGCTGGGAGGCGCCATCGGCTGGGGGGCGACCTTCATCGGCCCCGGGGTCTCCGAGCTGACCTACGATCCCGTGGAGATGACCTACGACATCGGCGAGATGGACGGCTCGATGAGCGAGCGCGTAAAGGCGGTGAAGGCCGTACTTGACCATGCAGGCTCAGCCGAGATATCCGACAACCTCATCGGGACG
>CAYPZH010000043.1:0-12643 GCA_964415205.1 uncultured Actinomycetota bacterium | reverse complement strand
TCACACCGGGGGTTTTGGGGGGTTTTTTTCCGTCGGGTTAAATCCGTTTTTGGCGTTATTGTACATTGATGGTTAACCGTTATATACGTCAAACTAATCGGGACGCGCTGGGTGAAGCTGGCTATAAACGTCTCCATGAGCGGTTTGAGCACCGCCCTGGACTGCACTTACGGGGATGTGCTGGACAACGACAAGGCCGCGCTTGCGACTCTCAGCATCCTCGTCGAGACCCTGAAAACGGCCAAGGCTTTGGGCATAACCATGCAGCCCATAAAAGGCATAGACCTCAACATCATACTCGACATCATCAAGCAGGGAGAGGAGAACGCCCTCGGGGCCTTACGCATGTTCTTCGAGCGCTCGCGCGAACAGGTGGCGTCCATGCTCCAGGACTTGAGGAAGGGCGTACCCTGCGAGGTGGAGACCCTCAACGGTTACCTGGAGAGAAAATCGGCGGAGGCCGGGGTGCCCACCCCGGTGAACGACAAGGTGGCGGAGATCATCCGCGGCATCGAGGCGGGCAGGTACCCGCTGAGCTTCGACAACCTGGACATGATAGAGGTGCTCCCGCTGCAGGACATCCTGTAGGTAAAGGTGATGGCTTGAGGCCGCCGCGCGTCTGGCGCACGGCGGCGTAACGGGAACGGTCTCCTGGATAGAGAAATCGGTGCGCAATAGCATATGGTAGCGCAAGCGAGAGGAAGGCGGAGGAAATGACCGACGAGATGAGCCCGGAAGAGATAAGGCAGAAGATATTCGCGCTCCTCAACGACTCGCCCTTCTATATACACCTGGGCATGGAGGTCGTGGAGGCGGGAGACGGGCGCGCCAGCCTGCGCCTGCCGGTGAAAAACGAGCTCAAGAATCTCTACGGCATCCTGCACGGCGGGGTCATAGCCGCGCTCCTCGATTCCTCGTGCTCCATAGCCGTGGGCACCCTGCTGGGCCCGGACGAGGCCGCGGTCACCCTGGACCAGCGCATCAACTACATCGCCAATGTCAGGGATGGCGTTCTCTACGGCGAGGGCAGGGCGCTGCACAAGGGGAGGTTCACCGGGGTGGGGCAGGCCGAGGTGAGAGACCAGGACGGAAACCTGGTCGCCGCGGGGATGACCACGAGTTTCGTCATCCAGAGGGGAACGTCCCAGGTGCGAGATGCCAAGGACCCCGTTGACGAAAGGCTGAAATAGGCGCCCGCCGCACGGTCGTGCGCCCGCATGCAGGCCGAGACCCATTACCGGTGGATCATCTCCCGTCAGTCGGAGGGGGCATGTTCTTGACCGCTGCGCACCGGGCCCACGCGATCACCCTCTCCAGTAGAGAGGATTTCAAGCGGAGCACCACGGCACTGCTTGCCACCGTGGAAGTAACTGAACGGGCCTATATATCTCGCGGACACGCCTGCGGTTATCATGGTTGGTAAGCATGCGGGTCCTGCCGGACAGGGGGTGCGAGGATTGCGTGATCTACGGGGCAAGGTAGTGGTGGTGACCGGCGCCGCCAACGGCATAGGCCGCGAGATGGCGAAGGCTTTCGCGCGCCGCGGGGCGGTCCTCGTCCTGGCGGATATCGACGAACCGGGACTGTTGCAGACCAGGAGAGAGCTCGAGGGAATGGGCGCGGAAGTTCAGGCCTTTGCGGTGGACGTCTCCTCCGCCGACCAGGTGGCGGGGTTGTGCGACGGTGTTTACCGCGAGATGGGGAGGGTGGACGTCCTCTGCAACAACGCCGGCGTGGCGCTGGGGGGCGATTTCGAGGCCATGACCCTGGAGGATATAAGCTGGGCGGTTAACACCAATCTCTGGGGCGTGATCCACGGCTGCCATTATTTCTACCCGCGCATGGTCGCACAGGTGGGCGGCGGGCACATCGTGAACACCGCGTCGGCGGGAGGACTGGCGCCTTTCATGGCCCTCACCGTCTACTGCTGTACAAAGTACGGCGTGGTGGGACTCTCCGAGACGCTACGGGCGGAGGCGGCCAGGCACGGCATCGGGGTAAGCGTGCTCTGCCCGGCCGCCGTCGCCACCGGCATCATTTCAAGGAGCAGGATCAGGTCCGGTTCGGCGAAGTCGACCCCGGAGAAGTTGGCCACGATAACGGATGGAATAATCAGAAGCCACGGGTGTTCTCCCCGACGGATGGCGGAGGCAGCGGTAAAAGCGGTGGAAAGGAACCGCGGCGTGGTCGTGGTGTCTCTGGATGCGCACTTGATGGACTGGACGCACCGCCTGAGCAGGCGCATCTTTGATGCGCTCATGACCGGCGCGGTACGGGCGGCGAGGAGGGTCATCTGAGGCGGCCGGGTGCGTCGGGACAGGTGTCAGGCCGGCCGGGAAGGTCCCGGCCGTGGTGGCGACACGGTGCGGGATCTGCAGACCATCTCGTGCATGCAGTGCGGGAAGAGGCTAACGGGAGGTACGCATGGTGGATAGGGATGCTTTCACGCAAAAGGTAGTGGTGGTGACCGGCGCCGCCAGCGGTATCGGCAGGGAGATGGCCCTCGCCTTCGCGCGGCGGGGGGCGAGGCTGGCCGTGGCGGACATCAACGCCGGAACGCTGGAGAAAGTGCGGCTCGAACTGCGCGGCCTGGGCAGCACCGTCTACGCGCAGGTGACCGACGTATCCTCCGCCGAGGAGGTGCAGGGCCTGTGCGATAACGTCTACCGCGAGATGGGGAGGGTGGACGTCCTCTGCAACAACGCCGGCATCGGCATAGGCGGCCGCTTCGAGGACGTCACACTCGAGGACTGGCAGTGGACGCTGGGGGTCAACCTCTGGGGTGTCATCCACGGCTGCCATTACTTCTACCCGCGCATGGTCGCGCAGGGCGGCGGAGGGCATATCGTGAACACCGCCTCCGGGGCGGGGCTCGCGCCCCTGCCCCTCATGACCGCCTACTGCTGCAGCAAGTACGCCGTGGTCGGCTTCTCCGAGACCCTGCGCGCCGAGGCGGCGCAACACGGTATCGGCGTCTCCGTTATCTGCCCGGGTATCGTGAACACGCCCATAACCGCTGCGGCCAGGCTCTGCTCCGGGACTGAGCGCTCATCCCCGCAGCAGTTGCAGGACAGGATCATGCGCATCTACGCGCGGCGCGGCTATACCCCCGACAGGGTAGCCGCGGCGGCGGTGAAGGCGGTGGAGAAAAACCGCGGGGTGGTGCCGGTTTGCCCGGAGACCTATGCCGGCGACCTGATGCACCGCGCGAGCAGAAAGCTCAACGACCTCGGCCTCGCGCGCGCGGTGCGGATGTTCGAGAAGCGTCTGTAGAGTTAAGCGTGGAGCGGATGACCCTGAAAGGCAGGGAGCGTACAGCCATGTATGGCGTGGCCCAGCCCATCGGGTATAGTAGCTGGGACGGGTCGTATGGGAAGGGTAAAGGGGTTGGAACATGCATCATGCAGATCATCGGGGTAAGTTGGTCGTCGTCACCGGCGCGGCCAGCGGCATCGGGCTGGAGATCGCCCGCGCCTTCGCGCTCAGGGGGGCGAGACTTGTCCTCGCCGATGTGGACGAGCGGGGCCTGCAGAGCGCGGCGGAAAAGCTCGAACGGGACGGTTGCCGGGTCAGGACCTGCGTGGTCGATGTCTCCCGCGCGGAGCAGGTGCGCGGGTTCTGCGAGGAGGTCTACCGCGACCTGGGACGTGTGGACATCCTCTGCAACAACGCCGGCGTGGCGGTGAGCGGGTTTTTCGAGGATATCAGCCTCGAGGACTGGCAGTGGACGCTGGGGGTCAACCTCTGGGGTGTCATCCACGGCTGCCATTACTTCTACCCGCGTATGATCGCACAGGGCGGTGGCGGGCACATCGTCAACATAGCCTCGGCGGCGGGGCTGTTCCCCCTCCCCGGGTCCATCCCTTACTCGTGCAGCAAATACGCCGTGGTCGGCTTCTCCGAGACCCTGCGTGCCGAGGCGGCGCAGCACGGCATCGGCGTCTCCGCCGTCTGCCCCGGTTTCGTCGCCTCGGCGATTTTCGACAGCGCCCGGCAGTGCACGCCGCGCCAGGACATGTCCCACGAGGAGGCGGCGAGCAAGCTGAACGAGTTTCTTTTAAAGCTCGGGCGCACACCCGACAAGGTCGCCCAGGCGGTGCTGGACGCGGTGGAGAAAAACCGGGGCTTGACAGTGCGTTTCGCGGAGGCGCGCCTGGGAGACCTGCTGCACCGCTTGAGCAGAAGGGCCAACGATTACCTCGCCGCGCGCGCCGTGTTCGCGGGCAGAAAGGGCATCGAGAAAGCGTCCAAGAAGGAGGAGGGGTGAAAGGATGAGAACGACAGGCCGTGACCTGCTCGCCCGCGCCCTAGCGCAAGCGGGCATCCGCTTCGTGGTGGGACGTGAGGAGGGCCTCCTGGGCCCCGTCTTCCGTCACCTGCGGGACGAGGGCGGAGTCACCGCCATCTCGCCGCGTGGGGACATCGCCGGCGCTTTCATGGCCTACGGCAACACCTATTACGAGTTCTTCCCGGCGCTGGTGCTGGCGTCCACGCCGGCGGAGACGGTGAACGCGCTCTCCGGGTTGGGCACGGCGTGGGGCGAGAAGCTCCCGGTGTTCGTCATCACCGTGCGTCCGCGCAGCCGCGCGGCGGGGAGCCGGCCGGGCATCACCCAGGGCCGCTCCCTCGCCGCCTTCACCAAGTGGAGCGGGGAAGTCGCGCGGCCGGAGGACATCCCGCGCTGCGTGGGACAGTCCATCAGGGAGGGGATGGGGGGCTGCCACGGACCGGTGCACCTGGAGATACGAGAGGAGGTCCTGGAACATGCGCTGGAGGTCGAGGAGGAGGAGCTGGAGAAAAGCATCTCCGCGGGCCTCGGCTCTCTTACCGTTCCCACCATAGAAGGCGACCCCGAGCTCATCCGCAGGGGCCTGCGCATGCTCATGGCCGCGGAACGCCCCCTGGTCATCGCGGGAGGGGGAGTGGTGCACGCACGGGCCTGGGAGGAGATGGACCGCCTGGTGCGCATGCTCGAGGTGCCCGCGTCGACCTCCATGGCGGGTGAGGGATGCGTGCGCGGCGACAACCCTTTCTATATCGGCGGTCCGAGCTACCTGGGAGGAGAGTCCTTCCACCGCGCCATCAAGCGTACCGACTGCGTGCTGGTGGTGGGGGCTGCCCTGGGCGGTCTGGAAGGGTTCGGCCAGCCTCCTTTCTGGAACGCGGACGCCCGCTTCGTGCAGGTGGACATCGACCCCGTGAGGGTCTGCCTCAACATACCGGTGGAACTGTCCATCCTGGGGGATGCCAAAGCGGTGCTTGAGCGCATGCTGGAGTATGTGGAGGCGGGAGAGTTCGCGCCCGTTGCGTCCCACCGCCCCTGGACGGAACACCTGCTGGCGGTGAAGCGTCGCTGGCGGGCGCGGGTAGAGGGCGAGGCCGATGCCTCGTGGCCGGTGCTCCACCAGGGGTACGTGTGCAGGGTCATACGCCGGGCCTGCGGACCGGAGACGTTCATCGCCGTCGACGGCGGCAACACCGCCCTTTGGGCGGGGATGTTCTGCATGGACCATATGCCAAGGAGCGCACTCGCCCCCGCCGGCATGGGCACCCTTGGCTGCGGCATACCCATGGCCATAGGGATCAAGGCGGCCGACCCGCGGAGGCCGCTGGTGCTCATCCAAGGCGACGGGTCCTTTCTCTACAACGTGCAGGAGCTGGATACCGCGCGCCGGCTTGGCATGGATTTCGTGGTGGTCATCCTCAACGACGGCAGCTGGAACATGATCAAGGGAGCGCAGGACATGTTCTTCGGGGGCCGGCGCGTAGGCTCCATGCTGGGCGACATCGACTACGCCGCCGTAGCGCGGGGCTTCGGCTGTTACGGCAGGCGGGTGGAGAGGGCGGAGGAGATCGAGCCCGCCTTCAGGGAGGCAAGCGCCAGTGGCCTGCCCGCCGTGCTGGATGTGGTCGTCGATCCCGATAACTTCCCCGAGACCCTGACCAGCTTCGCGCTGGGCGAGTTCGAAGGGGTTAGCGTGAACCCGCTGCGCATGCTCGGCGTACCCAGGATGAAGCTGGACCGGCGCCTCCTCAACCGGGCCAAGTACTCGCTCAACGTCATCCTGGACAAGGACCTGGAGTAGGGGGAGGAGAGAGCGATGCATTTTCTCACAGGCGGAGACCTGGTGGCCAAGACCCTGGCCCAGGAGGGCGTGGGCTATTTCATCGGCATCCTGGGCGGGCAGATCCTCCCGCTCTTCGACGCCGTGGACAGGGAACCGGGACTGAGGCTGATAAGCCCCCGCAACGAGGCGGCGGCCGCCATGATCGCCGACGGTTACGGGCGCGCCTCGGGAAGGGTCGCGGCGGTGATCTCCACCGTGGGCGCGGGAGCCGTCTACTCGGCGGCGGGGACCGCCAACGCCTGGGGTGACCACGTGCCCGTCTTCTCCATCTCGCCCCAGGTGCAGAGCTGGAAGATGTATCCAGCCCAGGAATCCCTGCAGGGCTGTTACCAGGCGGACATGCTGGCGGAGGTCACGCGCTGGAACTGCACCGCCTACAGCTGGAAAAGGATCCCGCGCCTGGTGCAGCGGGCCCTGCGCGAGGCGCTCTCGGGCGAGAGGGGACCCGTGCATATGGACGTGCCGGTGGACGTCTTCTACGAGTGGCACGCGGTGACGCGCCGCAGCCTGCGGGAACTTATTCCCCCGCCCGGGAGCAGCCGCTTCAGCGGCAGCTACCTGCCGCAGGCGGCGGCTCTGCGCGAGGCGCTGGACGTACTCGAGGGTTCCGAGAGGCCGTTGATAGCGGCCGGGCTGGGAGTGCTGAGGGAGGAGGCCTGGAGTGAGCTGGCGTCGCTGGCGGAGAGGCTGTCCGCCCCGGTGGCCCTGACCCCCGCCGCGGTATCGGCGCTGGAGGCGGACGACCCGTCCTATATCGGCTTGCTCGGGCATGCCGCTCTAGGCAACCTGCCGCAGGCGCTGGAGCAGGCGGACGTGCTGCTCTTGCTCGGGGCGACCCTGGAGGAACAGGAGCAGGCCATGGACATGGTCGACCCTTCACGGACCCGCATCGTCCAGACTTCGCCCGAGCCCGAGTTGCTGGGGGCGCTGGGCACGACGGACGCCGCCCTGGCCGGGGATGCGGCGTCCATATCCAGGTCCCTGCGGGACGGCGTTAGCGGGGACTCCCCCGCCAGGGGAAAGTGGCGGCGGGCCTGCCGGGGCGCCTTCGCGCAGGCGGTCGATGCAGCCAGGGAAGACGCCAGGGGGAAGGGCGCGGGCGCGGCGGTGAACGCGCTGGGGGAGGCGATGCGTACCCGTGACCTCTTGGTCATGGACGGCGTCGATTCCTGCTACTGGGGCTCGCTTCTCTGCCCTGCCGCCGGCAGCAACACCCGCTTCCAGTCCCGCGGGATGAAGGGGGTCGGTTACGGCCTGCCCATGGCCCTGGGGGTCAAGCTCGCGCGTGCGCGCGAGAGGGTCTTCGCCCTCTGCGACAGCGAGGCGCTTCTGCACCATGTCCAGGAGCTTGACACGGCGCGGCGTGAAGGGCTGGCGGTGACCGTCTGTGTCGTCGGCGAGACCTTTGACTGGAAAAGCGCCGCGGAGGGTTTCGGGCTGGCGGGTTTCGAAGCCGCCGCCCCGGCGGAGCTGATGGTGGCCTTGGAAGGAGCGGAAAAAGACGGCCGTACCGCGGTCATCGACATGACCCGTTTCAGCACTTAGGTTCTTTGGCTTATAGAGATGGTCTGTGCTTTCCCCGTCCGCAGGCCGGGGGTCCTTGCGAAGCGACTGCGTTTCCCGGGATCTATTCGACATGAAGAAATGTGCGAGAGGAGAGGAGGCAGTCTCGGTCGTGAAACGACCTGGCGGAAAGCGATACTCGATCGGGGCTGCTTGGTTGCGGTCTCCTCGCAATACGCCTCTTCGAAGACGGCTCGGCCAGCTCTGGTTAGAAGAAAAGGGAAGGGGATCAAAAAAGGGAGGGGGTGGAGCCCCTCCCTTTTTAAGCCGCTCTTATTCCCAGACGTACTTCTCTTTCTCTTCCCCCTCGCCTTCCTCCACGGCCTTCTCTTCCTTCTCAGGCTCCTTTTCCTCTTCTTTCTCCTCCTCATCGGCGGGAAAGGCTTCCTCTTCCGCGGCGGCCTGCTCAGGCTCGTGTACCTCTTCGGGGATGAAGTCCTCTTCGGCGCCCGCGGCTTCCGCCGCCGCTGCGAGGTTGGCCTTGGTCGCATACTCCTCGTATTCGATGAGCAGGCTCTGGCTCTTCAGTAGCAGCTCTCGCATGGGTGATATCTGCTCTACGATCTGGTCGCGGATGGCGGACAGGGTGGTGAGGATCTGGGTTTTCTCTCTTTCCAGGTCATCGAGGATACGGTCGCTGCGGTCCTGCGCCCTCTTGATGATCGCCGTCGCCTGGCTCCTGGCCTCCTGAAGGATATTGCCCGCGCTCCTCTGCGCGTTCATGAGGGCTGTCTGCAGCGTTTTCTGCATCTCGTCGAACTGGGAGACCTTGCGGTCCATGCTGGCTACCGCTTCCTCGAGCTCCTTGTTCTTGTTGGTCAGCTTCTCCAGCTCGTCCGCAACGGCATCAAGAAAGGAATCGACTTCCTCCTTGTCGTAGCCTTCGGTGCTAACGGTGCTGAACTCCTTAAGATGGATATTCATCGGGCGAATCGCCACTGCCATCTCCTCCTTTAAGAAGGTCCACCGCCTCTGTGAGGCAGCCGCTCGGCCTCATGACTAAAAAATAAATCCTAGCCTTCTTTTCCGCAACTATACCAGCTTTTTCCCCATATTGCGATATCTACGACCAAGTGTAACGGTGAGTATCATGTCTATACTTTTACCGCTTGTGGCCACGTCACCATATGTATTCTCCTTTCCCTGCACTCCTTCCTTTGCAGAGTATCGACACGGGTGGACGATGCCGCGGCGAGTGCACCGCCTCGGCCGGTTACCGGGAACGTAATCAGTCTTGACATGCTTTCATATATAATAGATGTTTATGTTGGCACGTCCTTGGATAACACCCCGGTATGTTTACTGGAAAAACCCAAGGGGCGCCCGCCCGGAGCTCGTTCGGCATGGGCTTCCAGGTATCTGGGGTGAGGGCAGAGAGGTGAAAAGCTAGGACAACGACTGAATTCCCAGCGCGCATCGTAGTCAGGAGAGGAGTGCTCAAGTGAGCGCCTTCAGGTTCCAGAAGTCACGGTTCGTCAAACCTAATATCGAGAAAATGGAGTCAAGGCGGGACATCAACGGCCTTATAGAGACCCTGCGCAGCGAAGACGTCAATATACGCATCAACTCCGCCCTCGCCCTGGGAAAGCTGAAGAGGTCCAGGGCCGTAGCGCCCCTCATCGAAGCCCTGAGGGACGGGGACGAGGACGTGCGCTGGGGAGCGGCATGGGCTCTGGGGGAGATAGGCAAACCGGCAGCCCGCCCCCTTATCCAGGCCCTCAGCGACGATGACGGGGACGTGAGATGGAAGGCCGCATGGGCCCTGGAGAAGATAGGGAAACCGGTGGTGGAGTCGCTCATCCAAGCCATGAAGGTCGAATCGGGAGAGGCAAAGACCAAGGTCGCATTGGTGCTGGGGGCGATAGGGGATATCAGGTCAGTCCGTCCACTGGTACAAGCCCTGCGCGATGAGGATGAAAACGTGCGCTGGGGAGCGGCATGGGCCCTGGAGAAGATAGGCGGCGTGGCGTCCAGGTCGCTCGTAAAGTCCCTCTCCGACGAAAGTGTTGAGATGCGTAAGGATGCCGCGCTGGCGCTGGGCGTCATACGTGATAAGGAGGCGGTTGGCGACCTCCTGGCCGCCATGCGCGACCGCGATGGAGGGGTGCGCAGGGAAGCTGCGGCAGCGCTTATAAACATCGCTGACAAGAAGGCCATCCCCTCCCTCAAGTCCATGCTCAAAGAGGGCGACGAGGACGTGCGCGGCCTGGCGGCGGCGGTGCTCGGGAGCCTTGGCTGGCAGCCCGACGAGGAGATAGACAAGCTCCAGTTCTATCTGGCAAACCGCAGGTGGAAGGAGGTCGTAGAGCTGGGGCGTGGGTCAATGGTCCCCCTGCTCGCGGCCCTTAAAAACGAAAGCTGGGAGGTGCGCAGGCAGGTCGCCCTGGCGCTAAGGGAAAAAGGCGACCCCATGGTCGAGGCGTTGGCGGAGGCCTTGGATAACGAGGACGAGGAAGTGCGGCGCGAGGCGGCGCTGGTGTTCAAGGAATTGGGGGACGAGACCACCCTGGAGCCGCTCCTGGAGGCGATGAAGAACCAGGATTGGTACGTGCGCCGCAGCGTGGCCCTCACCCTGGGGGAGATCGGGGGCGAGAGGACCGTGGCGCCCCTTATCTCCGCCCTGAAAGACGGCGACGAGGACGTGCGGCGCGTGGCGGCTTGGGCACTGGGGAGAGTGGGTGGAATCGCGGTGGATCCCCTCCTCGAGGCGTTGCGGGAAGGGGACACCGAGGTGCGCCGCGGCGCAGCGTGGGCGCTGGGGGCGATAGGGGATGCGAGGGCCTGCGAAAGCCTTATATCCGCTTTGAAGGACGGCGACGAGGACGTCAGGCGGGGAGCGGCATGGGCCCTGGTCGAGATCGGCGAAGAGGCCAAAGCTCCCTTGAACGCAGCCCTGGCCGAAGATGAGCTCCGCGATAGGGCGCTGGACGTCCTGGAGAAGCTGGGCGAGAGGATGGAGGAGGCCGCGTCCGCGCCGGCGGGCGGCGAGGCGCTTAGTACCCGGGAGCTCGGCGCCGGGGAAGAGGCGACAGTCTCGGTCGGGCCGGTGGCCGGGAAAGAGAAGGAGGAGGCCGACGAGATCTCCGGGTTGTTGTCCGAACTGGAGCGGATGCCCGGGACCGCGGAGGCAGAGGGCACGACAATAGCCCACGCCCTTATCGCGGAAAGGAAGTGGGACGAAGTCGCGGAACTGGGCGACGCGGCCGTAGAGCCGCTCATCCGGGCCTTCGAGGACAAGGACCCTGAAGTAAGGGGGAGGGCGGCATGGGCCCTGGGGGTGATAGGGAATACCAGGGCGGTGTCGCCGCTGATAGCGAGACTGGGTGATTCCCACCGGGACGTGAGGGTCAAAGCGGCGGACGCCCTGAAGAAGATGGGCGGTCCCGCGGTGATGTCCCTTATCGATATGCTGGGTTCGGATGACGCCGAGATGCGCAGGGAAGCCGTGAGAGTGCTGGGAGAGATAAGGGATGAACGCGCGGTCGGCCCGCTTATCCAGGCGCTGAAGGACGAGGACGAGAAGGTGCGCGGCAGGGCGGCGAACGCCCTGGAAAAGACGGGAAGTCCCGCCATCGGGCCGCTGCAGGCCGCAATGCAGGACGACGACCCCGGCGTTCGCCAGCTTGCATCGTCGATATTGACCAGGTTGGGATGGAAACCCTCCGTGACGATGGCCGCTCCAGAGGAGAAGCTGCCGGCTGCCCCGGAGCTGCCGCCGCTGCCCCGGATACCCGCCGCAGCGGAGGAGGAGATCGGGGAGCTACCGCCGCTTCCCGAGATACCCGCCGCGCCGGAGGTCCCGGTGCTGGATCTGCCCGCCGCAGCGGAGAGGGGAACGGCACCAAGCGACATGGTAAGGAAGCTTATCGGGGAAGGCAAATGGGAACAAGTCGTTATCATCGGGGAGGAAGCCCTGGACCCGTTGCTGGCAGCGCTGAAAGAGGATGAGGCTGATGTGCGCCGCGGCGCGGCCTGGGCACTGGGTGTTATCAGGGATGAGCGGGCGACGGAGCACCTCATAGCTGCCCTGTCGGACCCCGAAACCTCCGTGCGCCGCGGAGCGGCATGGGCCCTGGGAGTCATCGGCGACCAGGGCGCCACGCAGGCTCTCACCGCTTCGCTTCAGGACGACGATGCGGAGGTGAGGCGGAAGACCGCCTGGGCGCTGGGCGAGATAGGAGATGTCCGCGCGGTGGAGCCCCTGACGAAAGCCCTGGCGGACGAGGACGAGGACGTTCGGCGCGTCTCTCTGCTTGTTCTGGAAAAACTTGGTTGGAAGCATCCGGGCGAGGAGGAAGAGGAGATAGGCAGGCTTATCGCCGACCGCCAGTGGGACCGCCTCGCCGGTCTGGGTGACGTTGCGGTGGAGTCGCTGATAGAAGCCCTCAAGGAGGGGGATAAAGAGACACGCATAAAGGCGGCATGGGCGCTTGGGGAGATCGGCGATCCCAGGGGACTGGAGGCGCTGGTCGTTTCGCTCGGGGACGAGGAACCCGGAGTGCGCGGCAAAGCCGCGTGGTCCCTGGGGAGACTGGGGCAGGATACCGCCATAGACCCGCTGGTAAGGGCCCTGGAGGACCGGGACGAGGGGGTACGCTGGGCCGTTTCCGAGGCGCTGGAAGACCTGGGATGGAGGCCGCCCGGCAAGGTGGTGGAGGGGGTTGAGGAACCTGCGGGCGAGGTGAGCGTTCCCGGGCCCGCTGAAGAGGAATTCTTCTCCGTTTCCGTGCAGGAAACGGCGGAGCGCGGACCCGGATTTGCTGAGGAGCCTGCGCCGCGACCCGCCGAGGCCGCCCGGGAGACGGAAAAAGAGCCTGAAGCCGTCCGGCCGGAAGAAGAGGAGATCCCTGCACCGGAACCTGAGGAAATCCGCGAGGCGGCGGTGGCTGAGGAGCCCGCGCCGCGACCCGCCGAGGCCGCCCGGGAGACGGAAAAAGAGCCTGAAGCCGTCC
>CAYPZH010000042.1:0-17358 GCA_964415205.1 uncultured Actinomycetota bacterium | reverse complement strand
ACTGGGAGAGGTGGGGGAAGAGATACGACGAGCGCCTCCCCGTTACCAACATGCTCAGCGAGCGGGCACTGTCGCTCCCCGTCTGGTCGCATATGGACATGGAGACCGTTGACCGGGTCGCGGAAGCCATCGTGGTGGCACACGACAAGGCCGAGGAACTGAACCGTTCTTATTGCAGAGACTGCGCCTGACCTCGCGAGCACCGCATCATCCAGGACGTAAGGCCGCATGCCATATGCGGGAGGGGTGCTGAGGGATTTGAAATTTCTGGGTATCCCGAGGTATTATTTTCAGTGGTAAAGCACAGGGCTTGGCTTTCCGAAACTCATATAAGCGGCTTTTTTCTCGGCAGTCATGTCCACCCTAAGGAGATAGCGCGTGCGGAGAAGGCGGAGCGCGATACCCGGTAAGATGTACTTGAAGGTCGTCCTGGACGCGATAGCCGTGTTCCTGGGGTTCATCGTCGCCCTGGCCGTGCGCTTCGAGTTCAAGATACCCTCGGAATATTTCACGAGCTTCTGGCCGGCCATCCCAGTTGTCATCGTTTTGTTTTTATTCATGAACGTTCTGATGAGGATTTACTCGGGCCGCTGGAAGTACGCCAGCTTCGACGAGCTCATCAACCTGGCCAGCGCCGCGACCATCTCTACCGCCATCGCATTTTTGGTCCTGCTCTTCGTCCCCGGCGCGAGAAAAGTCCTGCCCCTCTCGGTGGGGGTGATAGGAGGGGTGCTCTCCCTCTTCATCATGGCCTTCGCTCGCCTGCAGTGGCGGATGCTGGGGGAGATGCGCATGCGGAGGGGAGAGAAGGGCAGGAAGAGGGTTCTGCTCATCGGCGCGGGCGAGGCGGGGGAGATGATCGCCCGGGATATGATGCGGCACCCGGAATACGATTATAGCCCGGTGGGGTTTGTGGACGACGACCCTGCGAAGAAGAAACTGGTGATGCGGGGAGTGCCGGTGCTCGGGAACAGGGAGGACATCCCGAGGCTGGTGAAGAGGCACGAGATAGACGAGATATTCATCACCATCCCCTCCGCCACCGGGGAGAAGGTGCGCGAGATACTGCCCTTCTGCGAGGAGTCGGGTGCGGAGGTAATGATACTGCCCGGCATCTTCCGCGCCATGGCAGGGGAGATGGGAGTGGCGGCGGTGAGGGAGATACAGCTGGAGGACCTTTTGGGAAGGGAGGCGGTGGAGACCGACCTCGCATCCATCTCCGCCTATATCACCGACAAGGTGGTGCTGGTCACCGGGGCCGGTGGTTCCATTGGCTCGGAACTCGCACGGCAGCTGGCGGGGTTGGGGCCGAGGCTGCTGCTGCTGCTGGACAACGACGAGACCGCCCTCTTCGACCTGGAGAACGAGCTCATCCGCAGCCTCACCCCCTGCCCCTTTGCCGCCATCGTAGCGGATATTAAGGACCACGAGAGGATGATGAGCATCTTCCGCAGGTACCGGCCGCAGGTCGTCTTCCACAGCGCCGCGCTCAAGCACGTGCCGATGATGGAGTACCATCCCACCGAGGCGGTGAAGAACAACGTCGCCGGCACGCGCAACCTGGCCGAAGCCTGCATCGCGCTGGAGGCTGAGCGTTTTATCCTCATATCCACGGACAAGGCCGTGCACCCGGTGAACGTCATGGGGGCCACCAAGCGCGTGGCCGAGATGCTCACCAAGTGCTACAACTCGCGGGACCCCCGCACCGTCTTCGCCGCCGTGCGCTTCGGCAACGTGCTGGGCTCGCGCGGCAGCGTGGTGCCCTCCTTCAAGCGCCAGATAGAGCAGGGAGGGCCGGTGCTGGTCACCCACCCAGACGTCACCCGCTACTTCATGACCATCCCGGAGGCGGCCCAGCTGGTGATACAGGCGGGGGCCTTTGCCCACGGCGGGGACATCTTCATCCTGGACATGGGGGAGCCGGTGCGCATAGTCGAGCTGGCAAAGCAGATGATCCGCCTCATGGGCAAGGAGGGCCAGGTGGAGATGAAGGTGACGGGCCTCAGGCCGGGTGAGAAGCTGCACGAGGAGCTGTGCTTCCCGGTAGAGGAGATGCTGCGCACCCCCCACCCCAAGATAGACAAGGCCGTGCACGACCTGGAGGTGTCGCACGACCTCATGGCGCACATAGACGGGCTCATCGAGGCTGCCATGCGCGACGACGAGGACAGGGTGAGAGCGCTGCTTTCGTCGCTGGTGCCTACTTACGAGGCCGTGGTACCCGGGGAGCGGTTCTCTGAAGCGGCCTGCAAGGCGTCGAACCTGCACGCGGTGGAGGGCAAAACGGAAACTGGGGAGACCTAGGGGTCACACTCTACTTCCGATATCACCAGGGATGGGCGGGACGTAAATTCGATCTCTAGCCTAACGGCACGGCTTCCCTGCTCGCCACAAATGACCTAAGACATAGCCTGTTTCAATGAAAGGCATATGAACGACGGGTCCGGGAGATCTCGGACCCGTCGTCTTTTATGCTGGTGAGGTTAGCGCTACCATCTTCTCAAGACCCGCAGAATACCCGCGGACGAAACCACGGCTGGGAACTTAAGCAGCTCGTTCGCAGAGAATACACCGGCGTTGAGCTGTGCTTTAACTGCTTTCAGGAATGGGGCGCCCAGGGGAAGGCCGAAGGAGCTGACGCCGTGCACCGCCTTCGCTTTACCGCGGATCTTTACCGACAGGTCCCTTACCGACGCGAAGGCGACCACTACTTCATGCCTGGTGGTCACGTTCTTGATGACGTATTTTTTCGATACCGGCACCTTTTCACCGTTATCCGTGATGGAGGCGATGTAATAACCCTTGTACGGGGTTATGTTGATGGTGGCGGTGCCTCCGTAGGTGACTATACGGGATTTGGGGGTTATCTCCCCTCCGCTGCCGGATACCATTGTGATCACCTTGTACGTAAAGAGTTCGAAGGTGGCCGCCACGCTGTGGTCTGCCGATACATCCGTGAAGGTGACGGTGCTCACGGCCCCCACGCTTGCCCCGTCCACCTTGACGCCGGTGATGCTGTAGCCGGGGTCGGGGGCGATGGTGAAGGACTGGCTGGCCCCGGCCTCCACCGCTACCTCCCCACTGGGCGAGATACTGCCGCCCGGACCCGCGGTGGCGGTGATGGTGTAGGTCGTGGGCTCCACCGGGATGAGTTCGAAGGTGGCCGCCACGCTGTGGTCTGCCGATACATCCGTGAAGGTGACGGTGCTCACGGCCCCCACGCTTGCCCCGTCCACCTTGACGCCGGCGATGCTGTAGCCGGGGTAAGGGGCGATGGTGAAGGACTGGCTGGCCCCGGCCTCCACCACCACCGCCCCACTGGGCGAGATACTGCCGCCCGGACCCGCTGTGGCGGTGATGGTGTAGGTGTCCGGAGGCGGGGGAGGCGGTTCTTCCTCGAAGTTGGCCACCAGGGTGCGGTCCGCGGCGGCGGTAAAAGAGTAGGAGGCGCTGGAAGAGATCGCGGAGCCGTCCTCGCTCCAGTTCACGAAATCGTAGCCGCTGTTTGCCGTGGCCCGCAGGGTCACCGTCTCGCCCTCCTCGTAGGTGCCCGCGCCGGAGATCGTGCCTCCCGCGGCCGGGCTGGCCGAGGCGGTGATGGTATAGGTGACCGGCGGCGGCGGGGGAGCGACGGTCCCGTACTCGTACGCCCCGATGTCCCATGCCGTTCCCTGGGGACGGGTATTACCGGCAATATCCTCCGCAGGAGCCAGGAGGCTTGAACCCGCATCGATCGCGGGGCTTCCTTCTCTCAAGGTCATGTCCAGAGCGGAGTGATTACTGAAGACTGCGCTCGCGTTGGGAGACGTTATGTTGTGGTCTATTATGGGGTTGTCTGCGGTGCCCTCCGTTACTATTTGATCGCAGATGTTGTTCCTCGCCACGATGTTCTTGCTGTTTTCTCCGTTCTGCGCCTCGTGTATCTCGATGGTCGGCCCATGCCACTTGCTGTAAGCATAGGGGTCGAAGACAGTATTGTTGATTATCTTGGTGCCGACGCCACCAAGGGCGGCAATGCCGCACCAGTCGTGGACAAGCACCACGTTGTTTATGATCAGGCCGTCTACCATGTTGTTGTCGAATGAGCCTATGCCCTGGCAGCGGTTTGCGAAGGCGAGATTCACGAACGTGCTGTCGTGGTCCGCGCAGAAATTGCCCTCCAGGACCAGGCCGTAGATGGGTGTGTTGTGGGTGGTATCCTCGTCCCAGTAGACCTGGATCATGTCGGCATGGTCCAGCTCCGCCGGGTCTGTCTGGTAGTGGTTTACTATCCTGTTGTTGCGGGCGACTTCGTTGTACATCCCCTTGAGGCTGATGCCGTCGCCGCAGAAATTTATGATCTGGTTCCGCTCGATCAAACAGGTATCTCCCATGAACTCGATACCGTAGAATACGTTTACCAGCAGGTTGTCGTGTATGTATGCGTTGTCTCCCCACACCTGTATCCCGCTTGCCGACTTGGTGTTCCAATCGCTGGCCGTCCAACTCTGTGCCGGGGTCGAGTCGGAGATGCTGGTGGAGCTCACCCAGCAGTTAGCCACCTCGATATTGTCTCCGTTGCAACAGAGCATATTGAACCGCTGTTCGTATTGTGTGCGCGCCGTCCTTCTTACGGCGCCGCCGTAAACGTTCAGAGTGTCCAACTTAAGGTTATTGCAGTTTATGACCAAGATGTTGGTGAATATGGGACGGGCCGCTTCGTTTTCAGCGGCAATAGTCACCGTGCTGGTGAACGATTTGTTGCTGAGCGTGAGATCACCGTAGTTCCCCGCACGCAACAGGACGGTGTCTCCCGATACGATGCTCGACGTTTTAATGCTTTTCCAGGGCAATGCGCTGGTGCCCGGGTTCGCGTCGCTGCCGTTTACCGGGTCGACGTAGTAGGTGGAGCCCGCGGCAGCCGCCGGTTCCACCTTCGTATAACCAATAAAAAAGTTGGCCGAAACAAGAACACAGAACAATATAACGGCGTAGAGCAAGGGCATTCTCGCTGTTTTATGTCTTGCCAACTCAGACCTCATCTTTCCAACACCTCCACCGCGTCATTCAACCGGGATACCGACTCGTCCGGACAGACTGCCTTCCTGCGTCACCTCCTTTCCAGCGGGGCATCGCCGCTCCACCGCGCCCTGCGGGGAAGCAGCGCACAGCTCGGGGCATCCTGGTTGCGTGGGGTTGCATACGCGCCCGCGACGATCCGGTGTTTTCGGGCAGGGGAGGGTATATCGGCTGCATTCGCATAGGGCAGGGGCAGCTTCACGGCACCTCGTCCTTCCCGCTCAACCTTCAGGCTTGTTCCGCGCCGCGGTGGCCTCATCTCCACCGCTCATGGCTCAGAGCTAGCTGAATCTCGCCCGTTGGTGGCGGCATTCCCTGGAGGGAGGCGGGAAAGGATGATCCTGGAGTCGGGAGGGGATGCGTCCCCATCAGCGGTTTGTTGTGGCCTGGCTTTTGTCCCCGATGTCAGGAAAAGAATCGCCCTTTCCGCTCCGGAAAGGGCGTCGCTGTGGGTAGTATATATCGCTTGCTCTCGCTCTGAGGCGGCAGCCTGGCGATCCTAACCGCTCGTGCGGCCTTAGACCCATGGCTTTGCGCCCTCTCCTTTCGGAAGAGTTTGCCTTTATCACCATCAGGGATATTCAGCTTTCAAGTTCTCTAAGATTATCGGATTTCCGCATGAAATCTTTACCAGACCAGCCACGGTTGTGGCCACGTCTCCGATCTCTGGCCCGTCGGCTCGATGCCCCCTTCGGGGTCAAGCTCAACACGTGCCACACCCGCGTCGTTACGTCCCTTCTGGGGTCGATCCCACCACGTGGCACATGCGCCGTTCGTGCGAGCGCCTGTGGCAGTGCCGGCGCCCACGGTGACGTGAGCGTCACGTCCCTTTTGGGGTCAACCCCAACACGTGCCATGACGTCCTGTTGTCACCCCCATGTGTTATAACTTGATTAAGTTATAAGGTATGTATAAACGGGCAGGTCAAGAAAGGAGGAGTCCAAGAACGGATAAGGCCGGGACGGATGAGACCGAGGACCGGCATGGATGAGGAAAACACGAGGACCATGTGCTGGCTTGCTTGCGGCGGCGGTCCCTTGATGATAACCTTACGTTAGATATCTAACGTCTAACGTAGGAGGTAAGAAAATGGCCCCGATACAAGGAGGCGAGGTGACCTTGAGGCCGAAACGCCAGCTGACCCTGCCGGCTGAAGTGTGCGAGGCGCTCGGCATCGAGCCCGGCGACCTGCTGGAGCTGAGCGTCGAGGGGCGGGTCCTCACGGCAAGGCCGAAGAAGGCAAAGGCGATGGACGCGCTGCGGGAGATCCGGGATTCCTTCGCGAGGTCCGGGGTCACCGAGGCGGAGCTGCTCAAGGCGGGACGCGGCGCGAGGCGCACGGTGGACAGGGGGCGCAGTAGTGGGAAGGGCTAAGCTGCGCGCCTTCGTGGACAGCAACGTCATCTTCTCCGGGCTGTATTCGGGCCAGGGCCCGCCCGGGGAAGTCCTCGAGCGGGCGGTGGAGGGGGGGTTCTTCATGGTGATATCCCGGCAGGTCATGGACGAGGTGGTGCGCACCATCCATGACAAGTTGCCCGCAGCCCTGCCGTCTCTTTACGCGCTCCTTTCGGGCATGCGCCTGGAGGTGTGCGGGGACCCGGACCCCGCGCTCGTGGAGGCATGGGCGGAGGTCGTGGGGGTGGACGATGCCCCCATCGCGGCGGCTGCCGTCGCCGCCGGGGTCGACCTTTTCGTCAGCGGGGACAGCCACTTCCTCAACGCCGCGACCGCGGCGGAGAAGAGGGGGCTGCGCATAGTCTCCCCCTCCGCCTTCCTGGCAGACGCGGTGGATTAAAGCCCTGAGCCAGCATGAGGAGACAGCCCGAAAACCGCGTGATTGCGCCGTAAAACCGCCGCCAGGTGCCATTCGCCCAAAACCTGGGACATGGCCCGCTCCCGGCCCTATAATAGATAAAACGGAAGCTGTTATATGGAAACGAAAGCGTAAGGGAACAAGGCGACAACGGGGAAAGGCAGCAAGAAGAAGGGCAGCAACGGGAAAAGAGACAATGGGACAAGGCGACAACGCGGAAAGGCATATGGGGGTAACCGAGATGATGACAAAATCCAGGACAAAGCGCACCTGCATATTGTTCGTCGCGGCGCTTGTCGCCGTGCTCTGCATGGGTATGGTGCTGGTACCGGCGGTTCAGCCGGCTGCGGCGGCTCCGGCGCCCTCGCCGGCGGCAGCGGAGGCGCAGGCCGCCGCGCTGGGCACCTGGGAGCCCTCGGCGACCGCGGGCTTCGGCACCGGCAGCGGCCCCTTCATAGCCGTGCCGTTCGCCGAGTACGAAGGCGAGCTGTACACGGGGGTCGCCCACGGGGACGGGGCGCAGGTAAGGGTCCTGCGCGGCGACTCGTGGCAGGTGGTGAACAAGCCGGGCTTCGGCGACCCCGATAACGATATCATCCTGTCGCTGGAGGTCTACGGGGGCAGGCTGTACGCCGGCACCTTCAACTTCTCCTCCGGGTGCGAGATATGGAGCTACAACGGCACGAAATGGAGGCAGGAGGTGGGGCAGGACCCGGCGGGCACCCCCGGCACCGGCAACGGCTTCGGCAACGCCGGCAACCGCGCCGCGGCCTCCATGGAGGTGCATGGCTCCAAGCTCTACGTGGGTACCGTGAACCTGCAGTACAACGTCCTCTTCCCGCCCTACGTGTGGAGCGATGGCGGCGAGGTATGGTCGTTCGACGGCAGCGGCTGGAGCCGGTCCATGGGGGGCGGGTTCGGCAGTACCCTCAACCTCGGGGTGGCGTCGCTGCAGAGCTACGGCGGCGACCTCTACGCCGGCACCGTGCGGGCGGAGATAAGCGTCTCCCTCGAGGACACCATCGTCAACATGGCCTTCAACGGCAAGGGGTGCCAGCTGTGGCGGGACGGCTCGGGCGGCTGGACAAAGATGGGCGGGAACGGCTTCGGCGACCCCGAGAACGCCGCCCTCACGTCCATGGAGGTATACGGCGGAGAGCTGATGCTGGGCACCTTCAACGGCAGGCTGACCCTGAGCATAAGCATCCTCACCATGCAGCTGATGGGGCTGGACTGGCACAGCAACAACCTGGGCATCTACAGCTGTGACGGGGTGTCCGTCTCCCCCGTGGTGAAGGGAGGGTTCCCCGGCATCGGCGGCATCGGGGCGTTCGACATGCTCGCCATGACGGAGGACGGGAAGGACCTGCTCCTGGTGGCGTCGGCGTTGAAGGTGGAGAGGCCGGGCTACGAGATAGACGTGCACGGGCTGCTCGTGGTCTATGACGGGCAGGAATGGAGGCGCGCCGCCCCCGACGGCTTCGGGAACCCCGACAACCAGATGAACGTGTCCCTGGCGGCCTGGGAGGGGGTCGCCTACGTCGGTACCAGCAACAGCGAGGGCGGGTGCGAGATATGGCGCGGCATCCCCGTGCCGCCGCCCCCCGGCTCCCCGGCCTTTTACTTCGCCGAGGGCTATACCGGGGCGGGCTTCCAGGAGTACCTGTGCCTGGGCAACCCGGGCACCGCGCCTGTCCAGGTGAAGGTGACCTACCTCTTCAGGGACGGCGCCACCCCCATGGTCAGGGATTACCTGGTGCCGGCTCAGTCCCGCCTCACTGTGAACGTGAACAAGGTGGTGGGGGAGGAAAAGGAGGTTTCGATAAAGTGCGAGTCCGATGACCCCTTCATCTCCGAGCGCCCCATGTACTTCGACTACACCGGGGCGGGGGAGAGTTGGACCGGCGGACACGACGCCGTGGGGGCGTCGGCGCCCGCGAAGGAGTGGTACTTCGCCGAGGGCTACACCGGGGCGGGCTTCGACGAGTACATCTGCGTCCTGAACCCCGGGGACTCGGCGGCCGAGCTCACCTTCCGTTTCCATACCCAGTGGGCGGGGGAGAAGGTGATCACGGGCTTGACCGTCCCCGCCAACTCGCGCGAGACCTTCCTGGCCGACGACCTGCTGGGCGGGGACTACGAGACCTCGCTCAAGCTGGAGTCCTCGGTGCCGGTGGTGGCGGAGAGGCCGATGTACTTCGACTACCTGGGTGCGGAGGCGGCAGCCCCCCGGCACTGGACCGGGGGCCACTGCGTCATGGGAGCGACGGGTCTCGCCACCGAGTACTTCTTCGCCGAGGGCACCACGCGGAGCGGTTTCGAGCAGTACCTCACCATCCAGAACCCGCACGATGCGGCCATCACCGTCTCGGCCTCGTACCAGGTGGGCGAGGGGCAGGGAGACCCCGTGCAGGCCTCCTACGAGGTGCCCGCCAGGGCGAGGAGGACCGTCTTCGTCAACGCACCCGAGGTGATGGGGCAGGGCAAGGACGTCTCGGTGCGCCTCAGCTGCGCCTCGGAGTTCCTGGCCGAGCGGCCCATGTACTTCGACTACATGGGCACCGGGTACTGGCACTGGACCGGCGGACACTGCGTCATCGGTGCCACCGGCGTGGGGACGTCGTGGTTCTTCGCCGAGGGCTACACCGGGGACGGTTTCGAGGAGTGGCTGTGCATCCAGAACCCCGGCGAGATACCGGCCGAGGTCACCATAACCTACTACCCCGAGGGGGGAGGGGAGCCCATCGTGCGCGCGCAGCCGCTGGTGGGCGCCAACACCCGCTATACCACCTACGTGAACTTCAACGCCGGGCTGGGCCTGTCCCTCTCCGCCGAGGTGAGCTCGAGCCAGCCGGTGGTGGTGGAGCGCCCCATGTACTTCGACTTCTTCGGCTGGACCGGCGGCCACTGCGTCGTCGGCTTCACGCCCTGACGCGGTCCCCCGGATGGGGTCAGCCCCTGACAGGTGACATTTTGAGCTAAGTACAGTAACTGACCCGCCTCGCAGTAGATGTCACATGTCAGGGGCTGACCCCATCTTCCTCGATACAATGTGTCCCTATCGGGATCAACCCTTACCACGACGGACTTGCCGTAACCTCCTCCTCCGCTGCATGCCCCGGTTTAGGATGCCCGGCATGACGGTAGAATGTAAAGCAGGGCAGGCACATATGGCGGACATCAAGGCATACAAGTCATATTCCGGGTGCGTTCTGGAGCTGCGGTGAGCCGCAGTTCAGGAGCCGTAGGAGAGCCACCCAAGGAAGAGGTGCAGGAGAGGGCTTCTCCCGCCGGGCACACACTTGCCATGTACACCCGCGCACATGCCCGTGATGAGGCCGGGTCGTGCATGACCCGGAGCACGTCGTCCCGCACGTTTAACGGAGGTGCTGCGAGATGAAGAAAAGGTGGTCTGTGAGGCGTATCTCCATGGCGGCCGTCATACTGTCCATGCTTTTTATGGTGGTCAACCCGGCCCAGGCGCCGGGAGTCTTACTCGATGGGTACAAGTGGGTATGGCAGAACCCCCTCCCCGCGGGAAACATCCTGAACGGTGTCTCCGCGCTGGACCCCGACCATGTGTGGGCGGTGGGAGGCAGCGGCAGCATCCTCTTCTGGGACGGCTCTGCTTGGGGCCACCAGGCGAGTATGACCATCGCGGAACTGCACAGCGTCTCCGCCCTGGACCCCACCCACGTGTGGGCGGTGGGTGATTCCGGCGTCATCCGCTTCTGGGACGGCTCGAACTGGAGCTACCAGGACAGCGGGACCACCAACGACTTATATGGCGTCTCCGCGCTGAACCCCACACACGTGTGGGCGGTGGGAATGAACGGGACCATCCTCTTCTGGGACGGCTCGGCCTGGGCCCCCCAGGTGAGCGGGACCGCCAACAGCCTGAACGGCGTCTCCGCCGTGAACTCCACCCACGTGTGGGCGGTGGGCCCGAACGGGACCATCCTGCGTTACGATGGCTCGGCCTGGAACCCCCAGGTGAGCGGGACCGCCAACAGCCTGTACGGCGTCTCCGCCTGTGACTCCACCCACGTGTGGGCGGTGGGCGAGGACGGCACCATCCTTTGCTACAACGGCTCGGACTGGGCCCCGCAGGACAGCGGTACTGTGCAACGCCTGTACGGCGTCTCCGCCTGTGATTCCACCCACGTGTGGGCGGTGGGCGAGGCCGGCACCATCCTCCGCTACAACGGCTCGGACTGGAACCCGCAGGCCAGCGCGGTCACCCATGAGCTGTGCGGCGTCTCCGCCGTGGATCCCGAACATGCCTGGGCGGTGGGTTATGCCGGCGACATCACCGTCTTCAGCGGCGGGCACTGGAGCGCCCAGTCCAGCGGGCCTACCGATAGCTTATATGGCATCTCCGCCCTGGATCCCAGCCACGTGTGGGCGGTGGGGGAAGGCGGCTCCATCCTCTTCTGGGACGGCTCGGCCTGGAGCCGCCATGTCAGCGGTACCACCAAGATACTGAATGGCGTCTCCGCTTGTGATCCCACCCACGTGTGGGCGGTGGGCGAGGCCGGCACCATCCGCTTCTTCAACGGGACGAATTGGAGCGCCCAGGCCAGCGGGACCACTAACGACTTATACGCCGTCTGTGCCCTGGACCCCAGCCACGTGTGGGCGGTGGGGGATAACGGCACCATCCTCTTCCGGGACGGCTCGGCCTGGAACCCGCAGGCCAGCATGACCGGCGACGTCCTGCGGGGCGTCTCCGCCCTGGACCCCAGCCACGTGTGGGCGGTAGGCCATAACGACACCGTCCGCTTCTGGGACGGTTCAAACTGGACCGTGCAGGACAGCGGGACCGGCGTGTCTCTATATTGTGTGTCCGCCCTGGACGCCAGCCACGTGTGGGCGGCGGGCCAGGGCAGCATCCTCTTCTGGGACGGCTCAACCTGGGCAGTATCGGCCGGCGGGATCCTCGCCGACCTGACCGGTATCTGCGCCCTGGACTACACCCACGTGTGGACAACGAGCGAAAACGGCACCATCCGCTTCTGGGACGGTTCAAACTGGACTGTGCAGAACAGTGGGACCGGCAACGGCCTGTACGATGTCTCGGCCGTGGACTACACCCACGTGTGGGCGTCGGGAGGTTGGGGCACCATACTCTTCGGCAGCCCGGCGCTCTACTACGACTTCTACTTCGCCGAGGGCACCTGCCGCCCCGGCTTCGACCCCTACCTGTGCATCCAGAACCCGGGAAGCACCCAGGCGGAGGTGAAGATAACCTACATGCTGGGGAACGGCGACGCCGAGGTGCGCATCCTCCCCGTCCCGCCCGAGTCCCGCTCCACCGTGGCGGTGAAGGGCCACCTGGGGGAGGGGGACGACGAGGCCCACGACTTCTCCGCCAGGGTGGAGAGCACCAACGGGACCCGCATCATCTGCGAGCGCCCCATGTACTTCTCGTACGGTCCCGGATGGACCGGTGGACACGACGTGGTGGGGGCCACCGCTCCGGCAAAGACGTTCTATTTCGCCGAGGGAACCTGCCGCCCCGGCTTCGACCCCTACCTGTGTATCCAGTACTCGGGAGACTACCAGGCGTTGGTTAAGATAACCTACATGCTGGGAGACGGCAGCACTGAGGTGCGTACCCTCGCCGTTCCCCCCGAGTCCCGCGCCACCGTGGCGGTGAAGGGCCACCTGGGGGAGGGGGACGACGCCGCCCACGACTTCTCCGCCAGGGTGGAATGCACCAACGGGCAGGAGATCATCTGCGAGCGCCCCATGTACTTCTCGTACGGTCCCGGATGGACCGGTGGACACGACGTGGTGGGGGCCACCTCCCCGTCAACGGCCTTCTTCTTCGCCGAGGGCACCTGCCGCCCCGGCTTCGACCCCTACCTGTGCATCCAGAACCCGGGCGGGACGGCCGCCGAGGTCACCATCACCTACATGCTGGGGAACGGCGGCACCGAGGAGCGCTCTTTGACCGTAGGACCCCACTCCCGCTCCACCGTGGGGGTCAAGGGCCACCTGGGGGAGGGGGACGACGCCGCCCACGATTTCTCCGCCAGGGTGAAGTGCACCAACGGGCAGAAGATCATCTGCGAGCGCCCCATGTACTTCTCCTACGGCCCCGGCTGGACCGGCGGCCACGACGTGGTCGGCTACGTCCCCTGACGTGGTCCCCGGTTGCTTTCGTTAAACGCCGCTTACTTCCTGCGCCGCCTCCTCCAGGTGGTCGAGCCGGCGAGGGAGAGCAGCCCCATGGTCAGGCCCAGCATGAGCACCGCACTTCCGCTCCCCGTGCCGCAGCTCGCCCCTATCCAGAAGGCGAAGTACAGTCGGGCCTCCTTGCCGCTGGGGTTGGTGACCACGACGTCGTAGCCACCCGGGGTCTGGGCCAGGATGAACACGGAGCAGGTGATGCTGGTATCGGAGACCACCACCACGTTGGAGGTGTCGATCACCGTCTCCCCCATCATGAGCTCCACCTTGGCCCCCGGCTGGAACCCGGTGCCCGTTATCTGCAGGTCGACGAACCAGGAGAACTGGGGGACGTTATCGGGCGTGACCGAGGTCACGGTGAGGTTCACCAGCTGCGTGGTGGTCGCCTGCGCTACGTTGGAGAGGCCGGACAGGTTGGGCGCCTCGTCCGCGGTCTTGAGCGCGAAGTAATAGGTGGTGGTCGGGGACAGTCCCATCGCGAGGAAGGACTCCGCCTGGCCGGCCGGCTTGGGCGCGGGCTCGCCAGCGCACTGCGTGGCCTCGCCCCAGTTGGCCTCCGTGATTGGGCTGGTGGAATAACGGATGTCGTAGGCGGCAGCGGTGCCGTAGGCGGCGTTGTCCCCCGGTGAGGTCCAGCTCAAGGCGACGGAGATGTCGTAGGCCGCAGAAACCGCGAGGTTGTCCACCGCCCTGGGCGGCGTGGTGTCGTTGCCCTCGCACAGGATGACTAAAAGCGACCTGTCCTGGGACGCGTCCAGCCCCGTCGCCAGGCCCGGCCCGTACCAGGTGGCGTCCGGGGGCGTCGTCTGCAGGGCCGCGGAGGCCGACGAGAAGGCGACGGCGCTGAAGTTGCCCGCGCCGTCGCTGGTGCGGCGGCAGTCGAAGGTCCCGGAGAGGCTCCCCCAGGTGCCGCTTCCGCTCAGGGCCAGGTCCACCCCCGCCACGGCGGCGTCCCCGGGGCCGACCACCTTGCCGTTGACGTACACCTCGCTCAAGGTGATGTCCCTGGTGGTGAAAGAGGTCAGGGAGACGGTCCCGCAGTCCACCTGGTAGGAGGAGGGGACGTTGGTCGGGGCCCCGAAGAACCCGCTCGCCACCTTCAGGGAATAGGTGCCGGTGGGGACGCTGATGGAGAAATACCCCGCTGTGTCCGTGCCGCCGAACTTGCTGTAGCCGGGTTTCTCGAGCGTCACGATCTGGCCGGGGACGGGGTCTCCGTCCCGGTCCCGCAGGGTGCCGCTCAAGGTGACCGCGTCGGCCAGGGTGATGTTCCTCGTGCCGTCGCCGGTGACGCTCAGGGTCGTCTCGGTGTAGGCGTAGGGGGTCGTATCCAGCGGCGTAGCCTTGACGCTGAGGGCGCTCGAGGGCAGGACGACCGCGGAGTAGTTGCCCGCGCTGTCGCTGGTGGCATAGCTGTCGAACTTGCCGGAGAAGGAACCCCAGGTGCCGGTGGCGCTGAACTGGAGCTGGACGTCCGGCACCGGCGTCCCCATTGAGCTCACCACCGTCCCGGTGAGGTAGGCCTCGTTCACGGTGAGGTTCGCGGTGGCGCCGATGAGGGGGAGGAGGGTGACGGTCGAGTCCCTGGTGAGCAGGTAGGTGTCGGGGGCGTTGGTGTTCTCGGTGAGGAACCCGTTGGACAGCTCCACCGTGTAAGTGCCCGTCGGGGCGTCGATGGAGAAATCACCTTCCTCGTCGCTGGTGCCTCCCTTGGTGAGCACGGAGTTCTTGATGGTGACGTTCTGGCCGGCGATGGGGTCCCCGTCCCGGTCCCGCACGTTGCCGCTGAACTTCACGGCCAGCGGCGCGTGGATGTTCTTGGTGGTGTCTGAAAGGACGCTCACGCCCGTCTCCTTGGCGTAGGCGTAGAGGCTGAGGTCGGGAGGCGTCGCCTCGATGGTCACCGAGGACGAGGGATAGACGACGGCGGAGTAGTTGCCCAGCGCGTCGGTGGTGGCGTAACAGTCGAACCTGCCCGAGAAGGCGCCGAAGCTGGTGTCGCCGCTCACGTGCACTATGGCGGCGGCCACGGGGATGAGCCCCGTCGGGTCCGTCACCCTGCCGGTGAGGTAGACTTCGCTCAGGGTGATATCCATGGTGGTGTTGCCGGTGAGGGAGATGGCCCCGCTCCTGGTCACCTGGTAGGAGGAGGGGGTGTTGGGGGGCACGACGAAGAGCCCGCTTATCACCTCGAGGGTGTAGTCGCCCGGCGGGACCTTGATAAGGAAGTTACCCTGTTCGTCCGTGGTCGCCGTCTTCCCGAAGGGGGTGCGCTTGAGGTATACCGTCTGGTTGGGGATGGGCGTGCCGTCCCTGCCCAGCAGGCGACCGCTGAAGGTGACGATGTCTGCGGGTACGAACACGATGTCCAGGGTGGCGTCGCCCGCCACCGCCATGTCGGTGTAGGCGCCCGACTCGAGACCGCTCGCGGCCGGTGGGACAGCCTCGATGTCGTAGGTCCCCGCGGGCACCTGCAAGCTGTAGCTGCCGGCGGCGTCAGTGGTGTCGGTGGCCGCCACCGCGAGGGTCACCTTGTCCGTGGCGGTGACCACGACGCCGGATACCGCGCCGCCGCTTTCGTCCGTGGCGGTGCCCGATATCACCGGGTCATCCGGGCTGGCCTGACCGTAAACACCCGCGGCCGGCGCTAGCGAGAACTGCGGTCGGCTCTCCTGCGCGAGCGCCGCCCCGCCGCTCCCCGCGGCCGCCACGGCCGGAAAGACCGTCGTCATCGCGATGATCGCAATCGTTGCAAGCAGTAAGAACGCTCTCTTCATCCTTGTCACCCCCGGTTACCGACTTGCTGGCCCCATCCGTGTGAACCACGCTGTTTGATGCCTGTATGAAAGATGCATGAAGGGGCGCAGCCGCCCTCGACATGCTGGAAAAACGGGAAGATTACGGCATGGAAGAACATGGTCTTAAAAGCATTAGCGGGCAAGTTCTTTCGCATGTGTCTCTTCGCGTCCCTTAGTCGGATATACGGATTTCACCCTATAGCTCTGCAGTAAGGCTACCGGCCGTTTCCCCCAAAACCACTGCTCAAAACGCAAGTAACTGCTCAGTTTATAACATTTTTTCCACCCATTTTCAACCGTAACGCGTCCCTTGTGGGGTCAACCGAAATGGCACACACTGGGGTTGACTCCAGACGTGCCACTCGGTCGGACATGATGGGATGGATCATTGAAACATATGACAGCCGATGGCTAAAGTGGGGGCGGAGGTGAGGCCGCATGGAGAAAAACGCGCTGACAGCCATGGAGAGGCTGGGAGAAGAGCTCCCGGGCGTCATGCAGGCATTTGCGGGGCTGCACAACGAGGTGCTGGTGGATGGCGCTCTCAGCGCCAGGATGAAGCGCCTGATAATGGTGGGCGCGTCGGTGGCCGTGAGGTGCGAGCCGTGCATACGCGTTCACGTCCAGGGGGCGCTGGAGGAGGGTGCCTCCCGCGAGGAGATACTCGAGGCCGCCAGCGCCGGTATCCTCATGGGTGGAGGTCCTTCGGCCGCATACACGGCCATGTACCTTTTGGACGCACTGGACGGAGGCGCTGGAGATTGAGACTGAGAAGGCTGTAAACGTCCCACCGACACGGCCGCTTGATAACACAGCCGAGGCCGGGCCGGGAAGAGCGGAAGGGTGTGATCTCCCGGGAACGGGCAGGGTCAGGCGTCACGGGGTGGGAGCCGGGTATGCTGACGGAGTATGCGGACGAGGAGGAAAGGCGATGGAGTGTGAGATATGCCACGCGGACATAGAACCGGGTGAGGAGAGGGTATATCAGGGCCTCACCGTCTGCGAGGACTGCTTCATTGATGCCTCCATGCAGACGAAGGCCTGCGACCCCTGGGCGGTGCGCAGCGCCAAGTCCACCGAGAAGATGCTGGGGGGGACGACCCTGAACCCCCTGCAGGAGCGCATCCTGGAGATACTGGAGGAGACGGGGGGCCTGGAGGCGCCGGAGCTGCTGGCGAGGCTAGGCGAGGGCGTGACGGCGAAGGAGCTGGAGACGCAGTTCGCTCTCCTCAGGCACATGGAAAAGGCCCGCGCAGAAAAGCGCGGCGACCGCGTCTACCTGCGCACCTGGTAGCTGGCAGGTTCCCAGGGGTGGCCCCTCGGCCGCAACCCTTTTGGGGTCAGTCACCCATGTCGCGCGGTCGCGACATGGGTGAGTATGAAAATGCAGTTCGCTTGCTATCAGGTCAGAGCTTAGGCTTGAAAAACTCAAGAAATCAGGCCTGGAATGATAGTGAACGGACACCTCCGAACAATTAGGTGGGTCATACTGGT
>CAYPZH010000041.1:15586-17653 GCA_964415205.1 uncultured Actinomycetota bacterium | reverse complement strand
CGAAAACTCCCTGGGGTCAGAGCTCAATTGTTGGATATCGGAATACGCAACAAATGAGCTCTGAACCTAGACCGGCAGCCAAACGGCCACGGGTATGGCGGCGCCCACGGCGGCCAGCGAGGCCAGTCCGCTCCAGCCGAAGTGCGCCGTTCGGTAACGGGAACGGGCCCTGCCCCCCCGGTATCCCCGGGAGGCGAGGGCCGTTCCCAGTTCCTCGGCGTCGCGGAAGCAGCTGCTGAAGAGCGGCACCAGGAGCGGCAGCAGGGAGCGCACGCGGCGCAGCAGCCTCCCGCTGGAGAGATCGGCGCCGCGCGCCTCCTGGATGCGGGCGATCTCGCCGGCGCGGCCCAGCATCACCGGCAGGAAGCGCAGGGCCGTGGTGAGGATCATCGCCGTTTCCTGCACCGGGAACCTGAACGGACGTAGCGGGGACATCAGGCTCTCAAGCCCCAGCAGCAGCTCAACCGCGTTGGTGGTCATGGTGAGCACGCACATGACCATCACCGCTATGGCAAGGCGAAGTGAATAGAGGACGCCGTTTTGCACACCGGTGTTGGTGATGGTGAAAGGCCCCCATTCCCACAGCGCCCGCCCGGGGGAGAAGAGAAGCTGCGCCGCCGCGGTGATGAGAAGCAGGACGAAAACGGTGCGCAGGGCCGCGATCACCTGCAGTGGAGGCAGCTTGGCCGCGAACACCACCAGCAGGGTGAAGAGGAAGAGGACCAGCACACCGGCGGCGCTGTCAGCCAGGAAAGCCCCTACGATGAGGGACATGGCGCAGATTATCTTGGCGCGCGCGTCGAGGTCGTGCACGGGAGAGTCGATGGGATAGTGCCGACCGATGCTGATGCGGTTGAGGTCCCTCATCCCTCCGCACCTCCCAGGGCGGCTAAGACAAGGGCGGCTGCTTCCTGCGGGGAGGGGAGGCAGTGCGGGAGATCGAGGCCGCGGCGGCGCAACTCGGCGAATACTGCCACCAGGACGGGCGGCCGTAGCCCCGCTGCCTCAAGCCCCTCTGCCTGCGTGAGTACCGCCTCTTTCTCTCCCTGTATGGCGATCCGCCCCCGGGCCAGCACGGCTACGCGGTCCGCCAAGAGCTCGACCTCGTCCCAGTCGTGGGTCACCACCAGCACGCCCACCCCGCGGGTACGCTGTTCCAGCAGGGCGCGGTGGAGTAGGCCGCGCCCTTCCGGGTCGAGGCCCGAGGAGGGCTCGTCCAGGAGCAGGAAACGCGGCCGCATGGCCAACACCCCAGCCAGGGCGGCGCGACGCATCTCCCCGCTGCTGAGGGAGAAGGGGGAGCGGGAAAAGTATACCTCCGGGTCAAGGCCCACCGCCGTCAGGGCCTCTTTTACCATGGAGTCCAGCTCCCCGCCGCGGTGCCCGCGGTTGCGGGGGCCGAAGGCGACGTCTTCGCCCACGGTGTCCGCGAAGAGCTGCCGCTCGGGAGACTGCAGCATGGTACCCACAGCCTCATTGAGGGCGCGCAGCCCGCCCCTGCCGTCGATAATCTTCCCGTCCAGGGACAGCTCGCCGCGGTCGCGGCACAAGAGCCCGCCCATGATCTGGATGAGGGTCGACTTGCCGGTCCCCGTCCTGCCCGTAAGGCAGAGGACCTCGCCCTCGCGCAGCTCGAGGTCGATGGAACTCAGCACCTCCCGGGACACCGGGGTGCCGGGAAGATAAGTGAAACCCACGCCGCTTAGCGTGATGCCCACAGCTGTTCCGCCACCTCCTTCGGGTCCAGGGCCATGTCTCCGACCGCGTGGCCTCTGCGTTCGAGTTCCTGCGCCAACATGTAAACGGCGGGCATGCGCAGCCCGTGCTCCCGGCACAGGCCCTCCTCGTTTAGGAGGTCGCGCGGGGAGCCCGAATAGAGCAGGCGCCCGCCACCCAGCAGGAGCACGCGGTCGGACGCCGCTATCTCCTCTGGGGAGTGGGTAGCGTGGACCACGGCCATGCCCGTGCGCAATTTCATAAACGCTAATACCCCCAGTAAAAAAACCCGGTGGGTTTTATCTTCATGGGTGGGGTATCTGTGGTATACTTGACCGGGGGGCCAATGGC
>CAYPZH010000041.1:0-15576 GCA_964415205.1 uncultured Actinomycetota bacterium | reverse complement strand
CTTTCAGAGACGCGAAGAGCGCCAGGATCTCATCGCGGGTGGGAGGATCGAGCATGGAGGTGGATTCGTCGGAGACGAGGACGCGGGGGCGCATGGCCAGCACGCCCGCCAGCGCAAGGCGCTTTCTCTCTCCCACGGAAAGAAGATGTGGCTCGCGGCGCCGCAGCGCCACGAGACCCATGGTCTCAAGGGCTTCCTCCACCCGGTCGCGCATCTCGTCCCGGGCAAGGCTGAGATTCTCCAGGCTGAAAGCTACGTCGTCCTCAACCGTGGGGCCCACGATCTGGTTGTCGGGGTTGTGCATGATCAGCCCAACCCGGGCGCGTATGGATGCGAGGTTCTGCGGTGAAGACGTGTCCAGCCCGCAGGAGAAAACCCTGCCACGGGCGGGGAGGATGAGGGCGTTGAGCAGCTTGCACAGCGTGGATTTCCCCGCACCGTTCGCTCCCGCCAGGGCTACGAACTCACCCTGACGTATGCGCAGGGAGATGTTATGCAGGGCGGGGGCACTCTCCCGGCCTGGGTAAGAGAAAAACACTCCCTCGCAGGACACTGCGGCTACGTCTCGCCCGTCCACTTCAACCCACCTCCCCCGGAGAGGCGCGGTCGAGCGACCGCATCAACCGTCGCGCGGCCAGACCGATGAGGAAGCCGGTGGGAAGGGCGATGAGCAGCAAGTAGGGGAGGTAGTGCTTCAGGCCAGGAAATCCCACCAGCCACATGGCCACCGCCAGCTGCGCCGCGTTGTGGGTCACCGCGCCGGCTATGCTTATCCCCGTCAGGCTGAGGACACCCGCGGGAAGATAATACAGTGCCATCATTACCAGGGTCGCCGCCGTGCCCGCCGTGAGGCTGATGGTGAGGCCGATGAAACTGCCCCGCAGCAGTCCCCCCAGCAGGCAGCGCAGCAGGTTCACCGCCAGGGCCTCCCAGGGACCGATGGTGACCAAGGCGATGAGTGTGGCCAGGTTGGCGAGGCCCAGCCTGGCCCCGGGAAGGGGAAGGACGGGGGGTATGGTCCCCTCGATGATCTGCAGGACCAGGCCCAGGGCGACCAGCAGACCGATGCGGCTAACCAGGTAGGCGCGGCGGTCCGCCGGGGGGAAATACGTGGCCGCGGCGGCTTTTTTACTGGTTGACCACATCCGGCCCTCCGTCGCCGCTCACTATCTCGATCACCACCCGGTTGGGGAGACAGACGATACTCTCGCCCGGGCTGGATATCCAGCCGGTCCTGACGCAGAGCTTGTCCGGGCAGGCGGAATCCACCATGCGTGCCCTGCCGCCGCGGATTTCCAGGTGACTCTCTCCCTCGAAACCGCTCACGCTCAGCTCGCCGGTATCCTCATCCAGGGGGAGCGACAGGGCCTCCTTGCCGCCGGAGGTCACTCTCACCCGGAGACCGGAGCCGGTACCGGTCCCGGCCACGCTTTGCGCGATGAGGAACGTGCACAGGGCGGCCACCGCCAGCACCAGGACGATATCCCCGGGGGCCCACCACCGCGCCGGCAGGGGGCGCAGCCTGCCGACACCGCGGGTAGCCAGGCCGGTCACGAGTTCATCCCTCACGGGCCGCACCTCCCGCCAGCCTTGCTTGCTTTTCCATGCCATCTATATTAATGGTTCCCGCCGCCTCTGTGTGCTGTAAAGGTTCCCGCCGCTTCCGCGCGCCGTGAAGGTGCCTCCGCATATGCGTGCCTGCTGCACGGCGCTCTTTCCTTGCCCAGGACTCATGCATATAATCATGGCTATGGATATCAAGGAAGCGAACCTGGTCTTTCACGATGAGACCAGCCGCGATTACGACAAGAAGTGGGCCATACGCTTCGATGCGGACATGGCCGAGTTCGTGCTCTCCAAGTTTGAACTGGGCCTGGGAGGGCCTTTCCCTCGCGGGTTACGCGTGCTGGAGATAGGGTGCGGCACCGGATACGCCATGCTCAACCTGGGGCTGGCCGGGGTGCTGGACGAAGCCTGGGGGTGCGACATATCCCAGGGGATGCTCGATGTCTGCCAGGACAACGCAGACGAACTCGGCATAAAGGTGCATCTCCAGCAGGCCGACGCGGAGCGCCTCCCATACGAGGACGCGTCCTTCGACCTGGTTATCGGGCACGCCGTGCTGCACCACCTGCCAGACCTTGACGCTTCGTTCCGGGAGATACAGCGCGTGCTCAAACCGGGCGGCCGCTGCGTGGTGGCGGGGGAGCCCACGGTGGTGGGGCACCGCCTGGCACGTGTGGCCAAGGCCCTGGCATCCTTCGCGGTGAGGTGGTACGCGCGGCTGGGGGGCAGGCTGGCAAAGAAGAGGATCGTGCTGCGCCGCTATGACGCCTCCGGCTCGCCCGAGGACCACGAACTGCAGGAGCTGGAGTTCATGGTGGACATCCACAACTTCCGCCCCCGCGAGCTGTGCGACATGGCGCGCCGGGCACGCTTCTCCAAGGTGCGCTTCGAGTCGGAGGAATTCATCTCCAGCTTCATCGGGTGGATGATCCGCACCGTCGAGGGCAGCGTCAGCGAGGACAACATCAGCGACCGCTGGCGCTGGGGGGCCTACAACACCTACAAACGTGTGAGGGGCTGGGACCAGAAGCTATACGCCTTCCTGCCCCGCGGCTGGTTCTACAATCTCATCGTCTACCTGGAGAAATAAAGTCTCATATGCCCCAAGGCGCGAGGAGCGAACGGTCGCGGCGCCCGCTCCTGCTGGTGACGGGATAAGGATGTGAACGGCGACGATGAAAAACGGGATGGTGGACGCCCTGCGGGAGGTGGAGAAGGGGGCCGGGCCGGTATACGGCCCCAGGGAGAGGCCGCACGGCTGGACCTGGCTGGTGCGCACCGCCCGTTTCGTGCGCAAGAGGCGCATGTACGGCCCACGCTATTGGCGCTGGCTCTACCGTTTCCTGCGTTTCAAGGTACTGCACCCGCGGGTGAAGACGGAGGGGTTCATCTTCCTGCCGCGACGCTACCAGGTGGTGGTGAAGAAAGGGGCCACCATCCGCATCGGCCGCTGGGTGTGGATCGGAACCAACAACGCCCTGCGCTGCCACGAGGGTGAGCTCTTCATCGGCGACAACACCATCTTCGGCACCGACAACACAGTCAACTGTTACGCCGGGGTGTATATAGGGCCAGAGTGCCTCTTCGCCGACTCCGTTTACATAGTGGACTTCGACCACAATTACTGGGACCCGGTGATCGCCATCCGTTCTCAGGGCATCACCAAGAAGCCCGTACGCCTGGAAGGCGACATATGGGTGGGCGAAAAGACATCCATCCTGCGCGGAGTGACCGTAGGAAGGGGCTCGGTGATCGGGGCCATGAGCCTGGTCAACCGCGACGTGCCGCCTTACGCGGTGGTCGGCGGAGTCCCCGCCCGGGTGTTGGGCTGGAGGCCGCGGCCGCACAGCGACGCCGCGGAGGCGGGGGAGGGCGAAGGGGGCGGTGCGCCGGAGAAGGGGGGCGAGGAACGCCGCGCTTGAACGCTTGGCCGGGGCGATCAGGCCGTACGAGCGCGGAAGGAGGGTGATGGTAAGCATGAGCGACATGGACGCCGCGATGCCGCTTCCGGAGATAAGGCGCGATGCCGTCACCGGGACGTGGTCCATCCTCGCGGTAGGGCGTTCGCGCCGTCCCGGCGCCGTCCCGGGACAGGGCGCGGGCGGACCCGTCTGCCCGTTCTGCCCCGGCAACGAGTCCCTCACCCCGCCGGAGACCTGGGCAGCGGGCCGGGGAGGCGGGCCTCCCGATTCACCCGGCTGGAAGATCAGGGTGGTGCCCAACCTCTACCCCGCCTTCATGCCGGAGGCAGAGGGACGCGGCTGGAGGCGCGGCACCAGGGTCGGCATCCCCGCCCACGGTGACCACGAGGTCATCATAAACTCTCCCGACCACAACCTCTCTCTTGGCGATATGGACCTGGCTGGAGCGACCGGGCTGATGCATGCCTACCGTGAGCGCTACCGGCATTTTGCGTCCATGCCCACGGTGAGACAGGTGCAGATAATCATCAACAACAAGAGGGAGGCGGGGGCATCCCTCGATCATCCCCACACCCAGGTCTTCGTGCTGCCCATGGTCACACGGGCCGTGGCGGACGAGCTGCGTGAGGCACGGCGCCGTTCCGGTAAGGGCTGCCCGCTGTGCATGGAGGTGGAGGAAGCGCATGAGGACGGCAGGGTGGTGACGGAGAACGAGCATTGGATCGCCCTGGTCCCCTACGCCTCCCGCGCCCCCTTCGAGATGCGTTTCGCGCCCCGCCGCCACAACCCGGACTTCGCCTCCTGCGGCGAGGAGGAGGTCGCGGGAATGGCCGATGTGCTCACGCGCTCCCTGGGGGCGCTGTCCCGCCTGCTCGGCGGCCCGCCCTACAACCTCTGGCTGCACAGCTCTCCCTGCGACGGCGGGGACTACGCATATTATCACTGGCACTTGGAGATGGTGCCGCGCATCATAATCAGCGCCGGGTTCGAGCTCGCTACGGGCATGAGCCTGAGTATCCTCGACCCGGGGGAAGCCGCGCGCCAGCTGCGCGGGAAAGCGGATTGACCCGGGCACAGACGCCCAGCGGTCATATGCGTTCTTGCGCGGCGGCGTGGAAATCGCGGTAGGCGCTGAGGGCGAAACAGGCGGCGGTGGGGGTCATATAGGCGGGGATCCCGGCGGCGTGGAGCCTGGCCAGGTGGGGGGCCACGAAGGAACTGGGGAAGAGCACCGATACCAGCGGCTTGGAAACGGTCGCGCGCGCCTCCAGCATCTCCCCGGTAATGGCCGCGATGAGGCCGATGTCCCCGTCGCGTGAGGCGGGGGCGGTGCCCACGGTCATGAGTATATCCACCGTCGGGTCCTCCTCCAGTATCCTCAGGGTCTTGAGGTAATTGCCCGGGACGACCGCACCGAATCCCAGGTCCACGGGATTGGAGAACGAGGTGCCCTCGGCGGGCAGGAACTCCGCCACCCTAGAGCGGGTCTCCGCGGTGAGGGGAGCCAGCTCAAGTCCGTACCGCTCCACGGCATCGGCGCAGTTGACCGCAAGTCCCCCGGGGGAGCTGACGATGGCCACCCGGTTCCCCGGGCACGGGGGCAGGTGATAGAGGGCGGCGGTGCAGTCGAGCAATTGCGCCAGGTCCTGCACCAGGATGACCCCCGCCTGGCGTGCCGCGCCCCCGAACACCTCGGCGTCGCCTCCCAGTGCGGCGGTGTGGCTGGCGGCGGCTTTGCTCCCCGAGGCGGTGAGCCCAGCCTTGAAGACGACCACCGGCTTCCTGCCGCGCAGCGCTATGGCCGCCTCCAGGAAACGGCGGGCGTCGCGCACTTCCTCCAGGTAAGCCACGATGATCTCGCTGTGCGGGTCGGCGGCCAGGTATTCCAGGAAATCGGCGCAGTTGAGGTCCAGCTCGTTTCCGCTGGAGACGATCTTGTCGAAACAGATACCGCGTTCCAGGGCGGCCCAGTAGGTGATGCTGGAGAGGCTTCCACTCTGGGATATCATGCCGGCACGCCCGTTGGACGGGAACATCCCCGCGAAGAGGGCAAGCTTTCCCCGGGCGGAATAGATGCCCATGCAGTTCGGACCCACCAACCTCAGGGCGCTGCCGCGCAGCGCCGCTACTATCTCGCTCTCCAGCTCGATCCCCTCCGCACGCCCCGTCTCGGAGAAACCGGCGGTGTTGATGATGCACCCTCCGACTCCGCAGGCCGCGCATTCCCGCACCAACCCCGGCACGGCCGCGGGCGGCACAGCCAGTATCACCAGGTCCAGGGGTCCGGGCACCGCGGTGATGGCGGGAAAGCAACGCAGCCCCAGGACCTCTTCATGGCGGGGGTTGACGGGATAGAGGCCGCCGCTGAAACCCATGTCCTTGAGGGCGCGCAGAAAGAGCGTGCCCGGGTTGTCCATGCGTTCGGAGGCGCCAGCGATGGCGACGGAAGCGGGGTGGAATATGCGGTCGAGGCCTTGTTTTAACTCTAGATCCATTGACTTACATCCCGATGTACACGTGCCAGGCCTGGCCTTACTCTAATATTGCCGCGTCGCTGCGCTCCTCGCAACACGCCTTCCCGTTGCGCGGGAAGGTTAGCTTCCTTCGGCGCGTTGGGGGATGGGGGGGCAGACGGAGAGCACGCGTGGCCGGTACTCGTATTCCTTTATGGAGCGTTGATAGACTTCCATGGTATGGCGGGCGATGCGTTCCCAGTTGAACTTCTCGCCGATGAACTTCTGGGCGTCGCTGGTGAGCCGATGCGCCAGGCTCTTGTCCCGCAGCACCCGCATCATCGCTTTGGCCAGGGACTCGGGGTTGCCAGGCTTGAAGCACAGGCCGGTTTCCTCGTGCACCACGATCTCCTTGAGTCCCCCGGTGTCCGCCACGATGACCGGGCATCCCGCCACCATGGCCTCGAGCACCACCATGCCGAAGGGCTCGTAGATGCTGGGGACCACGGTGATGTCGGCGCACTTGTAGAAAAGCGGCAGCTTATCCGCGTCCACGAAGCCGAGGAGCTTTATCTTCTCGCCCAGGCCCAGCTCGTCTATCATCACCTGCAGGGCCCTGACGTGAGGTCCGGTTCCCGCCACCAGGAAACGTAGGTCTGGGAACTCTTGCAGCACCCGGGGCATGGCCTCGATGACTGTCTGCACGCCCTTCTCGTAAACCAGCCGCCCCACGAAGAAGATCATGCGCGAGTCCGGCTCGACAAACTGCTTGCGTATGCGCGCGGTGTCCTCGTCGCTGCGGAAGAGCTCGTACTCGATGCCGTTGGGGATGACGGTTATCTTGTCCACGGGGAGCTCGAAGATGTGTTTCACCTCGTCCTTCATATAATTGCTGCAGGTTATGGTGCGCACGCTCTCGAAGGTCAGCCACCATTCTATTTGGTGGATGATCCTCGACATGCCCTCCGGTATGAATCCCTGGTGGCGCCCGTATTCCGTGGCGTGGATGGTGGCCACCAGGGGGATGCGGTAAGCGTGCTTGAGGGCGATGGCCGCGTGGGCCACCAGCCAGTCGTGGGCGTGCAGCACGTGCACCCTGCCTATCCTCTCGTTGATTATGGGTATGGCCCGCTCCAGCAAGGCCACGTTGAACTGCAGGGTCCAGGGCACCCATTCCTCCTGGGGGATCTCCGGCGGGTAGAGGGGGACGCGGTGGATGTTTACGCCCTCCGCGACCTCGAAGTCCGGCGCGTCCGGCGCGTCCTTCGTCACAACATGGACGTTGATGCCGGTGCGGGCCAGGTGCACGGCCAGCTGGTGTACGTGGGTCCCAAGCCCTCCGATGATCCTGGGCGGGTATTCCCAGGAGAGGATCAGCGCGTTCATCGTCCACCCCGCTCTGACGCAGCAAAGCGACCTCTCCGGTCGCCTTTACTCGTTCGAGATGCCATGTCCGTTAATACGAGCACAAATATTCTAATAAAACCCCACGTATATGGCAACCGCCAGTATCGGGGTCAGGTCTTGTGTTTTGCATACCGCGGTATGTTCCCAGTTCGCACCAGCGCTTTTATGGCGCGCATACAAGACCTGACCCCAACGGCTCCCGAGCATGGTACTCGCCGGTCTAAGCCACCGAAAAACATTTCGCGTACATTCCAAATGAGTCAACGAGAATCATTTCGAGTACGTTTAGAACGGGTCAACGGGGACCTGTCCCACGCCTTCGGAGCTGGCGCCCCTTCGGCCGTGACCCTGTCTGAGGTGATGAGAGTCTGGAGTCAGGTCTTGATGGGCCTTCGGCCGTGAGCCTGGCCCGAGGTAATAGGATCTGCGCAAGGCGCTGACCCACACCCTCCCGGAGACAGATACGGCATGGATCATAACCAGTGACTTATCGTGAGCCAAGGGAAGGGGTTGTCGGTCTCCTCCAGGTCGGCCAGTGTATGCGCGTTGACCTCTCCGCGCTCCAGCATATCGGCGAGAACGCGGAAACGGGCGCGGTGCGCCTCGAAACGGTCCCGGGCATAGGCTGCGGCGGCGTCGCGGGAGATCATGAAGGTCCAGTCGCTCGACTCCATGAGCAGCAGCTCGCGGGCCGCCTGTGCCGCGGCGCGTTCGTACATCGCAGTGTCCGCGTTGGCGGTGCGGGCGAGGCGCTCGAGATCAACCTCCGCCCGGTGCGTCTGTTCCCATAATTCCACCGTGCCCGGGTTCACCCAGCTGGAGAAGGTCCCGTCCGTGTTCCAGGCGGTCATGCCGGGGGAGATCACGGGCGTGTCCTCCCCCAGTGCGCCATCCGCCGCGCGGCAGGCGAGCTCGGTCTCCTCGCCGAGCAGCCGGAGTACCTCCCGCAACCAGCTCGGTCCCTCCCTCCACCAGTGCCCCATCAGTTCGGTGTCGTAGGCAGCGAGCAACAAAGCCGTTCCTCTCCGGCCGGAAGCGGGTTCAGCAAGCTCTTCACGGCGCCGCCTGAGCCTGGCTGCGAAGTCCTCGGCGTCCGCCCTCGCCCGTTCCTCCGCCCTGCCGGGATCGTAGACGTCCTTGGCGTCCAGTGGGGTATCACCGGAGGTGACCCTCCAGTACTGGAAGCCCTGTCCTTCGTAATCGCGCTTCGCGAACTCGCGGTAGTCTCCCCCCGAGGGATATCCATGCATTGTCCATACCAGTTCGTGCGCGGTTCGGTCGCGCAGTAGCGCAACCAGGGGAGTACCGCCGAGTCGGTGCGGTTCCCATGTACGTGCGGCCGCGTTGCGCTCTTTCAGTGCGGTAAAGTCCAGGACGACGTAGGAAAGCGGCGGGGAGAAACCACTGAGGGCATTGTCAAGGCCCGGGGTGTACGAACATTCCGGGAGCCAGAAACCGTGGGGGTCGCGCCCGAAGCAACGGCGGTAGCTCTCGAGGCCGATTTCGATCTGGGCCCGCACATGGGTGTCTGAACCCAGGGAAGGGAGATGGGCATGGGTGGCCGCGCTGGCCAGCACCTCCACCACGCCGGCGTCCATGGCCTCAGCCAGGACCTTTATCATCCTGCCGCGCAGGCTCCGCTCGAAGCGGTCCAGCAAACCGCGGTACTCGTCGCCGAAAAAAGAGGCCAGGCGGCGGCGTGGATCGTCGCCCATATCCTGGAGGCGTTCCTTTTCATGCATGGAATGGCGCAACTTGTTCTTCAGGTACCAGTCTAGCCTCTCCTCCATGTACGCGTCCTGGAGCTGCTCGGCAAGAACCGGGGTCATGGTAAGGCAGAGCCTGCCGGTAAGCGCCCCCGTGGTCAGATCCTCGATGATGCCCCAGAGGGGTATGTAGCTCTCGGCCCAAGCCTCCAGGAGCCACTCCTCGCCCACGGGCCAGTCGCCGTTGCGGCGCACGTAAGGCATATGGCTGTGCAGGAGGATGACGGTGGCTGCGCGGGCCATGTCAGTCCTTTCCAGCCCCGTCGCCTGGGCCCGGCTTAATGCCCTTTGCTATGAAGTCCACCGCCTCATCGAGGCCGGTGGGACTCAAGCGGAAATCCCGTGTTTTGATGGAGGGGACGAAGAAAGGCCGGTAGAAAAGGCGCTCCAGGCGTGGCGGCATGTCCAGGCAGAACTGCGAGAAATTGCGCCTGGAAACCATATCGTGCAGGCGCAGGCGGCGGGCGTGGAACAACCCCAGGATGTCCACGCTGGGGTAGAACTCCTGCATGAAGTCCCGGAACTGCCTCGCATCGTATTCGGTGATGTGGAAGGGATTCAGCGGCTCGTCGCGTCCCGGGGAGATGAGCAGCCGGTTAGGGGTGGAGATGAAGCAAATGCCGCCAGGTACCAGCACGCGCCTGGCCTCGCGCATGAAGGTCTCCGGGTGGTGAAGGTGCTCGATCACCTGCAGGGAGCAAACGAGGTCGAAAGAGGCGTCGTCCAGGTCGAGGTCGTACAGATCGCGATATACGAAGCGCAGGTTGGGGCGGCGGTAGGTGTGGCGCGCATGATAGATGGCCTCCGGAGCAAGGTCAACCCCCACCGCCAGGCCGGCGCGGGTGGCCAGCAGGTCGGTGCCGTAACCCTCCCCGCTGCCCAGGTCCAGCACCCTCTTTCCCCGCGCGAAACCGAGCACAAACTCGTAGGCGGCAAGGTGGCGCTGGAACCAGTAGTTCTCCTCTTTCACGCCCGGCAGCGTCCTCTCCCCGGTGAGGATGAGGTCAGGATAGGACGGCTGCGGCAGGTCAGAGGTATCTATTTCTTCTCGCATCTATTCCTCCGCCTTAAAGGATGGTGGGCATGGGGATGGTCAACCAGGTCACGGAGGCGGCGATGGCCAACGCTCCCGCTGCGACGAGGTAAAAATTGCAGAGTCCCCATCCCAGGCCCAGCAGGGTCAGGCCTAGGAGACATCCGCTGGCCATATAATACCGGCGCTTCCTGCTCATTTCACAAGGTCGAGCACTGACTTGAACTCGCCGGAGTCCGCGCGGCAGGTAACCTCGTAGATAAGCGCCTCGGAGGTGGTGATGACGGCCCCCTCGCCGCGCATCCTGGACAGTGCGGTCTCGTGGTCCTCGCGTTTTCGCGTGCCCGTGCCGTCCGCCACTACCTGGACGAGGTAACCCCGCTGCAGGGCGTCGTGCACCGTCTGGCTGACGCAGATGTGGGTCTCTATCCCTGTGACCAGCAGGCGCTTCCTTCCTGTCGCGGCGAGCGCCTCGGCGAACTCCGGCACGCCGAAGCAGCTGAAGATGCGCTTGACGACAGGTTCGTACGCCGCGATTGCCCCCTTGACCTCGTCCACGGTGTACCCCAACCCCTGGGGGTAATGCTCCGTCAGCACCACCGGGATGTCGAATATAGCCGCGAACTTAAGCAGGCGCACGATGGTATCCACCACTTCCTCGCGGTTGTGTATCATCCTCACCAGCTTTTCCTGCGGGTCGATGACCACCAGTATGCTGTCCTCAGCGTTGGCCAGGGAGGGATGCCTTTCCATGCGCGCTCCTTTCTCGCCTCAGTCCTCGTCCTCGGTTATCTCCTCCAGGTAGTCGTCCACCAGGCCGGAGACGTGGATGGCGGAGTTGAAGGCCGTATCTCCTCCGGTGCCCTCGGCACGGGTGGTGTCGCCGCAGAGGAAGAAGTTGTCCAGGGAGGGGATGGTGAAGCCGGGACGGTCGTCCCGCGTCTGCCCCGGGCGCGGCAAAAACCCGTCCACCATGGACAGCCGCAGGGTGCGCTCCCAGTCCACCGCCTTCCAGATGCCGGGGAACATCTCCTCCAGCAGCTCGTGCAGGCGCTGCTCCTCGCGCTCCATCTTCTCGGCGTTCTTCACCCAGGGCAGGGGCAGCGGGTAGTACCAGGAAAGGAGCTGGCGGCCGGCGGGCGCCATCCCGGGGTCGATGTTGGAGGTGAACTGGCCCATGCTCAGCGGTTCCGAGGTGACCAGCAGCCCGTCTTTGTCCGACACCGGCTCCTTGAGCCCGATGTCCATGGAGATGCCCGCGGTGGGGACGAGGTCCCGCGCTTTCTTCACGAACCGCATGGGCAGGTCTTTGCCCCCAAAGAGGTCAGGCAAGCCCTGCACCGGTATGGCGCTTACCACCGCGTAAGCGCTGTAGGTGGTGGTTTCCGTCTTGACCTGGTTCACCAGCCCCTTCTTGAGCATCAGGCGCGTCACCCGGCTCCCCGTGAATATCTGCCCGTTCTTCTCCAGTTCTTCCCGCAGGCCTTCGATGATGCTGCGCGTGCCGCCCTTTGGGTAACCTACCTTTTCCTTTGAGCGCAACGCCTTCTTCAGGTAGGCAGCTAACTCGCCGGCGGAAGCATAGCGCGGCTCGGGAGCGATGATGCCGATGCCCGAGATGACGCGCAGTATCTCCAGCGTCTCCTCAGACTTGCACCCGGACGTCAGCTCCTCCAGGGAGACCTGGTATTTCTTGGCCGGGTCGCCCATGACCAGTTTGACCAGGTAGCGCGCCGCGCTCAGTTTGGCCGGCAGCGGGAGCATGGGGGACTTGAATATCTTGCCCACGTTGTTGGGCAGGGGCTGGAACTCTCCCTGCCGCCAAAGTTCCGGCTCGCCGGGGATGATGAACTCCAGTTCGCGCCCGAGGCGGCGGAAGACCGCGGCCGCGGCCCCGTCGGACGCGGAGCGGTTATCGTGCAGGCCGTATTCCACGGTATAACCGTCTTTCTCCATGTAACCGGCCCTGCCGCCCAGGGATTTCGAGCTCTCCAGCAGCAGTACCTCGTATCCTTTGTGAGCCAGAAGGGCACCGACCGAGAGCCCGGCATATCCTCCGCCTATCACTATGACGTCGTAATCCATGTCATTCCCCTTTTCCCTCGACCTGCCACGGGTCGTCTGTCCACGCTCTTTTCATGCGCGGAAACCTGCAGCCGTACGAAGATTATTAAACCACATATGGCGGCCGCTGACCCGGGTCGATGTGGGGGCGCTAAGGTCGTGCCCGTCCTCGGCCAATACCCGGTCCGCTTGCGGCGGCCGCTGTCAATGGGCGTACCCCGGCGACGCGTAGCGCTCCGCCGGCAACGCTGCGGGGAAAGGTAGTGGCGGACGGCGACGGGTGGCGACGGGACGGGGCCATGCCGTAATATGTTTGCGGCGGCTGCGGCGACGTGAACAGGGAGCGGTGCATGGGAACGGAGCGGGTGGCATTCTACGCGGACTGCGTGGAGCAGATAAGGCTGGAGGGCATACTGGAGATGCCGGAAGGCGCGCAGCGGCCCCCGGCCTGCATACTCTGCCATCCTCATCCCATCGGGGGTGGCTCGATGTACGTGCCCCTGCTGGAGGTGATGGCGCGCGTGCTGGTCATGCGGGGCTGGGCATGCCTGCGCTTTAATTTCCGCGGCGTGGGCATGAGCGGTGGAATACCCACCGGAGGCCTTTGCGAGGTAGAGGACGTGGAGGGGGCATACCGTTTTCTCGCGGAAAGGCATGACGTCGACTGCGGTGCCCTGGCGCTGGTCGGGTGGTCTTTCGGGGCGTGGGTCGGTCTGAGGTGGGCGGTAAAGGACAACCGCGCGAGCAGGGTCGCCCTGGTGAGTCCGCCCATGGTGGGATTCGACTTCTTCTATTTCCTTGATGCACCCGACGCCGTCCCTCCGGCGCACACGCTCATCGTAAGTGGAGCACACGACCAGTTCAACGACCTCATTAAACTGCGGGAACTGTCCTCGCGCCTGGGGGCGGAGCTGTCTGTTATCGAGGGCTCCGACCACTTCCTCTTCGGCCGTGAGATGGAGGTCGCGGAGATAGTAGCCTCCCACTGGCAGCAATAATCGACGCAGGGTAGAAAGCGGCGCGTAACGCCGTTGCCATGTCTTGCATGCAATGCACAAAGCCGCAGGTGCGAACGGGCAAAATGCCGCGGTAGGCAAAAAACATGACCTGACCCCCGCTTGGCGGGGACACACGTTTTAGCCAAAGCGCCTGGTGGGGATAATAGAAATGTATAAGAAAATATATGAAAAGAGGGGGAAGGTGATGGACCGCAAGGAACTGTTGACGAAGATCAAGGAAGAGGCGGGGCTGGAGAGCCTTAAACAGGCCGACAGCGCGGTGAGGGTCATCGTGGGCCTTCTCAAGACTATGCTCCGCGAGGACGTGGCCGCTAAGGTCGAGGAATCGCTCCCCGAGGACCTGCGGAGGGGGTGGAGGATAGTGGAGCCCTACCCTGCGGACATCCTCGAGCGGGAGGACATGTACTTCGAGGGAACGGGCGGCCAGGAACCCGAGCAGGCCCCGACCATCACCCATGGCTGAAAAAACCGGCTGACTTCGCGCCCGGCCTGGACAGGGCGTGATGTCCATCGGCGGCAATACATGTGCGCCGCTGGTGAACAAGGTTTGATCCCTGCGCGCGGGAGGGGTGGCGGCAGTCCGGGCGGCCCGTCCTGCCCCGGTGTTTGCGGCAGCATCGCGAGATGCGTCCAGGAGCCCGGCGTAGGCCGCGGAACCCCGTTAAAACAAAGCATCTACCAGCGAAAACCCGGTACACACCTGTGCTGTTTTCATTTGCATTATGGGAGGGTTATGGATATAATACTCTGGGTGTGCCGGAGGGGTTATAAAGCACCGACCACTCGCGATGAGGACTTCACCGGGGACTCTGGAGCCTTCACGGGAAGGCCGTGAGCCTTCGGTTTTATATACGTCGAAATCCGGCCATGGGGCCGAAAGGATGAGAGAGAAAAACGACCGTAGTACGATGCGAGCATAAGGAAAGGAGTTGCAGCATGGTTCCGAGTGACCTGGAAATCGCGCAAGCGGCGGAACTACTCCCAATCGTCGAGATCGCCAAGAAGATGGGCCTGGAGGATGACGAGATCGATCTCTACGGCAAGTACAAGGCAAAGATCGATTTCGACGCCGTCCTGGAAAGGATGAAAGACAAGCCCGACGGCAAATATATCGACGTCACCGCCATCACCCCCACCCCCCTGGGCGAGGGAAAGACGGTGACCTCCATCGGTATCACAGAGTCCCTGGCCAAGATCGGCAAGAACGTGGTGTTGACCCTGCGCGAACCCTCCCTCGGCCCCGTATTCGGCATCAAGGGCGGTGCAGCCGGGGGCGGCTACTCTCAGGTAGTCCCCATGGAGGACCTCAACCTACATTTCACCGGCGATATCCATGCGGTGGGAGCCGCCAACAACCTGCTGGCGGCGATGATCGACACCAGCATCCTGCTGGGTAACCCCTTGAACATCGACCCCCTCACCATCTCCTGGAGGAGGGTGGTGGACATCAGCGACCGCGCCCTGCGCGACATCGTCATCGGCCTGGGCGGACGGGAGAACGGTTACCCCCGCCAGACCGGCTACGACATCACCGTAGCCTCAGAGGTAATGGCCATCCTGGCGCTGGCGAGAGACCTCAAGGACCTGAGGGAGCGCTTTTCGCGCATAGTGGTCGCCTACACCTACGATGGCAAACCGGTCACCGCCGAGGACCTCAAGGCGGCGGGGGCCATGACCGTGCTCATGAAGGAAGCCCTCAGACCCAACCTCATCCAGACCCTGGAGCACAACCCCTGCATCATGCATGCGGGTCCCTTCGCCAACATCGCCCACGGCAACAACTCCATCGTCGCCGATCTGGTGGCGTTGAAGTGCGGTGATTACGTGGTGACGGAGTCCGGCTTCGGCGCAGACATGGGGGCGGAGAAGATGATGAACATCAAGTGCCGCTACTCTGGAGTCACCCCCGACTGCATCGTGATCACGGCGACCATCCGCGCCCTCAAGATGCACGGAGGCGCCTTCGAGGCCCGGCCGGGCAAGAAGCTCGATGAGGAACTGGTGAAAAAGGAGAACATGCCCGCCCTGGAGCAGGGAACGGGTAACCTGATCAAGCAGATAGAGAACATGAAGCTCTTCGGCGTTCCGGTGGTGGTGACACTCAACCGCCGCGTAACCGATACCGATGCCGAGACCGCCCTGGTCAAGAAGCTGGCGGAAGAGGCCGGTGTCGCGGCATGCGTTCCCATCGACGTATGGGCAAAGGGCGGCGAGGGAGGCAAGGAGGCGGCGGAAGCCATCGTGGCCGCCTGCGACCAGCCCAAGGACTTCAAGTTCCTTTATCCGGACGACGCCTCCATCAAGGAGAAGATCGAGGCCATCGCCACCAAGGTCTACGGCGCCGAC
>CAYPZH010000040.1:12672-18013 GCA_964415205.1 uncultured Actinomycetota bacterium | reverse complement strand
CGTCCCCTCTCCCGCCTCCACCCCGGGGTCGCAGAAAAGCACGCGGGCCCCGAACGGCTTGAGACGGCGGGCCACCCTGGTCCCCACGCTGCCCAGCCCCACCAGCCCCACCGTCTTGCGCCACAGCTCCTTTCCCTGGTACGCGAGGTACGCTTCTCCCATCCTGGCCATGTCCCCCGCCTCGATGTCCTCCCGCTTGAGGAACAGGGAGGCCTCCGGCAACTTGCGCGCCAGCATGACCATGAACGCCACCACCAGGTCCGCCACCGCGTCCGCGTTCCTGCCCGGGGTGTTGGCCACGGGTATGCCGAAGGCGGTGGCCGCCTCCAGGTCGACGTTCACCGCGTTCACGCGGCAGCAGACGATCATCTTCAACCCCGGCAGCGCCCTCAACACCTCGAAGTCAACGATGTCCATCTCGGTGATGAAGACGTCGCTGTCCCGCAGCGCCTCCACCAGCTCCGCGCCGGCGAGTACGGTCTTCTCCTCCCTCCAGGGACGGAAGGAGACCTCCCCCATCTCGCGCAGCTCGGCCAGGGCCGCTTCGTCCATGGAGGCGGTCACCAGGACGCGGGGGCGGAAGGCGACCGGGGCCTCGCAGGCGGCGGGGGGGCGGCTGAGCATGGCCATGGCCATCTGGCCCGCCACGTGGGTGTCGCACTCGGCCCTCTTTTCCATGGCCTCCCTCCAGCCGGCGTACAGGCCCTGGTATTTCTCGCTCTCCGCCCCCGGCTGCTGCTCCCGCTCCACTTCCACCATGCGGCGGGCGCCCTCCACCACGTCGGGGAACACCCCCGCCCCCACTCCGGCACATATGGCCGCGCCCAGTGCCGAACTCTCGGTCACCGACGGCACCCTCACCCGCTTTCCCGCGATATCGCTGACTATCTGGGTCCACAACGCGCTCTTGGACATGCCCCCGCAGACGGCCACGACCTCCGGGTCCAGGCCGCTCACCTCGATGACCTGCGCGGTGTTCGCCCACGCCGAATAGGCGATACCCTCCAGCAGGGCCCGGCTTATGTGCATGCGGCAGGAAAGGGTATCGGGGGTGACCATGTGGGACATGGTAAGGCTGCCCAGGATGATGTTGATCTCGCGGGCGTCTCCTATGTGCGCCCCGAAGGTCGAATACACGCCGGCCGCCCCGGGCTCGGATAGTCCGGCCTCGCGCAGCAGCACGCCGAGGGGGTCGTCGCTGTCGGGCCGGATGATGCGCGAGAACCATTCCAGGACCGTGCCCGAGAGCAGTCCGTTGCTCTCCAGGACGTACATCCCGGGCACCACGTGCTGCCCGCTCCACAGCCGCCCCTCTCCGTCCAGCACGAATTCCCCGCAGACCTGCTGCACGGACATGGAGGTGCCTGCGATCACGCCCACGTCCCCGGCCCGCACGCCTCCCGTCCCCAGGAGGCCGCACTGGGTATCGGCGCCGCCCGCCGCCACCGGGATGCCCGGCGCCAGGCCGAGGTGTTCCGCCGCTTCAGGCGTGAGCTTGCCGATGGGGGTTCCGGAATCGACGGTTTCGGGAAAGAGGGAGGTGCTGAAGCCCAGGGATCCTATGAGGTCGAAGGCCCAGTCGTGGCGGTGATGGTCGAAGAGGACGGTCTCTCCCGCCTGCGACCTCTCGGCATAAAGACCGCCCGAGAGGCGGAAACCCATCCAGTCGGAGAGGGAGGTCGCCCACACGGTGCGCTCGAGCAGGTCCGGGGCGTTGTTGCGCAGCCACAGCAGCCGCGGGGCGGTGAAGATGGGGCCCGGCCAGTGCCCCCCCGCCTGGTAGAACTCCATGCCCCGCTCGGCGGCAAGGGTGAACGCATCGCCCAGCGCCCGGCCGTCCTGGTTGGGTACGGCGAAGAGCACCCGGCCGTCCGAGTCCAGGAGCACGGTGGTGTTGCGCATGCTGCAGGCCGCTATCCCCAGCACGTCGCCCGGTCCCGCCCCGGCCTCCTCCATGACCTGTCGGCAGGCCTCGCCCAGCCTGCGCCACATGTCCTCGAGGTCGAGGTCGTACCCCAGGCCGGCGGTGCCGGGCGCCACGGGATAGGACCAGTCGCGCTTGGTCGCGTAGGTGTCGCCCGTCTCCGGGTCCACCAGCAGGCACCGGCCCGAGCCGCCGCCGAGGTCGAACGCCATCAGAAATGACTTTGCCATGACCCCTCCCCTTAGCCTGTCGTATCGCCGCGTGCGTGCTTTTTACTGCCGGCAGGACACGGCACCGCGTCAATCCGGCATAAGTCCTCTTTCCTTGAGGGCTTTCTCCTCATCGCCGGTGACATACACGAATATCTTCGCCTTATCTCCGCTCACCTGCAGGAAGTAGATGACGTCGAACCTGGTCAGGCCCATTCCCTGGCTATGGTCTCCACGGCGATGCGGGTGCTGGGGCCGTCCCCCCTGCTCACGTTGACCCCGCAGCCCGGACCGACGGCCTCCGAGATCTCGGCCACGTCGCGGTTGGTGAACCCGGGGCAGAGGATGATGGAAGTAACGCCTTCCTCGGTGGCGAGCTTCCTGCACACTTCCTTCGCTTGCTCCTGTCCCTGCACCACGTTCACGTACAGCTTGTACTTGGGCGTCTCCACCACGCACCTGTGTTTCTCGGGATCCGCGTCAGGCGCGTGAGCGACGAATGCGGCTACAAATGCCATGTCCAACACCTCCAAAGACTCAGCGAAGCGGGGATCGCGGCCATGTAGATATATTACTTACGCCGCTCGTCGCGTGTAAACGATCCTTCGCGGGGGGTCAGGTCTTGTTTCTTGGATACTGCGGTATGTTCCCAGTTGGCACCCGCGGTTTCATGGCGTAAAGGAAAAACCTGACCCTCTGCGTTATCTGGCCGTTTGGGGGTCAGGTCTTGTTTCTTGACATTCCTTGCTGTGCAGGCCGCATACGTTGCCTTTGACTGGAACGCAAGAAACAAGACCTGACCCCTATCCGTGCAGCGCGGCGGCGACGTCCTCCATACCCAGCCCCTCCAGTACCCTGCGGCTGGGGCGTCCCTGTGCGTCGATATCGCGCAGGCGGTAGTACTCCTCCAGCATGTCCTCGATGGGGACGGTCCTCTTCTTTATCTCCTCCGACTCCCCTGCCTCCAACTTCTTCTTGTGGCCCCGCAGACCCGGGAGGTTGCCCTGGAGCCTGAGCATCTTGTTCATCTTGGGCACCAGGACTTTCATCTGGAAACCGGCCAGGGAATCCCTTACCTTCTCCGCCCGCAGCTTGCCCATGGGCAGCATGGACATCATGGTGGGGAAAGCGGCCATGGTCAGATACGAGGTGGTTCCCTCAGGGTGGGGCTCGACGATACGCCGGGGCAGACGGTCGTCCTCGCGCGTGATGCCGCAGAGGTTGTCGATGGCGCGCTTCATAAACCAGATGCGGTCCCCTACCCGTGCCAGCTCATCCACTCCGTAGGAGAAACCGGTAGCGGGGTTGAGCATCTCGATCATCTCCTTTATCCCCCCGCCCTCAGAGGCCCAGGCGATGGTGCAGACGATCGCCGAATTCATCAACGACCCCTTCTTCTGTGATGCGACGGTCTGGGCAGCCTTGCCTTTGGCTTTATAAGGCCAGGACCTCTTGGCGCCGAGATCCCTGTGGTCGGTCATACCGTAATCCGCGAAGAGGTTCGCATCCGAGACGTGGCAGGCGCCCCGTACCGAGGTGGCGTAGGTGAGGGCCATACCCCACAGGGCCCGCGGGTCGTGCATGGGGCACTCCAGGCCTTTGACGTGGATGGCGAACTCATCCCCGCCGTACTTCCCGGACATGGCACGTACCCCCTCGGCAAGCTCGTCGCCGAAGCCCTCGCGCTGGGCTATCTTGTCGATGAGCAGGAGCAGGGTATCGGGCTTGTTCCATCCCAGCCTGATGCCGCCGGTGTCCCCCTCGACGATGAGCCCCGCCTCGAAGGCCTCGACGGCGTAGGCGATAGTGCCCCCGGCGGAGATGGTGTCCATGCCGTAGCGGTTGCACATCTCGTTGGCCTTATGGTTGGCCTCCATGCTGTCCATGCGCTGCATGGTGCCCAGGGACGCGGCGGTCTCGTACTCCGAGCCGGGGCCTTCCCCCATGGCATAGGGGCCGGAGTCGACCATCACGATCCTCTTACATCCTACCGGGCAACCGTAGCAGGAATGGGTCCTGGTCAGTATGGATTCCGCCACGGCGACGCCGCCCAGTTTTTCCGGTCCGGCCTCCCAGTAAGCCTCCCGCCAGTTCTTGGTGGGCGCGTCGCCCATGGCCATACCGAAGTCCATGCCCACGTTGGTGCCGTAGGTGGCGAAGGACTCCCCTATCATGCTGAATTTCAGGACTTCATTGAGATGGTCGCGGGCGCTCTTGTATCCCGCCTCGTCAGCGATGGGGAGCTTCTTGCTGCCCCGGGCCACCACCGCCTTGAGCTTCTTCGAGCCCATCACCGTCCCCATGCCGCAGCGCCCGGCGGTGGAGCCCCGGTCGTTGATGACGTTGGCGTACTTCACCAGGTTCTCCCCGGCGAGGCCGATGCACATCACCTGGGCCCGCTTGTCGTCCACCTCGGCCTTGAGCTTCTCCTCCGTCTCGTAGGTGTCCACTCCCCAGAGGTTGGAGGCGTCCCTTATCTCCACCTTTTCGTCGCTTACGTAGAGATAGACCGGCTTTTCAGAGGCCCCTTTCACGATGATGCCGTCGTAACCGGTGCGTTTGAGCTGGGGGGCGAAATGGCCCCCCATGCATGACTCCCCCCAGATCCCGGTGAGCGGGGAGCGGGCGCATATCTCCAGCCTGGACGTCCCGGGCAGGTTGGTGCCGGAGATGGGCCCCAGCATGATCATGAGCTGGTTATCGGGGGAGAGGGGCTCCACCTCCCACAGGCGGCGGTCGAAGAAGAGCTTTGCCGCCAGTCCGCTGCCCCCCAGGTAGTCACGGTACAGCTTCTCGTCGAGCTCCAGGTCCTGCGTGGTCCCGGCGGTGAGGTCGACCTCCAGGACCTTGCCCCAGTTTCCTCCCATCATCGTGATCATCCCCCTTCCTCATAGCCACGCAAACAAGCGTTCTCCGACAGCGCGCAGCTGTATAAAGCTGGTAAGGTAACGTTTTCCAGCCCTCGCCCGTAATCTACCCTTTTTAGCCCGCAGACAAACCAGGCTGGGGGTCAGGTCTTGGATTTTGGATGTAATTTTTTGGCAGCTACTACGAAATCGCTGCTCACGATGGGGTAAATGGCCTTATGAAGGCTTACATACCAGAGTATCCAAAACCCAAGACCTGACCCCACTCAGCTGGAAATGGTGAGCAGCCCCGCTTTCGACGACCTGCTCCACCTCAAGGCGAACGCGAGGATGGGAACGGC
>CAYPZH010000040.1:0-12662 GCA_964415205.1 uncultured Actinomycetota bacterium | reverse complement strand
AGCAGGCCAGGACGAGCACCTGCCAGCCCAGTTCGCTCCAGCCTTCCCCATAGATGGCGATGCGGAAAATGGGGTTGCCGATATAGTAGGTGGGGAAGATCCTGGCTATCCATTGCGGCCAGCTGGGGAAGATGATGAAAAGCGCCGGGGCGATGAGGAATATACCAAAAGCCTTCATGTAGGCCACCAGTATGGTCTGGTCCTTGGACAGCAAGCCGAAGAGGAGTCCCCATTCCACTCCGAGGAACGCACCCAATACGAATACGACGAGCATGAGCAGCGGTTGAGCAAGGCCGACGGTGAGCAGCACGAGGATGATCCCCATGACCAGTGAGACGATGATCCCGACCGACCCGAAAGCGATGAGTACCTCGGGTAGCGTGACCGGGGTGACCAGCAGCGCGGCGAAGGTCCTCTTTTCCTTCTCGTTCACTATGAAAGATGCCGTGAGCATCAAGCCGCCGAGAAGGATGACGTAGATGACCATGAAGGGCAGGAACATATCCATGAGGGAAAGCGCTTTCTCCTCCCCCAGCTTCACCTGTTCGAAGTATATCTGCGGGACCTCGGGAGACAGCGATCTGACCGCGCCGGTTATCTCAGCCAGGGCTATCGCCCTGCTCTTGGCCAGGCTCTCCCCATTGATATACAGGTCGACCGGTGCTCTCTCCCCCGCCTCCAGTCTTTCCTTCGTATCCTCGCTGAAGGCCACACCCACATCGGCCTTTTTATCCCGCACCAATGCGGTGACCCCATCCTGCGAACCCGCTGGCAGCAGGTCGACGGCCTCCGAGTTCTCGAGCTCACGTACGATCGCCTTATCGCCCTCTTCGTAGATGGCTATCTTCGGCCTGGTCTGCCAGATGCCGAAGATGAGCTGGAATATGGCCGCGAAGAGCAGCGGGCCCAGTATCGCGAAGAAGATATAAGGGTTTCTCGGGTTCAAGCTCTTTCTCATGATGGCGAGGATCCTGCGTGCGCTCATGCCAGCCTCCTCCTCAGGATCACGGATCCCAGCATAAAGAAACCCGCGGTGAACAGGACGAGGTATATGAGTGACATGGTGTAGTCGGACAGACTCATCCCGTAATTCAGGATACCGTCCAACGGCTTGAGCAGCCAGTAGGTGGGTATCGCTTTCATAACGGGCGATTCGAAGCCTGGGTATATGACCAGGAAGCCCGGTATTATCAAGACCACGAAGGGGATCAGGGAGATCATGGTCATGGAGATGAAATCCCTGCTCAATGAGCCCACGATAAACGCTATGCCGACCATCATGGCGGCGCCGAGAAAAAGCAGGACTATGATGGCCAGCCATGTATCTACCGAGATCGCCCCCAGGAGCAAAGCCAGCAGGAACCCCAGGAAGAACGTGTTCAGGATACCGGTGATAGCCTTTGCAGAGATGAAATCCCGCAGGGTAACGGGAGTGACGAGAAGGGCCAGGGCCGTTTTTCTCTGCACCTCCTCCATGAGCAGATTTCCCAGGCTGAACAATTCGAGGAGAAACACGAAGGCGAGCAGGATGACCCGCAACCTGTCTTTCATGGGGATCTGCCGGCCCGCCATATCCTGGCCTATCACCGTCGCCTGGAACTCGGCGGGAAGCTCGTACCCGATAAGGGCATAGCCTATCTCGGCGCCGATGGCCTCACCCGCTTCGGTCACCTCCTCCGGGGTCGCCGATGAGACGTAAAGGACCAGCTCCGGTTCCTGCCCCGAAACGACCAGCGACAAGCCGGCGCTGACTTCCTCGTTCTCCACCATCCTCTCAAGGTCCTCGCTGGATTCCGCCCAGACCAGCTCCAGCCCTCCCTCCGCCTCCTGCTCCCCTGCTCCGCTCAACCTTGCCGCGATCTCTTCCACCCCCCCTTCCAGGCTTAACTCCGCTGCGGCTTCCTCGCTCACCTCGAGGTAAAACCCCATCTTGAACACCTCGTCCACATGCGAGGGTAAAAGATAATACATCAGCGCGTAGATGACGATGAACAGCACCGAGATGACCATGACGAAGCGGTTGCGCAGGATCTGCGCCAGGTCTTTCCTGACGATGGCAAAGATGCGGCTCATTTCAGTTTCTTTCCCGTCAACTGGATGAAGATGTCCTCCAGGGTGGCTTCTTCGGTATGCATGTCCAGGACATCGTAATCGGTGAGTATATCCTGGGTGCGGCGGCCTACCTGGCTGTCGTCAAGGGAAAATTCCTCCTCGACCAGTTCGCCGTGCTTGTGAAAGCGTATCTTCAAGACCCTCTTTCCGTACTCGTGTTTGAGGTTCTCGGGGGTATCGAGGGCGGCGATCTCTCCTTCATTGATAAAGGCGACCTGGTCGGAGAGCTTGTCCGCCTCCATCATGTCGTGGGTGGTGAGGAATACCGTGACCCCTTTAGCCTTCTCCTCCATGACCACCATGCGGATGGCTTCGGACGAGACCGGGTCGAGGCCGTCGGTCGGTTCGTCCAGGAAGAGTACTTGCGGTTGATTGACCAGTGCCCTCGCGACCATGAGCCTCTGTTTCATTCCTTTGGAATAATTTGACACGCGGTCTTTGCGGTCTTCCGGCAGCCCCACCCTCTCCAGCAATCTGGCCACATCGAGGTCTCTTATCCCGAAGAGCGAGGCAAAGAACTTCAGGTTGGAGGCCGCCGACATGTCCTCGTAGAGGCTCTTCTCCTCGAAGCATACGCCGATCTGCGCCTGGACCTTCTCCCTGTTCTTCACCATGTCCTCGCCGAGGATGGTGATGCTCCCGTCCTGCGGTGCGAGGAGCCCGATGAGCATCTTCAGGGTGGTGGTCTTGCCGGCCCCGTTAGGGCCGAGGAATCCCAGCACTTCTCCCTTGTTGATCTGAAAGGAGATATGGTCGACCGCCGTTATATCACCGTAGGCATATGCGATGTTCTCTGCTGCGAGCGTCGTTTCAGGCGTCATCCTCTTTCACCCTTCCACCCATCAAGGCCTGCTTCACTTCCTCGATCCTCTTATCGTAAAGGGGATATATCGACCCCCGCGGCGCCCCCAGGATCTTCTCTATGGTCCCCAGGAAAAGCCGGGCCCTTTGCAGGATCCCCTGCATGCTCTCTGGCTCGTCTTCCAGCCTGACGAGGTCGACGGCCTGCCGCTCGGCCATGGCGTTGGAGAGGAGCATGATCATCTCGGCCGTATCCTCCGCCTGCTCCACGTCGAAGACGCCCTCATCTATGCCCTGCGCGATGATCTCCGCCAGTGCGGGGGTGAATTCCTGCACCGCCTTTCTGTTCATCTTAAAGCGGATGATGGCGTTTTCGTCGCGGTAGATGACTCTCACCGCCTCGCTGAGGATATCGAGATGTGAAAGCTTCCAGTTGCTTATCTTCTCCATGAAGCGGTTCATCTTCTCCAGGGGGGAGAGGTCCTGCATGCGCGGTATGCCCTCTATCTCCCGCCCCATCTCTTCGACCATGCGTCCCACCACCTCGTCCAGGACGTCCTCCTTGCCCTTGAAGTAGTAATAGAAGGCGCCCTTGGAGAGGCCTACGGCGGCGATGATTGCTTCCACCGGCGTGGCGTCATAGCCGGCAGTGGAAAAGAGCCGCCAGGCTGCTTCTATGAGTTCTCCCTTTGTGTCCTCCCTGGCTTCCATTTTTCTCGGCCTCGCCATGAGACGACCTCTCTTTTCGGTTCTTCAGGCACAGGTCTTGCACATGTTATGTTGCCGGATATATACCGACCATCGGTATGTACTGACCGTCGGTTTATATTCTAGCACGCATGGTCCTCCTGGTCAACAAACCCCTGAATGTCCCCGGGCGGGCAAGGTGATAAGCTGAACGGGGAAGCATAAGGAGCTGACGACAACGCGGAGTAGGTGGGATCCGCGAGGATGCCCGGCCTGTGCCGGTGCCTCCATGGTCGTGTAACGCCGGAGTTGGTAGGTAAAAAATGTCAGGTATTAGATGCGGCCTCTGGTGCTCGATATTTCATCCACTGTTGGTCCTCGTCTCCTGTTTCCTGGTCTTCACCTTGCCGGCATACGCCGCTATCGATCCGGGCGGCGGGCCGGCCGGCGTCTACATGCAGGCGAGCGGCGAGCCGGCCCCGCCCCCCATAGCGGCGCAGCTGCAGCAGCTGGCGGAAGGAAACTACGGCAGTTACGGCATCTACCTCAACGTCCTGGAGACGGGGGAGCAGGCGGGATACGCTGAGAACGAGCGCTTCTACGCCGCCAGCTGTTACAAGCTGTTCCTGGTCATGTACATCTACGAGGGCGCCGCCAGGGGGGAGTTCGACCTCGACCGCGCCGTCACCTACCAGGCCGGCGACATGGAGGGAGAGGAGGGAGTGATCCAGAGCGCGCCCCTGGGCACCGCCTTCACCACGCGCGAACTTTGCATGTACGCCATCGTCCACAGCGACAACGTGGCCGCGAGGATGCTCAAGCGCGTCTACGGGTACCGCGCCTTCCGCGATTACGCCGCCTCCATCGGCTGCCCCGTTGCCGGCACCTACAACATCAACTCGACCACCGCCCGCGAGATGGGCATCCTGCTCATGCGCGTGCTGCAGTTCGCCGCCGTGGACCCCCTGGGGCAGGAGGTCATAGCCTACCTCGAGCAGAGCACCATGAAAAGCCGCATCCCGGCCGGGCTCCCGGCGGGGGTCGAGGTGGGCAACAAGACCGGCGATTACCAGGGTTACGCGAACGACGCCGCGGTGGTGTTCCTGGACGGCCTCACCTACGTGCTCTGCGTGCTCTCTAAAAACGGCGCAGGCGACAGCGTGCACAGCCAGGCCTCCCGCCTGGTCTACGAGGACATCTACCGCAGGCACTACGGGGGAGGGAGCAGCTCCAGGTGCATTTATCAGCCCGCGACGCAGTGGTATTTCCCGCACGCGAACACGGCGGCGGGTTTCGAGAGCTGGCTCTGCCTGACCAACGGAGGTGCGAGTGCGGTGGCCGCAACGGTCAGAAATATGGCGGGCCCTGCCGCCTCCACGGAGAGGATAGTAAACGTCCCACCCGGAAGCACCGTATCGCTGCGCCTTAACCAGCTGTTCGGGACCGTCCAGGACCTGGCTTTGTCCGTGACGGCAAGTGGCCCCCTCCTGGCCGAGAGGTCGATATATCAGGTCAACCGGCGGGGTTGGGCGTTTGTGAGCAGCGGAACGGGGCTGAACCAGCCGGCCTCGGAATGGTTCCTCGCCCGCGGCGTCAACGCAGAGGTACTCGATACCAGGCTGTGCATCTGTAACCCTGGAGCCGCGGATGTGGGCTGCACGATCTGCGTCATGACCGGCGGGGCGCAGTCACAGAGGCTGACCGTGGGTGTCCCCGCACAGGGAGTCACGTCCCTGCCCTTGGGAGAGCTGGCCGGCGGCAGCGGGGAGGTCGCCCTGTGCGTGTTGGCGGGCGCGCCGGTCCTGGCGGAAGAAGTGGCCTACCCCAGGTAGGAAAACACGGCGGATGCCGCCGGCGGGGGGCCGTAAGGAAGCCTTGTCCGGGGACATCCCGGGCGCATCCCCGCAGTGGACGAAATCAGAACCAGGATATATATCATGAGCAGGGATCATCAATCTATACGGAAATAGAATCGATCTATAAAGAAATGACTAGTTTGCAAGAGAGTATGGATCAGCTGAAGAAAGAGATAAAGGAGTATGTAAGGGAGAAGAACATTCCAGCCTAAAGAAGGGCCTTTCGGCCTCGCTTGGTTTGCTGGCTCGGGGGAGGGGTTTCGAGCCCGCAGCCCGTCAGCGTCCGCCGTGCCAGCGATGCCCGCCGCGTCCTCCGAGAACGGTGGGCTGCTGCTGCAGACCAGAGGAGCCGCGGCCGCCACCACGCAGTGAAACGCGCCCCGCCAACCTTAAAAGGATCTTCGACAGTACCGGCAGCATCACCGTCGCGGCCGCTATCTTCTGCTGCCTCGCCAGGGCCTTCCTTCTCTCCGCAACGGTCAACGGAAGGCGCGCAGAGGGAGCCCGGTCGAGATCCCGTATTGTTCCCCGCAGCGCGGGCACCTCTTCGTATTCGTAGATGGCTTCCTGGGGGCAGGACTCGGCACAGGAGCCGCAGGAAGTGCACAATCCCTCATTGATCTCGGCCTTATCCGCGAGCATCTCTATGGCGCCGCTCGGACAATACTCCAGGCAGAGGCCGCAGCCCGTGCACAAGTCCTCATCCACCGCATACACGATAATCGCACCTCCAGACGGGCTTCCGGGTCAATGGTCGCAGACGTTGTCCCCGACATCGAGGGTCCCGTTTATATACTGCTTCACTACCTGCAGGGGCTCCAGGGCCGGCGCGCCGCAGACGACCTTCACGCCGCTCTCCTCGAATATCTGCTGGGCCCTCGCGCCCATGCCTCCGGCGATCACCGTCTTCACGCCCTTGTCCGCCAGCCAGCGCGGCAGCAGCCCGGGCTCGTGGGGAGGCGCGTCGACGACCTCCTTCACGGCCGGCTCTCCCCCGTCCCCCGCTTCCACCAGCGTGAACTTCTCGCAGTGTCCGAAGTGGGCACAGAGAAGACCGTTCTCCGTGGGAACAGCGTAGACCTCCATCCCTTCCTCCTTGCTCTTTCCGGCTTCCCCGGGTCCTGCGGCAGCTCCCGCAGGGCTGCCTCCCGCGGCCCCTCTTTCTTCCGGCGCGTCTCCGGAAGAGGTCAAGGCTATCACTCTTTCCACCATACTGTCGAGTATCTCCGCGACGCCAGGCACATCGCGGTAGTCGCCTTTTTTCGCCCCGCCCCGGTCCGCCCAGGACGCGAACTCTCCGTCCAGGGGAAGGGAAGCCAGCAGTTCCACCTGCATCTTCTCGGCCATGCTCTTCGCCCCACCCCGGCCGAAGATGTCGATGTCTTTTCCGCAGTGCGGGCAGACCAGGCCGCTCATGTTCTCCACCACTCCCAGAACGCGCATGTCGAGACGGCGGCAGAAGACGATGGACTTGCGCACATCGGACAGGGCCAGTTCCTGCGGGGTGGTGACGATCAACCCCCAGGCGTCCGGTATCAACTGCGCCACGCTCAAGGGCTCATCGCCGGTCCCCGGAGGGGAGTCAATCACCAGGTAATCGAGTTCCCCCCAGTGTATGTCCTCCATGAACTGCCTGATGGCCGTCATCTTGAGAGGCCCCCTCCAGATGACGGCGCTGTCCTTCTCCTCCATGAACAACCCGATGGAGATGACTTTGAGGTTCCCGCCGACGCTGATAGGAAAGATACCCTCCTCGTCGCCGGTCACCCTCTCGCCCACCAGGCCGAATATCACCGGGATGCTGGGGCCGTGAAAGTCGACGTCCATGACCCCCACACGGTATCCGCGCTCCGCCAGTCCGAGGGCCAGGGTGGCCGCCACTGAACTCTTGCCCACGCCTCCCTTGCCGCTGAGCACCATGATCTTATTCTTCACGCCCCTGAAATTAGGGCTCTGCGATGGTTTTGCCTCTTCGCCGCAATCGCCTTTACATGCTGTCAATGTCCCTCGATCTCCTTTCATCCTTCTCATGCTTCCGCATCGTCCTCACATCGCTTATCCCGCCTGGGCCTGTGTACCAGGTGAGGATTATCCTCGAGACGGTGCTTGAGGTAAGCCTCCAGGGCCTCCTGCGCGTTCTCTTCTTCGGTGGTCACAGGAAGGACGTCCCGCCTCAGCATCCCCACGTAGGCGTTCTCTCCCATACCGTGGCAGATGACCACGCGCACGTCCGGGAGCAGCTCCTCCATCATCTCCCAGCAAGCCGCCTGGGTATCCTCGGCGTGTCTCGTGCAATCCCTGCGGTTTACGCGGAACTCCTCCTCCAGGACCTTTCCCTTCCTCACTGTATATACTACGAACAGGGCCGCGGAACCAAAATGCGTCGCCAGGGTCTTACCGTCCACGGTCGCTACCGCCACTTTGTGCTCCTGGTCAAAGGTCATGGTCTCTCCACGACCTTTCTCTTCCACCTGCGCCATTTCGGCTCCAACCAGAGGTAGAACCCCGTGGCGGCAGAAAAAATCCCGGAGTATATATGCAGCTTCCTCAAGGTCTTTTTCCTCGGCATCATCTCTCTGCTGTCTCACACCTCTCAAGAGCGTCGAAACGAGTACTACGCTAGTTTATTATAATCCTTATATGGCATATGTCTAGTAATAATGTCATGACGGATAAAACAGCGTTTCAACATCTAAACAACATTACTTTACATCAGATGAATACTATTGTAATATATTTTTGGGCATATGCCTAGTTATATAGAAGGCGTATCCGCAACAGCGGAGATGTGGAGGTGAGCAAGATGGCCGGACTGGGAAGAGGACGTGGAGGCGGCAGGCCCCAGGGTGGCCGCGGCGCCGCCGGGACCACGGTATGCCGCTGCCCCAAATGCGGGCACAGCGTGCCGCACACGCGCGGTATCCCCTGTTTCAGCAAGAGTTGCCCCAAATGCGGCACCCGCATGGTGGGTGCGAACTGCGGATGAGAGAAAGCGCCGCGAGGCGCAGTATGAAGGGAGAGTATCGGATGGGACACGGACACAGGAACATGTATAACCTCACCGGGCAGCCCGGTTGGATGAGGCTGGGTTACAGCCCGGGCTGGGCGGGACGCAGCCCCAGCGGCCTGGGGCCATGCGCCGAATATATGCTCGCAGGAAGGTGGCCAACCCCCATGGGCGCGTTCACCCCGCCTCAGGCATGGGCGGGCGCAGGGGGTGAAGTCGAGTTCCTGAAGGCACAGGCGGACAGGATGCAGCAGACGCTCGCCCAGATAAGCGAGCGTATAAGCGAGCTGGAAAAGAAGGAGGAACAGTAGATGAGGGTAGCCATATCATCCACCGGGCCGGACCTGAAAGGGAACGTGGATCCCCGTTTCGGCCGCTGCGCGTACTTTATCTTCTACGATACCGCCAGCGGTGAATGGGAGGCGGTGCCCAACGCAAACCGGGACGCAGCCGGCGGAGCCGGTATCCGCACCGCCCAGTCCGTGGTGGACAGGGGCGTGGAAGCGGTTATCACCGGCAACATCGGCCCCAACGCCATGCAGGTGCTGTCGGGGCAGGTAAAGGTGTATACGGGCTTTTTTGGCCCCATCGAGGAAGCGCTGCAGGCACTCAAGGCGGGAGGCCTGACGGATACCTCAGGCCCCACGGTGAAAGACCATGCCGGCATGAGCGGCGGGACCGGACCGGCCGGTAGCCCGGGCGCGGCCGGCGGTCCGGGCACGGGCGGGTTTCCCGTTCCGGGCGGCGGCATGGGCGGCGGCATGGGCATGGGCGGCGGCGGCGGCATGGGCGGCGGCGGCGGCATGGGCGGCGGTCGCGGCGGCGGTGGAGGCGGCGGCATGGGCCGAGGACGCGGCGGCGGAAGAGGGGGAAGGCGTTGGTAATAACCGTGGCCGCCGGCAAGGGCGGGACCGGCAAGACCCTGGTGGCCGTGAACCTGGCCCTGGCACTGCAGAGAGCGGGCATTGAAACGATGCTCACAGACGCCGACGTCGAGGAGCCCAACGCCCACCTCTTCGTCAAGCCCGTCATCTCGGAGCGGGAGAGCGTGACCATCTCGGTTCCCCGCATAGACGAGGACCTCTGCGACCGCTGCGGCGAATGTTCGTCTTTCTGCGCATATGGAGCGCTGGCCACGACGCCCGCACGCGTGCTGCTCTTCGACGAGCTGTGCCACGGGTGCGGCGGATGCACTCTGGTGTGCCCCCTCGATGCCATCAGCGAGGAGGAGCGCGTCATAGGGGCGATCGAGCATGGCCGCACCCCCGAAGGCATGGGCTTCATGCACGGCATCCTGGAGATAGGAGAGCCCAAGGCCAGCCCGATCATCGCGGCGATGAAGGGCCGCCTGGACCCCGGGGCCGTGAACGTGGTCGACTGCGGACCCGGGACAGGGTGCGCGGCCATGACCACGGTACAGGGCTCGGACGTCTGCCTCATGGTCACCGAACCCACGCCCTTCGGTCTGCACGACCTGCTCATGGCGGTGAAGATGGCGGAGGAACTGGGCGTGCCCTCGTTGGTGGTGGTGAACAAGGACATCCCGGGCGACACCGAGGTGACCAGGTTCTGCGCGGAGCACGGGCTGGAGATAGCGCTCTCCATACCTTTCTCCATGGAGACGGCGCGCCTGACCTCGAGCGGCATCAACCTTGTCGACAGCGGAGAGGAGTGGCAGCGCACCTTCTACTCGCTGTACGAGCGCACCGCTCCCGTGGTCGCAAGCGGAGGCGTTTAGGATGAAACAACTGGTTGTGTTGAGCGGCAAGGGGGGGACGGGCAAGACCACGGTCACGGCGTCCCTGGCGCAACTGCTGAAGCCCATAGTGTTGGCGGACTGCGACGTGGAGGCGCCAAACCTCCACCTTCTGCTGTCGCCGCGAAGCGACGATTCTTTCGCGCTCAAGGTGTCCCGCAAGGCCAGGATAGACCCCGACCTCTGCAACGCCTGCGGGTTGTGCGAGGACAGCTGCCGTTTCGACGCCGTCGTGGCCGGCGACCCCTACAGGGTGGACGCGTTTCGCTGCGAGGGCTGCGGGGTGTGCGGTTTTGTGTGCCCGCAGAACGCCGTGGATTTCTTCGAGACGGATGGGGCTCAGGTATACAGGGGCACGACCCCTTACGGCCCCATGGTCGGCGCGGAACTCGCCGTAGGCGAGGAAGCCTCGGGCAAGGTGGTCACCAGGGTCAGGATGGAGGCTCAACTCGCTGCCCACGAGGCGGGGCTCCCACTCGTCATAGTGGACGGCTCTCCCGGCACGGGATGCCCTGTTATCGCGTCCCTGAGCGGCGCCGACCTTACCCTCATCGTCACCGAGCCGTCGCTCTCTGGCCTGCACGACCTGGAGAGGATCCTGCAGGTGGCGGAGCACTTCGGCATCCCCACCATCGTATGTATCAATAAATGCGATATCGTGCCGGAGCTGGCGGACAGGATAAGGAAGAGGTGCGGCGAGCTGGGCATAGAGGTGGCGGCCGAGATACCTTTCAGCGAGGGAGTAGTGGAGGCGCTGCGCCGCGGCGAGCCACCCATCGGGAACGTGCCGCAGGAGGTCGAGGAGCCGCTCAGGCGCCTCGCAAGGGTGATCGAGGCGCGCACCGCGGTGGCGACGGGTTGAGGCATGGGAAGGCGGAGGTGACAAATCCTCGCCGTTGCCATATAAATGAGTTGCGGGCATACAAGAGGATGTGATCACTTGGCCAGACCGGTGAAGCCCAAGCTGGTGGGAGAGGCGCCCCGGACGGATTATTTCAAACCCCGGGGGATTCCCTTGACCCAACTCGAAGAGGTCAACCTGACCGTCGAGGAGCTGGAGGCCCTGCGCCTGGTGGACCTCGAGGGCATGTACCAGGAGGACGCCGCGAGGGAGATGGGCGTCTCGCGGCAGACCGTGCAGCGCATGATCACCGAGGCGAGGGCCAAGGTCATCCAGGCACTGGTGGCGGGAAAAGCCCTGCGCATCGAGGGAGGAAGCTACATCCTCAGGGAGGGCGCGGGGCAGTATCGCTGCGGCCGCTGCGGCGACGCCATCCCTTTCCGCACCGGCAGGAAGGGCAGGGGCTGGAGGTGTCCCACCTGTGACACCCCGGAGTGACGGCCGTGGAGGTATCCTGCAAGATATAACCTGCCGGCCGATAGGGTTCGTGCGTTCCCCTTTTACCCGTACCGCCGGGACTCCTATCCAGCCCTTGGGGGGTAATGATGTCGAGGCGGTGGTCGAGGTGCTGGAGGAGTTCGCGGCTGGTGTGAGCGACCTGGAGGGTTTCTCCCACATCATCCTTATCTACCATTTTCACACCTGCGATGCCACCAGGCTGAGGGTCAAGCCGTTTCTGGACGAGGTGGAGCGCGGCGTTTTCGCCACCCGCGCCCCGGCACGCCCCAACCACATCGGCATGAGCGTGGTGCGCCTCGAGCGCGTCGAGGGCAACCTCCTGCACATAACCGGTGTGGACATGCTCGACGGCACGCCGGTACTGGACATCAAGCCCCACATACCGCGTGTGGACTGCCCGGAAGAAGTCCGCACCGGCTGGCTGGAGGGCAAAGAAGCCCAGTGCGGTGAGAATAGCGCCGATGATCGTTTCAACTCCTGAACACCTACTCCCGTTCGAGGCTCGAGGAATATGAGAAGACACGCGCAAGGAGGGGCGTAGGAGATGATCGCAGAGAGGATCGCGGAACTGGCACGTGAAGCGGGCGGGGGATTTCACGTGCAGGAGGTCATCGTCGGCCTGGGCTTCACCCTGGTCTGCCTGGACAACGGCGCCTGCGGCCTCGCCTATACCTTGAGGGACGAGCTGGAGCGCGGGTGCGACGCCTTCGCGGAGGCGGGAAGACTGCAGGGCAGGGATGTTGACGAGGTCCTGGCCTGGATAGGCAGAGGCCCGGTCATCGCCTCCGCCGTCGGCCTGGCCACAGCCAACGCCCTGCTGCTGCCGCCCGACGGATGCTTCGCCGCCGACCTCATGGATGCTCTGCGGTTGCGGGCGGGGGAACGCCTGGTCACGGTGGGGAGGTTCCGCCCCATGGAGCCGCAGCTCAAGAAAACGGGGGTCGAGCTGGAGGTCATCGAGCCGGGCGACCCGGTCGAGCCCTTGCGCGACTGCGACGTCGCCCTGGTCACCGCCACCTACATCATCAACGGCACCCTGGATGGACTCCTCGGAACGATAGTTGGGGCCAGGGAGGAGGTGAT
>CAYPZH010000039.1:11513-18027 GCA_964415205.1 uncultured Actinomycetota bacterium | reverse complement strand
GCACTTCCCGCTCCCGGTCACCTGCGATACCGGGACCGCCGCGCCGGTGACGTCGCTCAGGCCGCTGCTGGTGACGGTGACGTACTGGATGATGACGTTGCTGGGGGCGATCCTCTTCCCGGTGGTGAGGTCGTTGTGGGGCGCGCCCTGGATGGAATGGAGATAACTGCCCGATGCCGCGTCGTACTGGTAAGAGGCCGCGCACATGGCCGCCTTGTAGGCGACGCTGATCGACATCGCCGTTCCCACCATGACGCTCTCCCCGGAGACCTCCCTGGCGCCGTTCTCCTCCTCGCCGCCGGACAGGTCCTCTTCCTCCCCGGCCTGCGCGCCGGCCGCGGCGAAACAGAGCCCGCTGTCGGGCAGGAAGCTGTAAGCGTCGCCCGTTTCAAGCAGGTACTGACGCAGCAGCGAGGTGCTGGTGTAGAGGTTGTGGGGGGCGCGCCGCGTGCGCTCTCTCCAGAAATGGGTATCGTCTTCCTCTATGAACAACAGACCCGACGCCCTGACCATGGACATGACCGTGTCGGAGCCGCCGCTGCAGATGAGCAGGGGGTCTAAGAAAAAGGTTATGTCGATGTCGGAGGGCCGGGCGCTGCGGGTAGGTCCGATGGCCGGCGCCTCCTTCCCCAGGTAGATGCAGATAAAGCGGGTTATCCCCCCCTCCACCAGTTCCTCGTATACCAGGTCGGCGTCGGCGATGCCGCTCTGGGGCCGGGCCTTGGCGTCGTTTTCCACCTTCACGGCCAGGGGGCGCCGGGTGACCAGGTCCCAGGACGCGACCTCCTCCCCGGTGAGCGGGTTCACGGGGGGTTTCTCGGGCTCGGGGGCGGGCTCGTTCTTATGCGCGGAAACGCTGGTCGCGGAGCAACCGGCCAGGGGGACCATAAGGTTTAGGAGCAAGAGGGAGGTGACGGCGACCGCTGCCAGGCGACGCCCGTGCTCTTGTGAGGTCATATCTGCAAGCTCCTTTCCACGGGTTTCTCCTTCTTATTCACTCAAAGGCGGCCGCATTCCTTCCAGGCGCATCGTGCCGATGGTTCATCCCCTCGATCATCCCGTTGTGGTGAACGGGCGGCGGTGCCGCGCGCCGCGGCCTCCTGTCCGCGCCTCTATGGGATATCGACGCGCAGGAGCCGCGCGGCGTTCCTGCCCAGGATGTCCGCCTCCAGGCCGGTGCCGGCGATTCCTCCGCGGGCGTCGCGCAGGGTACGCGCGTAGGGTATGAGGGGGTAATCGGTGGCGAAGAGGACCTTCCCGCCGCCGGCCGCCTCCGCCGCCAGCCGGTAGACATCGCTGCGGTAGAGGAAGGGGGAGGCGGCGGAGTCGTAGTGGACGCGCGCGCACGCCTCGGCCACCTCTGGCATGAGCTCGTAGAGGAAAAGCCCTCCCCCCCAGTGGGGGAGGATGAGGTCGACCCCGGGGAATTCCCGCACCAAGCGGTAGATGGCCTGCGGGGTGACCGGGCCCTTGCCGGGGTAGTCGTGTCCCACCGGTTCGTTCACGTGTATCATCACGGGCACCTCGAACTCCATAGCCAGTTTTACCAGGGGGGCCATGGTATCCCGGTCCTCCACGTCGAAACCCTGCGGTTGCGCGTGCAGTTCGCCCAGCCCGCGCGCCCCTGCCTCCAGGCAGCGGCGGGCCTCATCGGCGGCTCTCTTGCCCAGCGCGGGGTTGGTCACCGCGAAGGAAATAAAACGACCGGGCCAGGCCGCGGCCACCTCCAGCAGGTAGTCGTTGTTCTCCGCGCACATCTCCATGGTCTTCCAGGGGAAGGGACAGAGAACGGCCATGTCCACTCCCGCCGCGTCCATGTCCGCGAGCATGTCCTCGGGGCCGGTCATGCGCGAATCCCCCCCACCGAACATGAGCTTGAAGGCGGCTTCTGAGTCCTCCACCCCCCCGGGCCGCTCTCGTACCCTCTGCGGGAACATATGGGTGTGGGAATCCAGCACGAACAAGGTCATCACTCCCCGGTCGCTGACGGACTGCGTTCCCCCGCCGGGGCCGGTTGCCGCCGTCCTGCCTGGGTCCGGAAACATGGTGGACACTCACCGGCAGGACTTATAATAACAAAAACGATCGTTGCTACCGAAAAGAAAGACGCTTGCGAGGCAGAAAATGGGCAAAGTATTCGCCTTCATCCTTCTGGCCATCGTCGTCGTCCTGGCCGCTTTCGCCCTCTACCTGCTCATACGCATCCTGAGGATCTACTTCAAGGCCCGCAGGCTTGAGACCATGCGCGGCTACGAGACCATACTGTACGCCGCCGCGCCGAAGCTGGGTGCGGAGGCCACGCTGAACACGCTGCTCCCGGAACATGACCCCAAGGCTCTGGAGGAAGTGCTGCTGCGCATGGGAGACGCGGGAGAGGGGGAATGGAAGAGCAGGGTGGTCGAGATGTACAGGCTGGCCGGTTTCAGTGCCGCCCGCACCTCGCAGCTGCGCTCCCGCCTCAAATCCAGGCGCAGCGACGCCGCCCGCCGCCTGGGGAGGATTGGCGACCCCGCGTCGGTGAACGAGCTTGCCGAGCTGCTGCGGGACCCAAGGGAGGAAGTGCGTGAGGCGGCGCTTTTCGCGCTGGGCAGGATGGGGACGAGAGAGGCGCTGGAGAGCATGCTCTGTACCCTGGACAAGGGCGACCGCTGGTCGCAGGAAAAGGTGGCTCAGGCGGTGGAGGAGGCTGGCGTCGAGTCGCGCCAGGTGCTGATAGGGCTGCTCGAGGACGAGAACCCCCGGCGCCGGGCCTTTGCCGCGGAGGTAATGGGGGGTATAGGCGGCGAAGAAGAGGCCGCCCGACTGGTGGAAAAGCTGGGAGACGTGGAGGCGGACGTGAGGGCGCGCGCCGCCGCCTCGCTGGGCAGGATGAGGCACCGCCCGGCCCGGCCCGGCCTCCTGCGGGCCCTGGACGACCCTGCCTGGGAGGTGCGCGCGCAGGCGGTCAGGGCGCTGGGCGCCATCGGCGAAGAAGAGGACGCCGCGTGCATGGCAAAGTCCCTGCGCGACAGCGAGTGGTGGGTACGCAACAGCGCGGCGTCAGCACTACGCGAGATGGGTGAGGCGGGGGAAGGTCCGCTCATCCGGATGCTCTGGGACGATGACCGTTTCGCGCGGGAGGCCGCGGCCCAGGCCCTGGAGGAGAGCAGCATGGTCGAGAGGCTGGTGAAGGACCTGCGTGAGGGGGAGCGGGGCGCGCAGGCCCGCCGCATCATCCGCCGTCTGGCGGAGATAGGCAGCGTCGGCACCATTATCCAGGCCCTCTCCGACATGCCCGACGGCGAGGAGAAGACCATGCTTGCCGGCTTGCTCTCGGACTTAGGCCACCCCGGCCTGGATGCGGCCCTGGCCGGCGCGGGGGAGGGACTTGCAGGCCTCGACCCACGGGGGCGGGAAGGTGCGGTCAGCGGGGAGGAGGTAAAAAAGGCGGGCCCTGCGACGCACGGGAAGCGTGGCAACTGATGTCACCCTGGGACCTCCTGGTCTACCTGGCCGCCGCGTATTATTTCATCCTATATTCTGTCCACCTTCTGCACCTTCTGGTCGGCTACCGGGCAGCCCGCAGGTGGAAAAAGATGGGATATATTGAGGAAGCCCACCGCCTTTCCCGCAGCGGTATAGTGCCCCCTCTCACCCTGGTCTCCGATATCAACTTCGTCGGCGATGACCCGGAGCTGTGGGTCGACCGTGTCCTCTCGCAGCGTTTTCCCGAGATAGAGGTGCTCATCATCTTCCGGCAGAGAGGCGATATCAGGGTCAAAAAACTCATCGACGCCTACTTCCTGCGCCGCGTGGACCGGGCATACCGCAGGGTGCTCGATGCCCCTGAGGCGGTCGAGGTCTATCAGAGCGACGACCGCAGGCTGACCCTGGCGCGCACCCACGGAGAAGCGGGGGGAGCATCCCTCAACCTGGCCCTAAACCTGGCCCGTTACCCCCTTTTCGCTGTTGCCGACCGCGGCGCGTGGCTGGAGGACGACGCCCTGTTGTGCATGATGAGGCCGTTCATGGAGGGTGGCGTGGACGCCCCCGCGGTAGTCGGGCTGGAACTCCCCCTGGATTCCGTGGAAGAAGGGCTGCTTCCTCCGCGCCGCATAACCAGGTTCGCGCTCATGGAATCGCTGCGCGTCCAGCTGGGTTTCGTGGCGGGAGCTCCGCAACTGGCAGGACCCGCCACCACTTACGCATCGCTGACCGTATTCCACCGGGACGACCTCTTGCAGGCCGGTGGGTTCAAGGCGGTTCGTTCCTGCATGGAGGCGGAGATGGACATGACGCTGCGCCTGCAGCGGCTGATGCATGAGCAGGGAAGGCCTTACCGTTTCGCCTTCATCCCGCGGGTGGTGGCGCGCCGCGCCTTTCCGCGCACCCTGAGAGAGTGCTTCGACGAGTACCGGGAGAGACATGCGGGGGTTTCGCTTGCCCTGAGCTCCGGGATGGATATGCTCTTCCGGCCCCGCTACGGGCGGCTGGGCATGGTCCAGATGCCGTCCTTCTGGCTCTTCGTGAGGATGGCGCCCCTCATCGGGTTTACGGCCTTCAGCCTCTCCATCCTCTTGTTCTCCCTCGGCCTGGCGGGCTGGCAGGCTTTTGTTGCCTTCCTGGCCTGCTCCATGCTTTTTCCCGGCATTGTGGGAGTTGGCGCGGTGGCGGTGGCACGCAGGGAGATGGGGGTATTAAAGGGCCAGGGGGCGGCCCTTTACGGCTACGCCTTCCTGACCCAGTTCTGGTTCCGGCAGCTCACCGCGCTGGCCGCGCTTTTCGGTCCCCCACGCCACGGCATGGAGGTAGAATGATGCCGGGGAGGTTTCTCCCGTCCGGCCTGGTAAGCGGAGCGGTTTGATGTTGCGGTGACCCGCCGTGGAGATAGGCGGTGCATTGTCTGCGCGGTCCCGTGCCGCCCCAGGGAGCGGGGGCACGGGCGGATGATGAGGGCAGGGGAAGATGCAGGAACGACCTCGCGAGCATGGCGGTATCCCGTCCGTCGTCCGGCGCTGGGGATATCCTCTCTTCAGCGCGCTGTGCCTGGCCTGGCTGGTCCTGCGCAGCGGGCGCAAGCCGTCGCGCCTGCGCTATCCCTGCCAGCAGGCCGCGGTCGTGCATTCCGCCTGGATAGTGGCCGCGGCGGGAGCTGTGCTGGCCGGCGCGGTAAGCCCCCGTATGCGCCGCCGCCTCGCCCCTGTCATGGCCCTGATGCTGCTGGCTTCCTTCTGCTTCGTCTTCGGGGGAGGGCGGCTCACGGAGGCGGTGGGAGAAGAGGTGCCCGACCTGGCGCAAGCGCAGGCGCGCGCGTCTTCCCTGGCCCCCGCGGCGTGGACGGCTTCCTCTCCCGATACGGGTCACGACATATTCGTCGTTGGCCACGTCCCGGTCCCCACGGCGGGTAGCCCCTTCCACACCGGCGTGCAGGCCCTCATAAGGTTCATGGGCGAGGGAGGCATCTCCTTCTATCGCAGTTCCGCCGACTGCCCGGGAGCCGGCCCGGACGGCATCATCGCGGCGGAAGACGTGGTGCTTATCAAGGTCAACGGCGCCTGGGACCAGCGGGGCATGACCAACACCGACGTGGTGCGCGGGCTGATAACCGCGGTGCTGGGCCACCCCGACGGCTTCAGCGGCGAGGTGGTCCTGGTGGAGAACTGCGAGGGCGGCCCCGATTATTACCACACCTACAACAACGCCGAGAACACTGCCCAGTCCTTTCAGGCGGTGGTGGACTCATACGGAGACCCGGGACGCGTCTCCGCCTCCAGCTGGTGGTCCTTCACCGACGAGGCCGTGTACGAGTTCGAGGGCGGGGACATGCGCCAGGGATACGTGCTATTAGGCAACAACGTGTCCTACCCCAAGTTCATCACCGGCAGGGGCACCTGCGTCTCCCTGCGTAACGGCATCTGGACCGGCTCCGGCTACGACAAGAGCCGCCTCAAGCTCATCAACGTCCCCGTGCTCAAGAGCCACAACGCCGCCGGGGTCACAGCCGCACTCAAGAACTTCATGGGGGTACCCAGCATACACAAGACGGTGAACGTGCACTACGACCTCATCCACCAGGGTTTCATGGGCAGGATGATGAACGAGGTCGTCTTCCCGGACCTCAATATAGTAGACGCCATCTGGGTCAGCCCGTCCCATCCCGACGGGCCAGCCGGCCCTTATGCGAAGGCGGTGCGCGCCGACGTGCTGCTTGCGAGCACCGACCCGGTGGCGCTGGACTGGTACGCGGGCAAGCACATCCTCTATCCCATCAGCGGCTACGGGCGACACGATCCCGACACCCCTTACGGCGAGAGCACCAACCCCTACCACGACGGCACGACCAACACCGGCTATCCCTACAACGCCTTCCGCATCATGCTGGACTCCACCGCCTCGGTGCTGCAGCAGGGCGGACGCGATGTTACCTCGGACCCGGCGCGCATGAGCGTGCACGTGCGCGACCTCAGGGAGGGGCTGGCCTGGTCCGGGGGACACTGCGTCACCGGGGTCACGCTACCCGCCGCGGACTGGCATT
>CAYPZH010000039.1:0-11413 GCA_964415205.1 uncultured Actinomycetota bacterium | reverse complement strand
TCGGTGTCGGTGCACTCGCCTGTGCCCATCGTGGTGGAGAGGCCCATGTACTTCCTCTACAACGGCGCGTGGTCCGGGGGACACTGCGTCACCGGGGTCACGCTACCCGCCGCGGACTGGCATTTCGCCGAGGGATGCACGCGGGAGGGCTTCGACACCTACCTCACCCTCGAGAACCCGCAGGGGGTGAAGGCGGACGCCGAGTTCACCTTCATGACCGGGGAGGGGGAGGTCATCCCCCACGCCGTGGAGCTGCCCCCCCGCTCACGCACCACCCTGCACGTCAACCACATCGTGGGTCCGGGACGGGACGTCTCGGTGTCGGTGCACTCGCCTGTGCCCATCGTGGTGGAGAGGCCCATGTACTTCCGCTACTCTACGTTCTAACCACGCTGCGATAGATTGAATCGCGTAAGCGACAGCGGCGCCCGGAGGGCGACGCGGCGGTGCCAGGTTTTAACCTGGCACGTGTACGTTTCGGTTGTAGGCCCGACTTATAGTCCGACCACGACGTGGCCGCCCGGCCATATGCCCTGATAGAGGAAATACATCGGCCTCTCGACGACGATGGCCCGGTCGCTCCAGACGCAGACGGAGGCATCTCTTCCGGTCCCGACGATGTCACGTACTGACACCGTGACGCGCGTATGGGCGGGGACCGGAACGTCGGCATCCTCTACCGTGCCGTCCTCGAGCACCAGAGACAGGGCGGCGGTCGCGTCCACCTCGCCGGGGTTTTGCAGGGTGAGGTACTCCTCGAAGCCCGCCCTGGTCGATCCCTCGGCGAAGAACCAGACGTTCTTGGGGTGCGCGGCCCCTGTGGCATCGTGGCCCCCCGGCCACACCCCGTTGTAGAGGAAGTACATCGGCCGCTCCGCAAGCAGCACGCTGCCGGACTCCACCACCGTGGAGACGTCCCGTCCGCGGCCTACGACGTCGTTCACCCGCAGGGTCCTGCGGCTGGTGGCGGGGACGGGCAGGATATGCTCGACGGTGGTACTGTCCTCCAGGATGAAGGTCAGCCTGGCCTCGGTATCGGCGCCGTAGGGGTTCTGCAGGCAGATATAGGTGTCGAAGCCCTCCCGCGTGCATCCCTCGGCGAAATACCAGCGGTCGGCCAGCCGGGTGCTTCCCACTTCGCAGTGCCCTCCCGTGCGTCCCTGGTAGTCGAAATACATGGGCCGCTCGCACACGATGGCGGTATCGCTCTGCACCACCAGGGACACCTCCTGCCCGGGGCCGATGGCGGAGTTCACGCTGACCGTGTCACGGCTCCTGGGGCCGATATAGACGGCGCCCGGCCGGGTGGTCCCGTCGCCCAGGACGTAGGTGATGTCCACGTGCGCGTTCTCGTCCGAGGGGTTCTGCAGGGTGAGGTACTCCTCGAAACCGTCCAGGGTCGTCCCCTCGGCGAAGTACCACAGCCTGCCGGGGCTGCGGGCCCCGGTGACGCAGTGGCCGCCCGTCCAGCCCCGGTAGTCGAAGTACATGGGTCGCTCGGCCACGATGAACCTGTCGGCGCTGACGCGGGCGGACACGTCGTGTCCCGGGCCCACGTCGGCGTTGACGCTGACGTTGACGCGGCTGTGGGCGGGGACGGGGACGTCCCGCTCGACGTTCTCCCCCGTCTCCAGCATGTAGGTCACGGTCGCGTTGGCCTGCTGCTCCCCCGCGTTCTGGATGCACAGCCACTCGGCGAATCCCTCCCGCGTGCATCCCTCGGCGAAGAAATAGGTGGAGGCGGGTGGGGTGGGTTCCCTCTGCTGGGTGGCGTAGAGGACGTCCTTGCCGGTGACGGGGTCCACCATGGTGTAGAGCACGAAATAGCGCTGGCCGCCGTCGGCGTAGAGCGCGGGCGCCCCGCCGCTGAGGCCGCCGCTCGCGATGAGCTGCGGGGTGGCCCACACGCCGTTAACCGTCTCGGTGAAGTACTTGCGGAAGTCGTACCAGGTGCCGGCCACCGTATCGTACTTCGCCGTCTCGAAGACCGTCTGCTGCTCGCCCGTGTCGCTTACGGTCGTGTCCACGTGGCCCGGCCAGCTAGTGGGCTCGACGTGCAGTATGTCGCTGCTGCCGGGAATGGATGAGACTATCAGGGGGCTGCCCCAGGCATCCCCGTCGCGGTAACGGGAGTACATGCGCCCCCAGATCGGGTTCCCCCCGCCGTCGAAGCCCTTCTCGAACCAGGAGGCCAGGACGTCTCCGTCGGGGAATGTGCTCAAGGTCAGGTCATAGAGGTCGTAGGCGGTGTTCGGCCTGATGAGCGTGGGAGGGGCGAAGCCACCCGGGTCGCCCCCGGGGGCGTTGGTGGCGTGGCCGATGTTGTTGTTCCAGGTGGTGGCGCCGTCGGACATGAGGGTCGAGAAGAGAACGTGCGCGTTGCCGTCGCGGTCCAGGGCCAGGGCGACGTCCTGGAAATATCTCTGGTGGAAGTAGGTGAGGATGGTCGCCGGGTCGGACATCCCCATCCCCGTCTCGCAGGTGTACCTGAGCTCTCCCCCCTGGGGTTCCCAGTCGGTGCCCGTCCACGCGTAGCTCATCACCATGTAGGCGAAATGCAGGTTCTGCAGCCTGTCGAGTTCGATAGAAACATACGAGCCGTTTTGCTGGGCGGCGACGCGGGTGATGTTCACCGGCGCCCGCCAGGCGCCGCCGGAATGGTAGATGAGGAAAGCGTCCTCGCGGGGAGGGTGGGTGGCGTCGATGGTCATGGTCATACAGAAAGCGCATACCGTGGCGAAGCCCGCGCCGTCCCTGTAAAAGGCGAACAGGGGCAGCCAGCCCTCGTTGCCGGCGGCGCCCGTGATGTTCTGCGGCACGGACCATCCCGCGCCCGTGCCCGCGCCGCGCACGCAGCCGTAAACGTCGCTCTTGCCGGTGTAAAGGATCGGGGATACGGTGCGCAACCCGTAGATCACGGTCACCTCTCCCCCCAGCCCCGAGACGTCGATGGAGGGCCAGTAATCGGGCTGAAGCTGGCCGGGGTCGTTGTTGTAATCCCAGGCGGCGAGCTGTACCGAGGGCTGCCAAGCGTCCAGGTACCCCTCCACGAAGCCCTCCACGGCCCGGTAGGAGGAGGGGATGGTCTCGTTGTTGCGCACCGAGGTGAAAGCGCCGTAGAGGCGGTCTCCCCGCAGGGTGAAGGAAGCACCCCCCAGCCCCCAGCTGCCGGTGAAGTCCGTGAGGCGGCGGGGGTCGCTCATGAAGCCGTCGGGGGAAATGTAGCGGTACCACAGGTTCTCCTGCTCGTGCCGGTAAGCGCCGGTGCTGCTGCGTCCCCATATCCAGGCGGTGAAGACGATGTGCAGATAGCCGCGGTCGTCCACCTCGTAGAAGACGGGGGTGGAACTGCACGGGCTCGACACGCTGGTGACGTTGCGGGGCACGTCCCAGGCGCCCTCGGCGTAGGTGCAGTACATGATATCCTCCAGGTACTCATACCTTGTGCCGGCACCGTCCGGAGGCTGGGAGATATCGGTGCGCCTGCTCTTGCTGTAGATGGAATGCATCCTGCCGCCGCCGTCGAGCATCCCGGAGTAGGAGCTAACCCAGTAATAGATGCTGGGGTCGGCGGCGGGCAGGTAGGGCCGAGTGAGCGCCGTCCAGCCGCCGGTGCCCGCGGCGGTGAAGTCAACCTCCTCCGTTGCAGTTCCGCTCTCGCCTTCCTCCGCGCTGGGGGCGCCCCTGCCCTGCGGCAGCAGCGATTGCGGCAGCAGCTCCGCGGGGACGCTCTGTGCCATGCGCTCCAGCATGCCTTCCTGCGCCGGCAGCGATGCATGCGTGACCTCGGGGCAGTAATAGGGGCGCGAACATCCCAGCTCCTCCGCGAGATCTACCCCGGACTGTGGTATGGCGGAAGGGGGTTCGGACCCGGCGGCCGTGTAACACGGCCAGGCGCATGCCAGTGGCAAAGCCAGCACCATAAAGATGAACGCAGAGTATCTCAACACCTTCGCGCGATACCGGACCGGGGATATAAGCATGATAGCGCTCCTTCCACCCTTTGCATGCAGACCGCAGCGGAACAACCTAACGCTCTATACCTACTTATGTTCCAGACACCCCGGCGATAAACCTCCAATACGTCCCTTTTGGGGTCAACCCCAGGCCGTGCCATGTCCATCATCCATACCCACGGTTACGGGGCTGCGGGCGCGTTGAGTTTACTTCGCCGGCTTCGCCTCCTGACAATAACGTCGATGTAGGCCGATTCCTGGGAATGACCTAAAAGCCGGTGGAGACCGACTCCTGGGCATGACCCCCAGGCATATGTTTCCCCCCTCAACGCCGTTCAACGGCTTAACATATTTTTTACATTTCCTCAAAGCTGGCATAACGGGACGCTGTGAGTATCGAGATAAAGGAGGTGATGGACATGGATAAAAAGTTTATCCGGACCGTGGCGGTAATGCTGGCGCTGCTACTGGCGGCTACCTGCTTTATCTTCGCCGCCGGCCCTGCTCTCGCCCAGGACGGGCAGGAGCAGGAAGAGAAGGGCGCCAAGAGGGACGTCCCCCCGGAGCTGCGGGCCAAGGTGCGCGAGTTCAGGCAGGCGTTGGAGGAGCTGCGGGAGACCAGGGCGCGCCTCAAGGCGGACGCCAGGAAGATCAAGAGGACCACGCTGGTGCTGCTTCGCAAGGCCCGCTCCATGCCGCCCGAAGCCGGACAGGAACTGCGCGACAGCCTCATGGACTTTAGAGACGAACACGGCGAAGCGGTAAGAGAGAAGGCAAAGGCGGTCCGGGATAGTGCCGGTGCCATGAGGGATGCGGCTGAGGCTTCGAGGGAGGCCTGGGAGGACGAGGTCCTCGACGGCGCCCTTTCCGGCCTCGATGAGGCCATCGCCAAGGCCGCGGAGACGAAGGCACAGATGGAGGAGCTGCACGGTATGCTCGAAGAGGTCCTGGACGGCTTGAGGCAGCTCGGCGATGAGGGGGAGGAGGAAAACTCCGCCCTGCTACCGCCGCAGGCCGCCTGAGACCCGTAGGGGTGCCGCCCGGCGGATCCGGCCTGTGGGCATTCGTCAGCCCTCCCTCGAAGCTGAAAGCAACGCCGCCATCGGGGAGGGGGTCTTCCCCCACCCCCCAGGAGGTCACCCTCCCCGGTGAGCCGGCCCTTGAGGCAGGTAACAAAGGGAGGATCAACAGCCCCGGTATCGCCCGGACAGCGATGTGAAGGAATGGTCCCCCCCGGGGACCGCCGGGCTACCCCCAGCCCTTCCCGAGCAGCCCCTTAATCCCCCCTAAATCAGTTTTCCCGCGCGTGTAATGACCGCGCGCGACGGTCGTTTTCATATGTGGCGGGACGAACCCTATACCGTCTCAAGCGGCGGACTCGGCGCGTCGATGAAGAAGATACGTTTGCAGGCTGAAAAGAGGTTACGCAGGAAAGGTAAAGCGGGTGTGGGGCAGGATAAGGGGGCAGCTTACCCGCCTCTCGCGAGGGCAAAGAAAGGAGTGCGAAGATGCGAGGAAAGAGTAAGTTTCTCAAGGTCCTGCTCATCGCGGTTTTGAGCGGACTGGTCTGCGCCAGCATGATGGCGCTGGCTCCGGCGGGGGAGGTGAAAGCGAGCTGCGGAAAGACCGGATGGTACTTCGCCGAGGGCTGCACGGGCGGAGATTTCGACACCTTTATCCTCATCCAGAACCCCAACGAAGCGGACGCCGTCGCGCACCTGCGTTTCTTCACCCCCACCGGCATGCCCCTCGACTGGGACGTCAACGTTCCGAAGGAGAGCAGGCAGAGCATCAACCTCAAGGGCATCCCCGGACTGGAGAAACAGGAGGTGGCCACCGAAGTCGTCTGCGAGGGCGACGGGATCATCGCCGAGCGCGCCATGTACTTCAACTACGATTCCGGCACGGGGGGCCGCGCCGGCGGCCATTCCACCATCGGGGCGGACGCCCTGAGCACCAGCTGGTACCTGCCCGAGGGTTACACCGGCGGGAACTTCGACACTTTCGTCCTGCTCATGAACCCCAGTGAGACGGATGCGAACGTCTACCTCAAGCTGATGAAGCCGGGTGACGGCCGGTACTATCCCTTCAAGACCGTCGTCCCCGCCGGACGCCGCAAGACGGTGCAGCTCGACGGCCTGGTGTGGGTCGAGGGCGGGGAAAACGTCATCGCCGACCTCGGCGCCGCTACCGGCGGGGGGACGGAGGAACCCGCCGTGGAGGTGAGATTCGACGACACCGACGTCTCGACCTGGGTATACTCGGACCAGTACGTCATGGCGGAGATGGCAATGTACTACGAATACTACGGCAGGGCGGGAGGCTCCAGCTCCATCGGCGCCAGGTACCCCTCCCAGGAATGGTACCTGCCCGAGGGTTACACCGGCGGGAATTTCGACACCTACATCACGGCCATGAACCCCAACGGCTATCCCGTGGATATAACCTACACCTTCTTCTCCAACCTGCCGGGAGTGGCGCCCGTGGAAGTCACCCATTACAACGTCCCGGCTTTTTCGCGCGACACCATCAGCCCTGACGCGATTGAGGGACTCGGGGAGGCCGAGATATCCACCAAGGTGACCGCCGTGCGCCAGGTGCAGCTGGCGGAGGTGGAGGCGGACCCGGTGGACAGGTACGCGGTGCTCTTCGGGGTGGAGGATTACGAAACGGGTAACGATGCCCCCTATGCAGTGGATGACATGTACGACATCAAGCACCGCCTCTACGACTACGGCGGGTTCTCCTATCACTACTACGAGGGGACGAACGCGACCCTGGAGAACTTCGACTACAAGATGGACTGGCTGGCGAGCACCGCCGACGCCAACGACGTCGTGGTGGTCTTCTTCGGCGGGCGCAGCTCCGCGGACGCGGAGAACAACATCGACCTCTATGACGGCAGCGTCTCGCGCTCAGAGCTAGAGGCCTACTTGGCCGCCCTGCAGACGCAGAACCTGGTGGTCCTGCTCAGCTGCGACAACAGCGGCGAGCTGGCGAGTGAGCTGGCCGCCTCCGGGCGCGTGCTCATGGCCTCGTGCTCCAAGGGCGAAAAGTCCTACGGGTTCCCGGAGGCGGATTTCAGCGCCGCCACCAGCACCGGAGACTACGGCAACGGCGCCTGGGCCTACTTCTTCGTGGAGGCCCTTGCCAAGAAGGCCGCCGACACCGACGACAACGGCAAGGTCAGCGCGCAGGAAGCCCATGATTATCTGGCCCCCAAGGTGACCGCGCTGGTCAACGACAAGGCGGCCGATACCCAGGTGCCGGAGATCTATGGGGACGGCGGCATCGACCTCACCGTGGACAAGGTGGCCGCCAGCGTCGTGGCCCAGCGCTCCATCTACTTCGACTACAAGGGAGCCAGCGACGGCGCCACCTCCATCGGCGCCACCGAGACCCTGCCCAACTGGTTCCTGGCCGAGGGCTACACCGGCGGGACCTTCGACACCTGGGTGTGCGTGATGAACCCCTACGACTACGCGCAGAAGCTGACCATCACTTACATGACCCCGAACGGCGATCCCATCGTGGTGGAGGACAGGATCGAGGCCAGGAGCCGCAAGACCATACCGGTTGACGCCGTGCCCGGCCTGGAGGACCAGGACGTGTCCACGCGCGTGTCCGCGAGTGCCGTGGACGCCGCGGCGGCATGCGAGTGCGGCGGCATCGTGGTGGAGAGGGCCATGTACTTCAACTACAACGGCAAACCAGGAGGCTCTTGCTCCATCGGTTACGGTTCGTGGTAATAAGAACGACCAAGGGGCCGGGCTAACGCCCGGCCCCTTCTCTATGGGGTCAGGTCTTGTTTTTTGGATACTTCGGTATGTCAGCCTTTTTTCACCAAGAGATATGCTTATATGCAGGTCTTTTAGTGTGATCTTTTCGAGCGATGAATCCAAAATACAAGACCTGACCCCCAAACGTATCCGTGGCGACCACGCGCCTCTGCCTTTTGAATTCCACAAAAGAATGCTTCCTTGGCCTGGGCCGCGCGAATGCAGAATGCAATACCTGACGTATGGATTGTCGAGAATTCAACAAATGAGCTCTGACTCCAAGGTGTTGAAATCCGTCTGTTTACCTCTGACACCTCGGACAATAGTACGAGCTGCGGCCGGAGATGACCTCGCGGCGGATGGCGGCGCCACAGTCGGGGCAGCTCTCGCCCTCGCGGCGGTAGACGCGGTGGTCGTCCTGGAATCTCCCTCTCTCGCCGCGCAGGTCGACGTAGTCGCTCACCGAGGAACCCCCGCGCGATACCGCCTCCGAGAGCACCTCGCGCACCGCGGTGTGCAGGCGTTCCATCTCGGCGGGGGAAAGCTCCTCCAGTCGGCGCATGGGGCTGATGCCCGCTCGGTGCAGGGCTTCGTCGGCGTAGATGTTGCCGATGCCGGCGATGCGGGACTGGTCCATGAGGGCAGACTTCACCCGGCACCTGCCGACAAAAACAGTTGCCATGCACTCGCAGGTGAAGTCGTCTTCCAGCGGCTCCGGCCCCATGGTATAAAGTCCGCGCAGGGGGCTGCGGTCCACGCGCCGCAGCAGCGCGGTCTCCCCGAAGGTGCGCGGGTCCACGAAGAGGAGGTCCCTGCCGTCGTCGAGGTGAAAGATGATGTGGGTATGGCGGGGCCTTTCCTGCCGAGGCGAGGAAAGGACCAGCGAACCGGTCATCCCCAGGTGCAGCACCAGCTCCCGCCCGTCGTCCAGCTCAAGCAGAAGGTACTTGCCCCGGCGCCCCACGCTCTCAATGCGCTTACCCTTCAGCCCCCTGCGGTAGCCGAGCGGGGTGGGGAATTTGACCAGGCGCGGCAGGCCGACCTCGCACGAGGCGATGCGGGCCCCCGCGAGCTCCTTCTCCAGTTGCCCGCGTATTATCTCGACCTCTGGCAGCTCCGGCATATTTTCACATCCTTAAGGATACCCAAGACTTGCTATTTATACTATGCGGCATCGGGCGGCCGTGGAACACTGATGGGGATTAGTCTTCCCGAAGGCGCAATAACGCCATGGGGTCAGGTCTTGGATTTTGCATCCCATGATCTGGAAGACGTTTCAAACTTGCACCTTAATGGGGGTGTTTTTCTTTATTTTCTTCATACATACCGGAGTATCCAAAAAACAAGACCTGACCCCTAAGGAAGGTGGGGGGGCAGTTCCACGCTGAAGGTGGTGCCGCTGCCGGGCTGGCTGCGCACCGTGATGCTCCCGCCCAGCAGGCCGATCAACTCCCTGGCGAGCGCGAGACCGAGTCCCGCGCCGCCGTAGCGCTGCGAGCGCGAGCGTTCCACGCGCGCGAAGCGCTCGAAGATGTGCTGCAGCTCTTCCTGCGGTATGCCCTGGCCGTTGTCCCGCACCTGCAGGCGCACCCCCCCGGCGGGCGTGGGCTCGGCGGAGAGGACCACCTCTCCTCCCGTGGGGGTGAACTTGATGGCGTTGTCCACGAGGTTGTGCATCACCTGCTCCAGCGCGTCGCGGTCCGTCTCGACCTGGGGTATGCCCAAGCACGGTTCCGCCCTCAGCTCGATGCCCTTCTCCGCGGCCTGCGGGAGGAACTTCTCGCGCAGCGACTCCACGTAATCCGATACCGCCAGCGGCGCGGGGCGCAGCACCCACGCCCCGGCGTCGATGCGGGAGAGGGCCAGGAGCTGTTCCAGCACCCGTTTCAGGCGGCTGGTCTCGTCGCTGATGACGGCCAGGTAACGCCGCCTGTCCTCCTCGGACTCCACCACGCCGTCCAGGAGGGCCTGGGAGAAGCCCTCGATGGAGGTGAGGGGGGTGCGTATCTCGTGGGAGACGTTGGCCACGAAGTCCTTCTGCATACGCGAGCTGGTCTGGATGCGCTCCGCCATGTAGTTGAAGTAGCGGGAGAGCTCGGATATCTCGTCTTTCCCCACCACCTCCACCCGGCTGTCCAGGTTGCCGTGGGCCAGTTCCCAGGCGCTGCGGCTGAGGCCGCGCAGGGGTTTGAGGATGTTATCGCTGAGGTAGAGGGCGAGGAAAACGCAGAGCAGAAGCGCGGCCCCGCCGGCGATGATGACGTAGCGCAGCAGCCCGCTTCTCGCGCCGGCCGTGATATCCCCGGCCCTTTTCACCACCACCAGGTTGAAGTAGGTGGGCTGGCTGGGGATGTCCAGGGGCACGCTTACCAGGAAGACGTCTCCCAGCGTGCCCATCTCCGTCTCGTGCGTCACCGTCGCCTCGCCGGCGAGCAGAGAGGGGTCAACCCTCCGCGCTATGCGCGACTGCAGGGCGCGGGGGGCCAGCACCAGCCCGTTCTCGTCCACCACCACGCTAGCCGCGTCGATGAGTTTGCCCTCCAGGCGCAGCAGCTGGGTCACCCTCTCGGCGCTGGCGATGGGAAGCTCCGGGTTCTGCTGCCCCAGCTCGAAGGCCAGCTCCAGGTCCCTGGCCATCTCCACGGCCTGCTCCACCAGTTCGTCGCGGGCCGCCGCCTCCGCTCGGTTTCTCTCCCGCCATACGAAGAAGGCGAAGAAAACACCGAATATGAGCAGGCTGACGATTCCCAGCACGAGGAAATAGAAGAGGAACCTGCTGCGCAGAGAGCGGAAGGAGAGCGCTTCCATACCGGCCATGCCGTCAGCTCTTCTCTTCCCGGAATCTGTAGCCGACTCCCCATACCGTCTCCAGGTAGCGGGGGCTGGAGGAGTCCTCTCCCAGTTTCTCGCGCATGTGGCGGATGTGGACGTCGACGGTGCGCGTGTCGCCGTAGTAATCGTAGCCCCACACGCGCTCCAGGAGCCTTTCCCGGCTCATGACGATGCCGCGGTTGAGGGCGAGAGTATAGAGGAGGTCGAACTCCCGCGGGGTCAGCTCTATCTCCTTCTCGCCCTGGGTGACCCGCCGCCGCGAGGCGTCTATGACAAGGTCCGCGGCTGTCAGCACCTCTTGCGACTCCGACGCGGGGCGGGAACGGCGCAGAACCGCCTTGACCCTGGCCACCAGCTCGCGCGGGCTGAAGGGCTTGGTGAGGTAATCGTCGGCGCCGAGCTCCAGGCCCACCACCTTGTCGACCTCGTCCTCGCGCGCGGTGAGCATGATGATGGGCAGCGAGGAGCGCGAGCGGATGCGGCGACATACCTCCCACCCGTCCGGCTCCGGGATCATGATGTCCAGGACGACGAGGGCGGGGCTCATCTCCTCGAAGAGGCGCAGAGCCTCCTCGCCGCCGCCCGCCTCCGCCACCCGGAAGCCCTCCCGCTCCAGGTAAAGGCGGGCCAGCTCGACGATGTTGGGCTCGTCGTCGACCACCAGGATAAGCTCTCCGGCCAAAAGGATCACTCCTCGATTGTGAAGGCGCTCTTCCCCTGGGAGCGTGCTTTCAAAAGCGCCTGGGCGCCCCGTTCCGCCACGGCGGCATAGGTGCTGAAGAAGCGGCTGGCGTTGCTGACTCCGCCGAGGGCAATCCTCACGTAGGGCACGCGGATGAGGTCGCC
>CAYPZH010000038.1:5358-18571 GCA_964415205.1 uncultured Actinomycetota bacterium | reverse complement strand
TGGGTGGCATACTCAAAGAAGACGACGCGCGATATGCCGATGACCTTCCTGCTATAGGCGAGGCAGTACAAGTCCAGGGGAGATATGGATTCGGCCACCACCATCTTATCGGGATATACCGTCCGGAAACCAGCCATCTTGCTCTCCAAGCCCTGCATGAGCCTTTGAGCCTCTATACCCTCGGCGGCCAGGAAGGTCAGGCCTTTGAAAACGACGCCGCCCGCGATGATGACATGGGACTGTGCAGGCCGGGAGGCCAGTATCCCTTCCTGGAGGAGCTCGGCCTCGCACTCGTCTTCGACGCCTTTCTGCAGGTTGTCCATGTCAACGCCGAAGCCGTAGAGGTTGACCCTCTGCCAGTCCTCCGTCTGGTGGTGCGCCAGAATGCCCAAGCCGGGGGCCTTGTCGTAGTAATAGAAGAACGCCCTGTGTTTGATCAAGCGAACGGTCTCCTTGCCTCGCTCTCGCCCGAGCCAGCCTTTTCCCTCCCTGGATGTATCAACGGCATCGTCCCGACCTTTTTACAATGTTTCTGTGGTTTAACGGGATATACCTTGATATTATCATAAAAAGTCCGGATGCCTTTTACAGGCTCTATACACGTGCGCACGGCCGTACGACCGGCGTGGGCCGGCAGATGCGGCCGGACGCAGCGGTTACGCGGAGGTAAGGCCTTGATACGTTTTTTCATAGGGTGGCCTATTTTCCGTGTCGTGGCCATGGCCTATCACTGGCGCAGCAGCGGCTACGAGAACGTCCCCCGCAGGGAACCCCTTCTCGTGGTGTCCAACCACAACAGCCGCAAGGACCCCGTGGCCATCAACCTGGCTCTCAGGCGCCCGGTGCGCTACATGGCAAAAAAGGAGGCGTTCGACCCCCGTAACGGGCTACTGGAATACCTGATGGTGCGCATTTTTTTCGCCTACCCCGTCGATCGGGAACGCCCCGGTCCCGATACCATCAGGAGCACCCTCTCCTACCTCGAGCGCGGCGACTGCGTGGGCATCTTTCCCGAGGGTACCCGACACGATGACGAGGTGCTCCACCCGTTCACCCACGGCGCCGCATACTTCGCCTGGAAAACGGGGGTAAGGGTTCTGCCCGTGGGGGTGACCGAGATCAAGGGCAAGGACTACCATATCAACATCGGCGTGCCCTTCAAGGTCCCGGAGTTGCAGGGCAGGCCCCACAAGGTGCTGCCGGAGATCACCGCTCTGATCAGGGAACGCATCCTTGAACTCCTTCCTGACCGCTGGGAGGACCGCCCGGAGGAGGAAGGAGTCGAGGAGCCCGGCAGCCGCGCCGACTCCCCCGCCGACTAGCCTGTTGGCAGAACTTTTATCCTCACCGCGAGCATCCCGGGCATTACGTTGCGTCCCGAGACGGGCATCGCCAAATGCCGATGGGTAGGGAGCGCGCCCTGGTGCCGCCCAATATTGACCCGGATTTCTCGAATCAAATAGCTAGGATTCCAGGCTTGTATTGATGAAACAGGCATCAATAGGATCAGTGAAAGTCCGAGATATGCGGTTAGAATAACCCCCCCATTCTCCAAATCCTGGCAGTAAATACCGAGATGATTAAGATATGAGATTAAAGAGGTACGCCCCGTTACGGGCCGTAACGACACCCTGCGCACGGTGATCTAACCAGCCCGAGCCGGGGGTCGGTCTGAAGCGTGCATCTGTGTGCCTACCTTCGTAGTTTGTATCGCGTAAGCGACAGCGACGCCCGGAGGGCGGCGCGGCGGTGCCTGTGCCTGGACAAGTCCAGGAATGCGCTGGATGGTTCAGCGAGCCTCACAGGACTTGTCTCAGGCCTGGCACGTGTACGTTCCTCGTTATGCCGAGCGAGTCCGTTACCTGGAGGCCCCGGGCCGGTAGAAAATCTAAATCCTTGCCTTTACTCCTCCAGCCCGCAATAGGGCGAGTCGCAGCCCTGCAGCCACAGGTCCACGATCATCCCGAAGAGGACAGGCACGTCGAGGTTGGCCTCCCGGTCCACCACTGCATCTATCACCGTGATGCGCTCCGAGGCGGCCGCCTCCTCCAGGGCAGGGCGTATCTCATCGGGGCTCTCCACCCTGATCCCCCGCGCGCCCATGGACTCCGCAAGCTTATCGATGCGTATCTCCCCGAACTCGACCCCGCAATACCTGCGTTCGAAGGCTGCGCGCTGCGCCCCCTTGATCATCCCCCAAGCGCTGTCGTTGGAAACGATATCGATGACCGGCAGCTTCAGGCGCACCGCGGTCTCGACGTCCTGGCAGTTCAACATGAATGACCCGTCCCCGTGCAGGATGTACACCGGCCGCTGCGGGTTTGCGATCTTTGCTCCCATGGCCAGCCCCAGGCCCACCCCCAGCTGCCCGGTGCCTTTTGCGAAGAGGTACGAACGGGGATGGTACACCCTGCCCGCGATGTTCGTCCACAGGGCGGTGTTCCCCCCGTCCATGACCATGATGCCGTCCCTGCCAAGAAGGTCCACCGCATCGGAGATCAGCCGTAGGGGGTGTATGGGCTTGGCGTCGGACTTCGCCATCTCCTCGGAAGCCGCCAACGCCTGCTCCTCCATATCGCGGTACGCGGAGACGAACTCCCGCTCCCCGACCGGGCCGCTTTCCTGCTTCACCCGTGAGATGATCTGGCGCAGGACCATCGCCGCGTCACCGACGATGCCCAGGTCGAACTGGCGGTTCAACCCTATTGACATGGGGTCTATATCGATATGTATGAACTTCTGCTCCGAGGGGTTTCCCCACATGTTGGGCTTGCCCCAGAAGTCGAGTTCGGACATGGTGCATCCTACGTTGAGCACGACATCGGAAGAAGACTCCGCCATGATCGCCCCCATGCCCTTGGGAAGGAAAAGCAGGGGGTGGTCCTCGGGCAGGGTACCCCGGCCGGAGACGCTGGTGGTGACGGGTATCTGCAGATATTCCGCCAGTTCCCGCACCTCTTCCCAGGCCTTGGAGCGCATCACGCCGCCTCCTGCGTGTATCAAAGGCCTATCCGCCGCCAGCAGCATCTCCACCGCCGTATCGACGGCCGCCGGGTCGCCGCAGGGCTTGACGAGAGCGCGGTACCGTTCTGGCGGCAGGAACTGCGCTTCATCGATTTCACCGTTGGCGAAGAGTACGTCTACGTTGATGTCCAGGTGCACCGGCCCCGGGCGGCCACAGGTGGCCTCCCTGAACGCCCACTGCACCATCTCGACGATGCGGTCCCAGCGGTTCACCAGCCCGTTCCATTTCGTGATGGGCCGGAACAGGGTGAGCTGATCGAGCTGCTGCTGAGAGCCCTTGAACGGATAGGAGCGGTTGGAGTGTATTTGCGGCGTGATCACGATCATGGGTATGCTGTCGTTATAAGCGGCGTACACGCCGGCCACCAGGTTTGCCGCCCCCGGTCCCACCGTCCCCAGACATACACCCACCATGTCGCTCGTCCTCGATACGCCGTCCGCCATATCGGCCGCGACTGTTTCGTGATGGGTCATGATGAAATCCATGCCCCGCGGCCGGCCTATCCTGGCTATGGCGTCGGTGAAGGTTATGGGCTGGGCCCCCGGCACCCCGAACACCCACCGTACGCCCTCCGCGAGCAGAGCCCTCGCCAGTACCTCGCCCCCGTTCATCAATGCCATGATCCCCCTCCTTATGATCTGCTCTCACATGAGAATAGACGATCCGTAGACCAGAAGATGCTTCGCCCTGACATCCTGCCATGCAAATATATTTTATAATATGCCGTACGCAAAGCACGCGATCAAAGGTTGGCGCCCGCCAATGCGCCGCAACCCGTCCTGCCCACGTCAATCACCGGACACAAAGAGCAGCCGCCGTGTTTGCGCGGAAGGCTTTCCCAGCCCCGCGGCGTCCAGCACCTCCGCCGCTCCGAAACCCGCGCGGCCCAGCTCCTCCAGGACCCAGGCGGGGTCGTACGCCCGTTCGCGGTGCACCTCCACCAGGTCTTCTCCCTTATCCCCTCTCATCTTGAAGACGATGCTGAGCGTGGAGACCATCTTCGCTTCGTCCCAGTCGCTCATCCAGAGCATGCGCTGCCCGGCGACCTCGAAATCCCATTCCCGGTTGTCGCTGCCCTCACGCAGCTGCCAGGCCGTGTTCATGTCGAAAACAGCGTGACCGCCCGGCTGCAGCGCCGCGCGGAAGGAACGGAACGCGCGCTTCACGTCCGCCTCACTGAGCAGGTGGTTGACGGCATCTGTTGCGCAGTTGAGGAGAGAGACCCGCCGCGGCGGCTGCAGGTAGCGCATGTCCTGCCTCATGTAGCGGATGCGCACGCTGGGACGCTTCCTCGCCGCCTCCCTCAACATGTGCTCCGACAGGTCGGCGGCATATACCGTTGCGCCCCGGCGCGCGAGATACTCCGCCGCGAGACCGGTACCGCAGGCGATGTCGGCCACCCGCGAGAGGTCGAAGAGATACCTCGCCTCCAGGCGCTCGAAGTTCTCCTTCCAGTGCTCGAACGCAAAGCGTCCCACCATGAGGTCGTAGATGCCCGCTGAGGTCGAATAGGTCGTGACCTCAAGCGGCCCCGCTCTTCTTTCGCCGCTCAAGGCGATCCCCCTCTCCCCTGCTCGGCTAAGACAGCGATCTCCCCATCTCTCTCGCCCGCTCCAGCGCCCCTTCCACCTTGAGGATGTCACCCGCTTCGTCAACACTCGGGAAGGTCAGGGAATCCCATTTCTTCACCCCGATGATGAAGAAAAAGTAGGCCATGGTCGGGCGGGTGCAAGCGAAGGTCTCGGGCTTGTCCCGCCCGCAGCACGAGAGAAAAAATCCCCTGCGCTCCTCCGCGAAATCCGGGGCGACCGGCTCCCTCTCCAGCACGTAGCGTATGGACCACTGTCGCTGGCAGCGGTCGATGAGCGCCTTGGCCTGCGCGCATATGTTCATGGAGAATATGGGGGCGGCCATGGCCACCCCTCCCGCCTCAAAGAGGTGGGGGTAAATAGCCTGCATGTCGTCTTTCTGCACGCACTCCCCCTCCTTGAAGCAGTGGTTGCAGGCGCGGCAGGGCCTTATATCCATGCTGGCGGTGCGGAAGCTGACCACCCCGAAGCCCGCTTCGGCTGCGCCGCCGGCCAGCGCATCGAGCAGCAGCGCCGTGTTGCCCTTGCGCCGCGGGCTCGTGTACAGGGCCAGCAGGTAGCGGTTTTCCTCTCTCATGTCCCCCCCTTACCTGGACCTCAGCCTCCAAAGACCCGGGTTACCGCCTCCGGATCATCCCTCAAACCGGCGAAGAGAGCGTTCAGCGCCCGCGCGTCAGCCGCGGTCTCGGCCATGCCTTGCAGCGCCCTGAGCTGCGGACCCATCTTCTCCTCCCATTTCTCCTCGAAGCGGGAAAGCGACTGCTCGGAGAAGTCGCCCTCCCGCAGGGCGGAGAGGACGGTCCTGGCGGCGTAATTGGCCGACCTCACCGCCGACGCCACGCCCTCCAGGATGAAAGGCTCCACGAAACTGCCGGCGTCCCCCACCAGCAGGGCCCCCGCGGCATAGTTCCTGCCTATCTGGCCGGCACTGGGCACCCTCCACCCCATCCATTCGGACACGCGCACGGCACCGCGCATCTTCTCTCCATGCGGGCTTTCGCGCGTGAACTTGTCCACCATCTCCTCTGCGTTCAGCTGGGAGCGTTCATATTGCGACATCTGTATGCCCACGCCCATGTTTACGACCTCGCCGTATCCGGGGTGGGGAGAAAGGCATACGAACCCGGGGTTGAAGCCGGGGTCGTAGTGGACCTCCACGTCGCGCAGGGGAGGTTCGCAACCCTTGTAATATGCGCGTCCCGCCAGGTAGACCTGGTCGTAGTCGTCCGTGAACAGCCCCAGCCTCTTGGCCACCCAGGAGTGCGAACCGTCGGCGCCTATCACCACCTTGCACCTGTAGTCGCGAAACTCGCCCTGGTACTTCGCTCTCACCCCGCGTACCTGCCCGTCCTCGATCACGAGGTCGTGCACCCAGAACTCCTCCCTGACCTCGGCTCCCAGCCGCGCGGCGTTTTCCTTCAGGATGGCATCGCCGACGCGGCGGGGGCAGGTCACTCCCCTGCTGTTGCCGCCGTAGATAGAGGTGTAATCCGGGCTCGAGAGCAGCACGCCGGGGTAGGTGTATCCCGCCTGCTGCAGCCGGTCGTACACGCCGAGTTCCTCGTAGGTACGCGCCCCGAAGGGACCGTAGATGTCACTGCACGGCTTGTCCCGGGGGAACCTTTCCTTGTCCACGAGCAGTACGTCCACCCCAGCCTCGGCCAGTCTCGACGCCGCGACGCTTCCCCCTGGGCCCGCGCCCACCACTATTACCTCCCATTCGGCGCGCATCACGACTCACCCCCCTCTATGGGGCTGCCCATAACGATCACGTCGCCGGCGGGACACGTATCCCTGCAGACAGCGCACCCCAGGCACAGAGCGTGCTCGACGGTCACGAAACCACAGCGCATACAGCGCCTGGCGTCCTGCTCCAGTTCTGCGCCGCCGGGAGATAGCTCGACCTCCTGAAACGACGAGAGGGCTTCTCTCACCTCAAGCCGGGGCGGGTCCAGGGGCTCCAACTTCTCCAGCCGCACCGGGAATATCTTCTCCTCACGGGGCGCCTCACCAGGCGCTTTCGTTATCGACTCGTGAACACGACCGGAGAGGTGAGCGTCAACGGCGCGGGCGGCCCGTCTTCCCGAGGCCATCGCCTCGACCACAGAGCCCTGTGCGTTTACCAGGTCTCCCGCGGCGAAAACGCCGGGGATCGAGGTGGCCATGGTAGAGGGGTCGATCCGCGGCGTCCCCGACGGGCCCGTCTCCAGCCCCATGCGCCGCAGCAGCGCCGAGTCCACCGCCTGGCCTACCGCGAAGATGACGGTATCGCAGGACAGGTCCACGGTCTGGGAACGGTCGAGTTCTGGGAATAATGCTCCCGCCGCGTCGCGGAATACCTCCTTCACCCTCGCCAGCCGCACCTTCTCCGCCTTCATCCACGACGAGACGATGCTCACCGGCGCGTAGCCGGCGATGAGCTCCACCCCTTCGCGCCTGGCATCCTCCACCTCCCAGGCCAGTGCGGGCAGGTCGCATTCTTGTTCGATGCAGACCATGCTCACTTCCTGGGCGCCTTTGCGCAGCGCCGTACGCGCGACATCCGTGGCCACGCTGCCCCCGCCTATGACCACTACCTTCTCCCCTATTTGCAGCGTCCGTCCGCCCTTCACCGCGCCCATGAAATCGAGGGCACTGTACACGCCCTCGTAATCCGCACCGGGTATGTCTAGCCTCTTTCCGTTTTTCGCGCCGATGGCCAGGACCACGGCCCCGTAACCGTCATCGAGCAGCCCCCGCAGCGAAGGCGAGGCGCCCACGCTGGCCCCGTATACTACCTCTAAACCCTCACCGAGCGCCAGCGAGAACTCCCTCTGCCACACCTCGGCCGGCAGACGGAACTCGGGCACGGCAAGGCGCAGCATGCCTCCCGGCGCCGGCCCCGCCTCGAAGACCGTGACCCTGTAGCCGAGCGAGGCCAGGTCGACGGCCGCGGTCAGTCCGGCCGGGCCGGCCCCTGCTATGGCCACTCTCCTATCGATGTTGCGGCGGTACACGCGCCCTGAAGCCAGGCCGTTCGCATGCGCCCACGCAGCGACCTCTCTCTTTATGGCCCTGATGGGGAGGGGCCTATCGATGAGGCTGCCGCGCTTGCATTCCTCCTCACAAGGACGGCTGCATATCCTGCCCAGCACCCCGGGGAGGGGGTTTACTGCGCTCACGAGGCCCCACGCGCCCTCCCAGTCGCCGCGCGCGACCAGGTTGACGTACCCCTCGGGGTAGTGCCCCAGCGGGCACGCCGCGGCACACGATCTCGAGGTCAGGCCCACCATGTCCCGCGGGAACATCACCGGCCCCCGCGCACAGTCCGGGCAGAGACGGCATATCTGGCGCTGTAACTCACTTATAGCGCCGGTAGGACAGGCCGTGATGCAGGTGCCGCAGTTGATGCACCTGTCGCTGTCGATGCGCGGTGATGAGAGCTTGCGCAGCTTCCTCTCCCCGCCCGTAGACAAGCCTAGTGTCACTGTTATCGCTTGACGTGTTGACCCTTCCATGCAAAAGACCTCCCTCTACCCCTCCAGCCGTAGATTTTAACACGCCCGTGCAGGGAAAGGCCTGCGGCTTTCCGGAAACGAAGGAAGCAGGGCCGGGGGAAGGGTTCAGCCTGCCGCTCAGGCCACCGGGCCCGACAGCGCGGCGAGGTCACGGTAGAGCTTATCAAGCTGCTGGCGCAGCCTCTGATAGCGGCGCCTTTTATCGTCCAGCTCGGCGTTTAGGCTGTGCATGTCCTCCAAAAGCGTTTTCTCCTCATCCTCCAGTCCGGAAATGCTGAGACGCAGGGCCTCAAGCTTTCTCCCGCGTTCGATGGCGGTGGCCACCTGCTTGGTGAGCGTGTTGAGGAAGAAGAGGTCGATCTCCCCGAAAGCCTTGTCCTTCTTGGTGTTGAGGTTGAGCACCCCCAGAAGCTCTCCCCGTTCGATGATGGGGACGCTCAGCGCGTCGGAGACCTTGCGCCGGGTGCGCAGGCGTGAGTCCATGAGGTCGTCGAGCAGGAGCATGCCCTCGCGCCTCTCGGCCACCAGGCCGGCGATCCCCTCTCCCACCTTGGTGCTGGTCTTGTTGATGACGTCCTTGCGCAGGCCGTGGGCGGCCCTGATCACCAGGACGTCTCCGCCAGGCGGCTCGATGAGCATGACCGACCCCGAGGTGGCCCCCATGACCTCCACCGCACCCTCCAGGATACTCTGCAGCAAGCCGTCAAGGTTCTCGAAGGAATGGATCTTCTCGTTGATGCGCCATATGAGGTCCAGTTCCTTTATCTTTTCCCGGTAGCGCTTTTCCCGCGAAGTATCGTTCATCTCGTCCATCTCACTCACCTGGCTATGCCGGCACAGGGCACTTCTCCTGCTTTTTATTCTCTTACCTCGGGCCCGTGCGCACAAGGGACGGGCCTGACCGGGAGCCGTTTAGCCTGAAGTAGCCGCGTCGACTTCCGCGATGCGCCTGGCGGCGATGATGGCGGCTCCCAGCGCCCCTATCACCTGGGGGTCCATACCCAGTCCCTTCACCCGCACCCCCAGCTTCTTCTCCAGGGCCGCTATCAATCCGCGGTTCTTGGCGCAGCCTCCCGATACCGAGACATCCTCTTCCAGCCCCACCTTGCGCACCATCGATGCCAGGCGGGCGGCTATGGACTCGTTTATGCCCGCGGCGATATCGGATATCTCCGCACCTTCGTTCAATAGCGTGATCACCTCTGATTCCGCGAAAACGCTGCACTGGCTGGTTATCTGTGCGGGGCTTTTCGCCACCAGGGACAGCTCCGAGAGGTCCTGCAGGGATATCTCGAGCACGCGCGCCATGGCCTCGAAGAACCTTCCCGTGCCGGCGGCGCACTTGTCGTTCATGGCGAAGTCGACGACCTTGCCCGTGGGGCTGATCTTGATTACCTTGCAGTCCTGGCCGCCGATGTCGATGACCGTGCGGTCCGCGGGATCGAGATGAAAGGCCCCGAGGCCGTGGCAGGTTATCTCGGAAACGTTCTCCGAGGCGAACGGTATGCGCACCCGGCCGTAACCGGTGCCTACGATATAGCCCAGGTCATCGCGGGATGCGAGTCCGGCCACGTTCAAGGCGTTGTTCAGGGCCGTCTCCGCGGTGACCTCCGGGCGCACCGCGCAGGGGATGATGGAGTAACCCAGCACCTCTCCGTCCCTCATGATCAGCGCCTTGCCGGTAGTTGAACCGACATCGCACCCCGCTACGGCCGTTTTGTCGCTCATCGCTTTCCCTTCTCCTTGTGGCACAAGCCGCCTTTCCCATGAGCGGGCAAGATCCGCCTGTAATTCTACCAGACGGACCCCGCCCGGCACCCTTTCCTTTTCCGGGCTTGCTGCCGGATTTCGGCGTCATCACGCGGTGATAATATGGTGGTGTGGAGGAGATGAACTCGCAGATGTGGAATAATGGCTTCGACACTGAAAAGATGTGAGGTTCTCATGCATGTGACCTTTATTGAGGCCAGGGACCTGCCCGACGCGTGGTTCCAGTGCGTCTACGGTATTTTCGAGCACGGCAGGGAATACCGCATCGACCGCGGGAGTTTCCAGGGTAACCTGCGCAAGGAATACGATTTCGTGGTGGTGAAGGTCCGCTACCCGGAGACACGTCCCCTCATACCTGACATCCCGCCCGGTATAGGGCTGCCGCCTCCCACGGACATGGAATACGTCCACGAATACCTTGACAAGCTGTGTTCTTCCTCCTCCAAGGCGGACAACGAGGACTATACCTACGGCATGTACCTCGAAGAACAGATCCAGGAGGTGATCCGCATCTACCGCGAGGAGGGCTTCGGCACCAACCAGGCCTGCATGGCGGTATGCGACCCGAACGCCATATATCTAGAGGACCCGCCCTGCCTGCGACAGATCGACACCCGCATATATCCGGAGGAGCGCAAGCTGCACTTCATCGTCTATTTCCGTTCCTGGGACCTCTGGGCTGGTTTTCCCAGCAACCTGGCGGGCATACAGCTCCTGAAGGAGTACATGGCCGACGAGATCGGGGTGCAGCCAGGCGAGACGCTGGCGCTTTCCAAGGGAATGCACCTCTACGACTACGCCTGGGATATAGCCAAGGCCAGACTGGGCAGGACCTGAGCGGGAACGGGCGCTTCGCGAGATCCCGCAGCTCACGTGCACGGCGCCGGGCTCGTGGTATGTAGCGGTAAACCGTGAAAGGGCCGTCTCCTGATCGCCGCCGGAGCCGGTTATAATCCTGTATCATGCCCCTCTATGTCCTATATAATGGATTGCATTGCGGTCCGCATAGCCCGTTTTGCCGGCCCGGCCTTGCAGACCGGCAGCGGGATGATAAGGAGGTGGCACCATGGAACCCCTGGCAATTGAGCTCAACGAGAATATAAGGGAGCATGCGCCCAACCTCTACGCCGCCCTTTCCGCCCTGGGGCGCGAGCTGTACTTCCCCAAGGGCATCTTGACGCAGTCCGCGGAGGCCAAGCGGGGCGCAAGCCGTTACGACGCCACCATCGGCATCGCCACCATGGGCGGAAAGCCGCTCTTCCTCCCCAGCTTGCAGGAATACATCGAAGGGCTCGATCCCGGGGAGGTCTATCCCTACGCCCCGTCATCAGGCCTGGCGGAGCTCAGGGACATCTGGCACCAGCACCAGCTGGCATCGAACCCGGGGTTGGAGAAAAAGAGCCTCTCCATGCCCGTGGTGACCAACGGGCTCACCCACGGCCTCAGTATCGTCGCGGACATGTTCTGCGACGCAGGCGACGTCCTGCTGCTGCCGGACAAGATGTGGGGGAACTACCGCATGGTCTTCGCCACGCGCCGCGGCGCGGACATCCGCCACTATCCCTTCTTCGGCCCCGAGGGCGGGCTCGACACGCACGCTCTGCGCGAGGCCCTTTTCTCGCTCAAGGACCGCCCGAAGGTACTGGCCTTGCTCAATTTCCCTCACAACCCCACCGGTTATTCGCCTTATCCGCAGGAGGCGGAAGCGCTGGCGCAGGCATTCGTGGACGCGGCCGATGCGGGCGCGACCATTGTTGCCTGCGTAGACGACGCCTACACGGGTCTCTTCTACGAAGAGGGCCTTTACGCGCAGTCCATCTTCACCCTTCTGGCAGACGCACATCCGCGCCTGGTGGCCGTCAAGATAGACGGCTCCACCAAGGAGGATTACGTCTGGGGTTTCCGGGTGGGGTTCATAACCTTCTCCGTGCAGGCCGGCGGCGGCCAACAGGAGGTGTACGAAGCCCTGGAGAAGAAGGTCGGCGGCATCATCCGCGGGACCATATCAAAACCCCCCACCCTGTCACAGTCACTGCTGGTGCACGCCATGAAGTCGCCGCATTACAAAGAGGAGAAGATGGAGAGGTTCGCCATCCTCAAGGACCGCTACAACGAGGTCAAGAAGACCCTCGCGGACCCCAAGTTCGCCGGCGCTCTTCGCCCCTACCCGTTCAACTCGGGCTATTTCATGTGCATCGAGCTGCTCCGCACCGAGGCGGAGCGCCTGCGCAGGCACTTGCTGGACGCCTACGGGGTGGGCGTCATCGCCATGGGGAAAAGGGACATAAGGATCGCTTTCTCATGCCTGGACACAGGGCAGATAAAGGACCTCTTTGATATACTTTATACTGCCGTAGAGGACCTCGATGCCGGCGATGGCGACACGGGGAGGAGATAGATGACGCAGCAGGCGATGCACCCCGCGCGGAACAACGAAGGCGACCGCCGCAAGCGCATATATTTCGTCGACGTCACCAACCGGGACGGCGTCCAGACCTCGCGGCTCGGCTTGGCCAAACTGGAGAAGACGATCATCAACATGCTCCTGGACGAGATGGGCATATGGCAGAGCGAGTTCGGCTTCCCGACCACCCGCCACGAGGTGAATTACCTCCAGGCCAATCTCGAGCTGGCCGAGCTGGGCGCGATACACCATACCCGCCTCTCGGGCTGGGTACGGGCAGTGGCGGGAGACGTGGATCTGGCGCGGGAGATGGTGCCGAAGCTCAAATACGTCAACATCTCCATCTCCACCTCGGAGCAGATGATCACCGGCAAGTGGGGCGGCCGCTACAGTTTCGATCACGTGGTCGATCTCATGTGCGAGGCGCTGGACAGGTCGAGGGAACTCGGTTTCGAGGACGTCGGGGTAAATGCCGAGGACGCTTCCCGCACCTCGGACGACCATCTGATCAGCTTCGCGCAGGCCGCCAAAGACCACGGCGCGACGCGGATACGCTATTGCGATACCCTGGGATACAACGATCCCTTCACCGTGTACGACCGTATCCGGTTGCTCGCCGAGGAAACCGGCATCGATATCGAGTTGCACTTCCACAACGACCTCGGCATGGCGGTGGGGTGTTCTCTGGCGGGCGCCAAGGGGGCCCTTGACGGGGGCGTGAACGCATATATCAACACCACCATCAACGGCATGGGCGAACGCGCGGGCAACGCCGACCTCGTCTCCACCATCCTGGCTATCAAGAAATCGAGCCTTTTCGACGGCGAGAAGGTGGTGACCTTACCGTAAACCGTTTGGCCCCAGTAAAAACGGAAAAAAACCCCCAAACCCTTTAAAATGGCTTTGTTTATGTAACCCCCCACCCCCA
>CAYPZH010000038.1:0-5348 GCA_964415205.1 uncultured Actinomycetota bacterium | reverse complement strand
AAGACGGCTAAGTACGCCTCCTATGCCTTCGGCGTCCCCATCCCCGTCAACCAACCCGGCGTGGGCGACAACGCCTTCGCGCACGAGTCGGGCATACACGCCGACGGGGCCCTCAAGAGCCGGCGCAACTACGAGCTCTACGACTACGAGGAGCTGGGGAGGGGAGAGCCGGAGATCATAGAGACGGGACGCAATATCACCATAGGGGAGTATTCCGGCATCAAGGGTTTCCGCAACGTATATGAAAAACTCGAGGTGGAGTTCCAGAGCGAAGAGGAGGCAAGGGATATACTCGAACTCGTCCGTTTTGCCAACGTCACCACGCAAAAGCCGCTGGTCGAAGACGAGTTGCTCTTTATCGCGCGTTATCCCGAACTTGCCCGCAAGATCCTCACCCTGGTCCCCACCCGCGCCGGTTGATCGGCGAGGCGAGGAGGATTAAAGATGAAGGAGGTACCGGAAGAGGTCCTGAAAAAACTTGCCTCATATTATAACCTGCATAAACACGGCCGGGCATCAGACGAGATAACGCCCTGGATCCGCAACATCAACAACATGAGCAAGATGGACCTGGAATACGAGACGCGGGACGCCATCCGTACCTGCAGGGACCTGCGCCGGAAGATAAACGAGTTGGATTACGAGGGCGAGAGGCTCGTCCCCATCAAGAGCAAACGGGAGAAGCTCATGGAGGACCTGCAACGCGAATGGACCTATATGAGCTTCTACCTCTACACCCTGTTCCTGCATTCAGGCATCGAGGTCACCGAGGACGATTTCGATGAATACCTGCGGGAAGAGACGGGGAGCAGGTCGTTCATCACCAACCTCTCCTCCCGCCGCTGAGCCTCCTCTCCCTCTCCCATTTCTTGACCGAACGCCCCCGCACGCGAAAAGGACCGCCGTGTTCGTGCTGTGCTTAATCACAGGCGTCTATCTACCGATAAAATAATATCCGCCTGAACGCAGATAAAGGGGTGTATAGCTTGGACCCGCGGGAACTAGCAGAGAAGATCGCCTACCTCATCAGGGACAAGGGTTTCGTCTACGACGAGGATATCGAGAGTGAGTTCGGGGTGGACGATTTCGAGCTGGTCAAGGCCAAGAACGTGCTCTGTCGCTACTACGGGATCGCCGTCGAGAGGTGGCATAAGGACGGCGAGGAGAGCCGCCAGGCCCTCTTCCTCAGCCGGGAGTTCGACGGCGACGACGCCGAGGAAATGATCCGCAAGGTCTTCCACGACCCGGGCTTCAAGACCCGCAGGCGCATGCGCGAAGAGGAGCGCAAGACGGAGATCCGCGGCGAGGTCAGGGAGCTTTTCGACCGCCTGCAGGAGGAATGGGGGGACCTCTTCAGGCGCAGTCAGACCGAGAATTGAGGGCCGCGGTGCGGCGCATCGACCTGCCTACAGGAAATGCAGGTAGAGCTCCAAGCGTCCCGGCGCTGGCCGTTCCCAGTCAAATGTGATCTGCTTGCCCCGGGAGAGGAACGAGGCGGCGATGCCGGCGACGATGGGATAGTTGAAGGGGTTCTCAATCCTGGCCCTCAGACCGTCCTCGGTGGCCTCGGTAAAGACCGGGTTGCCCATGCCCCGGTAAGCGAGGAAGAAGAGGTCGCGGACCATCTCCTCGGGGCGGCGTCTCTTCCACTCCACCCCACTCATGAGGCTGTCCACCATGACCTTGATCTCCCAGGCCAAGAACTCGTCCAGCCAATCCCCGTACCTCGCCCTCACATCCTCGTAGGCTGAATTCATCCCCGCCACGTCGATGAGGGTCACCGCCTCGCCGTTGTGGGTATCGACCATCAGACCCCTTCCTATATCCCAGGTGAAGAAGCTGATCGGGAAGGGAACGCCGCAGCTCTCGCAGCGTCTGTGGTTGACGTAGCCGGGAAGGGTCTCTTCCCGAAGGAGGGAAAATCTCTCGATGGCCTCGCAGCATTCGTTCTCCATGACGGTGAGGTTGAAGATGATCTCGCCGTTCTTCTCGTTGATCTCTACCGCCGCCTCCCTCCCCTCCCCGGCATACATGGCCCCCAGTATGTCGCCGGCGAAAAAGGCCTTGTCGTAGCACCGGGTGCAAGATACGACCGCCTCCTTGCCGCGCCTGTAATGCAACAGGCTCGCATCAGCCATGCCGAGGACGCGCGCCTGGTCGCACAACAGCGCGTAAAAGGGTTTCCTGGCCAGCGGGTAACAGGCTAGGACCTTCCTCCACCCCACCATGAGCGAGCGCACGTAGCGGCTGGCGTCGAAGGCCTTGGCGTAGACCAGGGTGTCCTCTATATCCTCCCCCACCTTCTCGTTTATCTTTCGCAGCATACCGCTGACGAGCTTCGTCTCCACGATGATCAGCCTCTGGGAGTTGTCTTTGCTCAAGATAAGGCCCTGATCTGCCCAGGTGTGGTTGCCGGATATGGCCAGTGGCACGCCGCATTTCGCGCACACGCGGAAAAACGGTCTAAACCTCGACATGCCCTCGCCTTTGACCCACCGCTTTCCGGACACGCCTTCGCCGCGCTGTGCCTGCCCGCCTTCTTTCCGTTTTATCACCGCTCCCTCCGGTATATGGTCCAGTGCCGTCATCCATTGAGCGGGAGAAACCAGGCTGCTCGCCGGAAGGACGCCTCAACCTATAACGCTTCGTGCGCGCCCTGCGACTCGTTTCCTGCTCTTCGCGTCCCCGGCATCGCGGGGGTCAGGCCAATTCTACCACATCACGCGCGGGGGTCGTCTCCTCCTGCCCGAGTAGCGGAACGCGGGCAAAAAAAGAAGGGCCGGCAGTGCCGGCCCTTCGACTCCGCCCTTTACTTCAGCTGCTCGCGGGTGAAACCGAGCAGGCGCCTCGCCGTTATCAGCAGCTGGATCTGGCCTGTGCCCTCGAAGATGTCGTTGATCTTGGAGTCACGCATCCACTTCTCCAGCAGGAGTTCCCTGGAATATCCCAGCGGGCCCATTATCTCCACCGCCTTCTGGGTGATGCGCGTGACCGCCAGCCCCGCCTTGGCCTTGGCCATGGAGGACTGCAGGTCGTTGCGTAGGCCGTTGTCCAGCATCCACAGAGCCCTCCAGGTGAGCAGGCGCGCGGCCTTGAGGTCAGCCTCCATCTGCATGACGTCCCGCTCGAGGGAGGACATGCGGTGGGGGTTGATACCGTAGCGCAGCTCCACGCCCTCCTCGGTGAGTTTCTCCCGCAGGAAGTCGAGGGACGCCTGGCCGACTCCGATGGCCATTGCCGCCACCAGCGGGCGTGTTGCGTCGAAGGTCGCCATGACCTTCTTGAAACCCTCGGTCTTGGTCTTGTCCACCACCTCGGGGCTGCCCAGGATGTTCTCCTTGGGGATACGGCAGTCCATGAAAGAGATGGACACGGTGTCGGAGCAGCGGATTCCCATCTTGTCCTCTATCTTGGTGATCTCCATGCCCGGGGTGCCGTGCTCGACCACGAAGGGCTTGATGCCTGCCCTTCCCGCCTTCTTATCTATGGTGGCCCAGACCACCACGAAACCCTCGGAATCCTCCAGGGCGCTCTTGCCCGAGGTCACGAAGATCTTCTCGCCGTTAAGGACCCATTCGTCGCCGTCCAAGACCGCCGTTGTCTTGAGGTTAGCGGTATCCGAACCCGCCTCGGGCTCGGTGATGGCCATGGCTCCCCAGGCGGGCTCCTCGGCGGAGAAGCGGGCCAGGAACTTTTCCTTCTGCTCCGGTGTGCCGCTGGCCTGCACCGCGGCGCCCCCCAGTCCGGGACCGGGGAAAGCCAGGGCTATGCCCGCGTCACCCCAGAAGATCTCCTCAACGGTGATGGCCCCGGCGAGGTTGGTCTCCTTGGGCTTCTTTTCCTTGGGCTCCTCGCCCTCTTTCTTCTCCTTCTTCTCCGGGCTGCCGAGGGCTCCGGCGATGCCGCCTCCCATGACCTTCTGGACCATCTTCAAAAGATCCCAGGGCTTCTCGTGCTCGTTCTCGTCGTACTGGCGGGCGACGGGACGTACGGCCTGCTCTGCGAACATGTGGACCATGTTCTTGGTGGCCTTGATGCGCGGAGAGAGTTCGAAATCTATCATCTTCCCACCTCCCTATACCATCACGAAGCCTTCAAAGGTGGCGAAACCGCGCGCGTTGCGGAACCACAGCTCCACCGGGTTGTCCCGCACGTAGCCATGGCCGCCCATGATCTGCACGCCGCGGTCGCACACCATCATGGCCGTGTCCGCCGCGTAGTTTTTCGCCAGCGACGCTTCCTTCACGAAGTCCATGTCGTTGTCGCATCTCCACGCCGCCTCCCAGGCGAGCAGGCGGGCGGCATCGACCTCGATGGCCATTTCGGCGATCATGAAGGCGATAGCCTGGCGCGAGCCTATGGGCTCGCCGAAGGCTATCCTCTGGGTGGCATATTCTATGGAGTGCTCCAGGGCCCGGCGGCTCATGCCCACCGCCATGGCGGAGAGGGCAAGGCGCGAACGCGATACCAGACGCAGGTAGTCGCAGCCAGAGTTTCCGCCCAGGCGCGCCGCCACCGGCACGCGGCAGTCCTTGAAGGTGATGGGATAGGTGGCCAGGGCCTTCACGCCCATATTCTTCTCCCGCTCCCCGATGTTCATGCCCTTGGCTCCGCCTGGTACGACAAACGCGTCGACGCCCGAGAAGCCCATGCCGGGCGTGGTGGCCGCGAAGACCAGTACGTTGCCGGATTCCAGCGCCAGGGGAACCAGGCACTTGCTGCCGTTTATGACGTATTCCTCCCCATCACGCACCGCCGTGGTCCTGAGAGCAGAGGCGCAGAAGTTGTAATTGGGCTCTATGATAGCGCAGGAGGCCGGCTTATACTCCTCCTCGCAGAAGAGCGGCAGCAACTGCTTTTTCTGCTCCTCCGTGCCCTGGTCGAGCACGGAGATGGCGAGCACCGAGGGCGCCATGAGGTGCATGGCGATGGAGAGGTCTCCCCATGCCAGTTCCTCCAAGGCTATCTGGCCGGTGATGGCCGAGACCTCCTCGCCAAAGCCCTCGTACTCCTCGGGGATGCACCCTCCCAGCAGCCCTAGCTCCCACCCCTTGGCTATGACTTCCTCGGGGATGGTCTCCGATTCGTCGGTCTCCCGCATAACCGGCTCGATCTGGTCGGTCGCGAAGGAGGCGACGGTTTCCTGTACCATCTTCTGCTCGTCGCTCATCTCGAACGAAACCATAAGCTTCACCCCTTCATCCTACGAAAAAACGTGTTTCATATGGGTATGCCTTTAAGGTGCTCCCGCTGCTCCTCCTTTCCGCCGTTACTAGACCTTTCTCACTATATGGCGTTTGCCCGTTACCCTGCTCGCATCCTCCCGCCCCATCGCGGTCCGCGTCTCG
>CAYPZH010000037.1:0-18766 GCA_964415205.1 uncultured Actinomycetota bacterium | reverse complement strand
TTTGGGCGCGCTGGTTGCGACCGACCTGGTAGTTCTCGGGCAAGTGGTAGCGCAGACGAATGCGCTGCGACCGACCCGCAGTCCCAGTTCCCAGGGCTGTGGGCAGCGCAGAAAAGGTCGCCTAAAGCCAACCCCTATCCTCGAGAGGTCAGGTACGCAGGTCAGGTACGCAGATCCAGTCCTTAACCAGCCTTTTTTGCCGGTCTCCTTAACCGACGAAGTACTTCTTGTATTCTTCGGGGGTCTTGATGAGTCGGAAAGTGGCCTGGGCCTGCGCGACCATCTTCCCGGACGAGTCCACGAGCTTGAGGTCCATGGCCTTGTCGGCCTTGCCTTCTCGCTTGAACTCATCCATGAGTGCCGCCGCCTCCGCCTCCACAACCTGCGCCGTGCATTTCAGTTCCCCCCTGGGTGGGGCGTTAAATCGGATGTTGAAGACCGTGTTGAGGATGATGACCTCGCGCGGGTCCAGGTAGCGGAAGATGGCCATGCCGCCCACGGTCTCCGCCAGGCCGCACATGGCACCGGCGTGGATGAGGCCGAAGGCGTTATAATTGGCGGGGTCATCCTCCATGACCATGGTGATGCGCCCACCTCCCTCGTCTATCTCGCGCAGCTTCATCTGCGTCCGTTGGGCGAAGGGGCACGCCTTTTCCACCACCTGCACCATCATCTCACTGTCCATAACGCGATCACTCCTTTAGAAGCTCTCATGGTTCTTCTTTCGCAAGCTATTATGCCCTCTAAGGGGTCAGGTCTTTGATTTTGCATGGAAGGACATTGGACCCTTCCTCAAAATAGCTGGTAGATGGCCTGTTTTAAAAAGAGGTCCGCCTTACATACCGGAGTATCCAAAACCCAAGACCTGACCCCTTAGAGGAAGTATTGCATGGTGCCGTCGGGGATGACAGCCACCGAGGCATCCCCGGGATACTCCTCCTCGAGCAGCGCCAGGGTCTCGTCCCATTCCCGGGTAACGGTCACGCATTCCGCGGGGGCGAAGAGGTCGCACATGGTCTTGTCGGGGTAGCGGGAGCAGACGATGAGCTTGATCCCCTCGGGCGGCGGTCCCATCCTCATGTAGTACTCGCCGCCGTACTCCTTGCCGAAACTGCGGATGAGATAGTGGCACACCTGCCCCTCCGGGCTGTTGACCAGCAGCACGATGACCCCCCGGGTGAAGTCCACCGTGAGCATGGACATGAGCATGCAGATGGCCATCTCGTTGTACTTGCCGTAGGCGTTGGCCACCACGATATCCCTTCTTGGTGCGGGCCGGGTGCCGTAATGCTCCCGCGCCGCCTCCATGCCCACGGCGTACTCCGCCACCGGGTCGCCTACGAAGAGGTCGCTTATCTCGCCGCGGCCGTTGATAAGGGCGTCGATCTTCACCTGCAGGCCGGACATCTTCACCACGTCCGCGATCTCCGCGTACATCAGATTGCCCTCCGTCTTCCCCAGGCCCATGGTCTCCGGGCTGCGCAACGCCACCTCGCGGTGGAAGGCCTTGATGGTCTCGACGCCGCTGATGCCCGGGAGGACTATCTTGCCGCCTCCTCCGAACCCGACGTGCGGGTGGGGGGTTATGCAGCCGATACCTATCCTGAGGTCGCAGGACATGAACTCGCGGTTGATATAGACGGGCACCCCGCTGTGGCTCTTCCCCAAGTACTCGCAATTCTCGTAGGGGTTGTGGTTATAGATGGGGTACGCCTCCACGATTTCGTCCCCCAGCTTCTTGCGGAAATCGATGTTATGCATGGCGCCGTGCATGCCCAGGGCGGGGATGAAACGGATGTTCGCGTCCGGGATGCCCGACTGCGAGAGGGCTCCCATCACCCACGGGAGGACCGCTTTCACCGGGGTGGGCCGGGTGATGTCGTCGAACACGATGGCCACCTCGCTGGCTTCCCGGGCCAGCTCGCCCAGGACGGGAGACCCTATGGGGTTCTCAAAGGCGCGTGTGATACCCTCCGCGTCCAGGGCCGGCTTCGCAAAGCCCGGCGGCTCGAGCAGTTCCACCGTCCAGCGGTCAGGGAAAGACAGCTCCGCGGGCTGGTTTCCGTACCACAGCAGGTCCGGCACCTGCAACTTTTTCAATCTATACCTCCCCGTTCGTACCTGCATGCCCGGAGTTGCGCGCGGGCTGCCGCGCCGTCACTCCCCCGCCGGCTTTCGGCGACACGCGGGCATCCATGTCTCCGACTCTCTTGGATGTGGAGGGCGCTGACGTAAGGGCCGCAAGCATGGCGGCTCTATGCGTCGCGTGTCCCCGGCGTGCAGGTGACGGCACGGCCGCGCTTCACCGCCATTCCTTCTTCACTTCCTCCCCGCCGGGAGGCCCGCAGGGCGCGGGCGGGGCTTTCTTGCGCATCTGGTGGTACTCGAAGAGGATCGACGCCAATACGACGCAGATGCCCACCACCACCAGGGCGATGAGGAGGACGGAGGTATAGGCGGCGGGCTTGGACTTCTGGTATTCCTTGTAGGCTTCCGCGACGCCGTCGTCGGCCTGGGTGCTCTCGCGGTTTGCGATACCCCAGAAGGTAGCAACCAGCAGCAAGAGCAGCGCCACTAAGATCACTATGCGTACGAACAGGAAGAACTTGCTCATGTGGTTATGTTACATTATCGGACGCCGCGTTTGCACGCAAGGGCTGCATTTCCGGGCGTCTCTCTTCATCCTAAAAATGCCGCGGGGCGTCCCTATATCCATGCAAGCGGCTTGAAGGCAAGCCGGACGCCTCTGGGTTGCCACGCTGCGCTCACTTCGTTCGCTTGCTCGCAATGAAGTCGTTGTGCCGCTCAGTGGCGGAAATGGCGTTTGCCGGTCAGCGCCATCACCAGGCCGCGCTCTTTGACCACGCTGAAGGTCTCCTCGTCACGCATGGACCCCCCGGGCTGGATGAACGCATCCACGCCCGCGTCTGCCATCAAGACCACGGAGTCGGGGAAGGGGAAAAAGGCGTCGCTCGCGCACGCCGCTCCCATCGCCTTGTCCCCCGCCGTGCGCAAGGCGAGATAGGCCGATTCAAGGCGGTTCATCTGGCCAGCGCCTATCCCCACCGTGGCCATATCCCGGGTGAGAACGATGGCGTTGGAGCGCGTGTGTTTGGCCACCTTCCAGGCGAAGACGAGCTCGTCCCACTGCTCGTCCGTCGGCCTGCGGTCGCCCACGAAGGTCACCCCGCTCAAGTCGTCCTCTCCGGCATCGAAATCCTGCACCAGCACCCCCCCGTCCACCCGCTTGAGGTCCTTGAGGGGGGAATATATGCCGTCCTGGAGGGGCAGGGTGAGCAGGCGGATGTCCTCCTTGGCCTGCAGCAGCTCGCGTGCGGCCTGCGAATAGTCCGGGGCGATGACCACCTCCACGAAGATGGAGGCTATCAGCGAGGCCGTCTCTGAGTCCACGGGGCGGTTGAAAGCCATCACGCTCCCGTAGGCGCTCACCTTGTCGCACTCGTACGCGCGCTGCCACGCCGTGGAAAGCTTCTCGGCCGTGGCCACGCCGCAGGGGTTGTTGTGTTTGATCATCACCGCCGCCGGGAGGGGGAACTCCTTCACCAGGGACCAGGCGGCGTCGGTGTCCAGCACGTTGTTGAAGGACATCTCCTTGCCGTGCCACTGCTCGGCGAAGACCAGCGAGGTGGAGGGTGCCCCGATCTCCTGGTAGAGGGCGCCCTTCTGATGGGGGTTCTCGCCGTAGCGCAGTTCCGCCTTCTTCTTGAACACCAGGTTGAGGGTGGGGGGGAAGTCCTCCTCGGCCCTGGAGAGATAAGCGTAGATGGCCGCGTCGTAGGCGGCGGTATGCCGGAAACCCTCGGCGGCGAGGGAGCGCCGCGTCTCCATGGAGAGCTCGCCTCCCGAGCGCCGCATCTCCAGGAGGACGGAGGAGTAGCGCTTGGGGTTGGTGACTATGGCCACGCCGGCGAAGTTCTTAGCCGCGGCGCGGATGAGGGTCACGCCCCCGATGTCTATCTGCTCAACCGCGTCAACCAGGGTGGTCTCCGGCCGGGCGATGGTCTCAGCGAAGGGATAGAGGTTGACCACCACGAGGTCGATGGGCTTGATGCCCTTGCTCTCTATCTCGCGCATGTGCTCGGGGTTCTCGCGGTCTGCGAGCAGTGCGGCATGTATGTTGGGGTGGAGGGTCTTCACCCTGCCGTCCATCATCTCGGGGAAGCCGGTTATCTCGGAGATGGGTATGACCTCTATGCCCTCCTCGCGCAGCTTGGCCTCCGTCCCGCCGGTGGAGATTATCTCCACTCCCATCTCCCGCAGCTCTTTCGCGAAGCCCACTATCCCGGCCTTGTTGGAGACGCTGATAAGCGCTCTCTCGATCCTGGCCATTGATCATCCCTCCTCAGGCGACAGTATTCCTTTCATGCATCAAGTATGCGCACTTGCCTCCCCTCCACGCGCAGGCGGTCCGTACAGAAATAGCGGATCGCGAGCGGGTAGAGCCGGTATTCCACCTCGTGGATGCGGTTATGCAGCGTCTCCTGGTCATCTGCGGGCAAAACCGGCACCGCTTCCTGCAGGATTATCGGCCCGGTGTCCAGCCCCTCGTCGACTAGGTGCACGGTGACACCGGTCACCTTCACCCCGTAGGCGAGGGCGTCCGGGACCCCAGAGGTCCCGGGGAACGAGGGCAGCAGCGCCGGGTGGATGTTCATGACCCGGTTGCGGAACGCCTGCACGAACTCCGGGCCCACCAGGCGCATGTAACCCGCCAGCACCACCAAGGAGACGTCGTTCTCGCCCAGTATGCGCATGAGTTCGCGGTCGTAGGCGGCGCGGTCCGGAAACCCCGCCGGGTCCACGAAGACGGCGTTGAGGCCGTGCTGCCGGGCGCGCACCAGCCCGTAGGCGTTTTCGCGGTCGCTGATGACCACGGCGATCTGGGCCGGCAGGCCGCCTTCTTCGATCTCCCGGGCAATGTTCTCCATGTTAGTGCCGCTGCCGGAGATGAGTACCCCCAGCCGGCAGGGTCCGCCCATGCCCCTTCCTCCTTTCGGGTAGCTCACCGGGTCATGCAGATGCCACCCGTTCCCTCGTGCATCTCCCCGATACGGACGGCACGGTAATTGGCGAGGTTGAGGACGTGAATGGCCTGGCGGAAATCCCCCAGGTCCACGATGACCGCCATGCCCACTCCCATGTTGAAGGTCTTGTACATCTCGATCTCGTCCACCTTGCCCATTTCCCTGATGATCTTGAAGATGCTCGGCGGATGCCAAGTCGTCAGGTCCACGGTTGCGTCCACGCTCCCGGGCAGCACGCGGGGAAGGTTCTCGATCAGCCCACCCCCGGTGACGTGTACCACGCCCTTGACGTCCAATTCGCGCGCCAGGCGCAGGATGCCGGGGGCGTATATCTCGGTGGGGGTGAGCAGCTCGTCTCCCAGGGTGGCAGCGAGCCCGCGCAGGCGGTCTCCGGGGTCGAAGTCGTTCACCTCGAAAAAGACCTTGCGCACCAGTGAGTACCCGTTGGCATGCAGGCCGCTGCTCAAGATACCGATGATGACGTCCCCAGGCACGATGCGCGACCCGTCTATGATACGGTCTTTCTCCACCACCCCGACCATGAAGCCCGCCAGGTCGTAATCGTCCGCGTCCATGACCCCGGGGTGCTCCGCCGTCTCCCCCCCGACCAGCGCGCACCCGCAGCGCCGGCAGCCCCGCGCTATGCCGGAGACGATACTTTTTACCTTGAGCGGGTCGATCTTGCCCATGGCCAGGTAGTCCAGCATGAACAGCGGCTCGGCCCCGCAGGTGACGATATCGTCCGCGCACATGGCCACCAGGTCTATGCCGATGGTGTCGTGGCGGTCGAGCATCTGCGCTACCTTGAGCTTGGTCCCGACCCCGTCGACGGAGGAGACGAGCACGGGGTCGTCGTAGCCTTCGAGCCTGCCGGAGAAGAGGGCGCCGAAACCCCCCAGCTCCGAGAGCACCTCGGGGCGTAGAGTGGAGGCTACGTCCTCACGGATAAGCTCCACCGCCTTGTTGCCCGCCTCGATGTCCACTCCCGCGTCGCAGTAGGTCAGCTGCTCTTCGGGGTTACCTTTGCCCTCTTGACTGTCCACCACTTGTCCTGCCTTTCTCTTCTTTTCTCCCTCCCCGCGCCATAGCGCCGGGAGATATCGCGGATGTCCCCGCTTCCGGCGGCGGCCGGTAAGACCCGGCGAGCTCTATTGTACCCTTACCCTGCCGTCCTCCAACCTGCACTTGGTCATCATCATCTCGTCGGGCACGGGCACGGGATACTCGCCGTCGAAGCAGGCGGTGCAGAAATCCTCTTTCGGCCTGCGGGTGGCCTTGACCAGGTTTTCCATGCTCAGGTAGTGTAGGGAATCCGCTCCTATGAAGCGGCATATCTCCTCAACCTTGCGGGACGAGGCGATCAGTTCCTTGCGTATGGCGGTGTCGATACCGTAGAAGCACGGGAACTTGTCGGGGGGAGAGCTTATGCGCATGTGCACTTCCTTTGCCCCGGCGTCCCTGAGCATCTTCACTATCTCCTTGGTGGTGTTGCCGCGTACGATGGAGTCGTCCACCACCACCAGGCGTTTGTCTTTTATGTCGCGGATGAGCGGGTTCAGCTTCAAGCGCACCCCGAGCTGGCGGATGGCCTGTGTGGGCTGGATAAAGGTACGTCCGATGTAGCGGTTCTTGATCAAGCCCTCGCCGAAGGCTATCCCCGAAGCCTGGGAATAGCCGATGGCCGCGGGCACCCCGGTGTCGGGAATGGGCATGACCACGTCAGCCTCCACCGGGGCCTCGTCCGCGAGGCTCATGCCCATGTGCTTGCGGGCATGGTAGAGGTAGGTGTCGTACATGATGGAGTCCGGCCGGGCGAAGTAGATGAACTCGAAGATGCAAAGCGAGGGCTTCGCTGCGGGGACCGCGGTCTCGAACCTGAGGCCGTCGTCGTCTATGACCGCCATCTCCCCGGGCGCTATCTCTCTGATGTAGTCGGCGCCGATGATGTCCAGCCCGGCGCTCTCGCTGGAGACGGCATGACCGTCCATATAGCTGCCGACGCATAACGGCCTGATGCCGTGGGGGTCCCTGACCCCGATGAGCTTGTCCTCGGTCATGATGGCGAGCGAGTAGGCGCCGCTGAGGCGGGGTATGACCTCCCTGACGGCATCGATTATGGAGGGAGCCTGGGAGCGGGCGAGCATCACCGCCACGACCTCGGTATCCGAGGTGGAGCGGAAACGCACTCCCTCCGCCTTGAGTTCGTCGCGCAGCTCGACGGTGTTGATGAGGTTGCCGTTATGGGCGACGAAAACCGAACCGCGGCGGCGGGGCACCTGCACCGGCTGGGCGTTCTCCCAGAAACCAGATCCGGTGGTGGAGTACCTGACGTGCCCGATGGCTATATGCCCCCGCAGGTTCAGGAGGTCTCTCTCGTTGAACACCTGGGACACCATGCCCATGTCCTTGAGCATGAGCGTCTCCCTGCCGTCGGATACGGCTATGCCCGCGCTCTCCTGGCCGCGGTGCTGCAAGGCGTAGAGGGCATAGTAGGTAAGCTTGGCGACGTCGTCCTCGCGGGTGTGTATCCCAAAAACGCCGCATGACTCATTAATCTCAAAGCTCATGTGACCGCATCACCTCTCGTCCTGGTCTTCGCCTTCCGCCCGTACCCGTCCCTACGTCCCGAGAAGCCGAGCGAGGGCTTTCTCCCGCGCCGACCGCATCTCCTCCACGGCCAGGTCGACCCACCCGTTTATGGCCAAACGGCTCCCGCCCGTGTGCCCCAGCACGTGCAGGGGCACTTCGCGTGCGCCAGCCAGAGCCCTCAGCGCCTCCAGGTCCTCCTCCTTCAAGGTTATCACGAAGCGGGACTGCCCCTCACTGAACAGCCAGCTCGCCGGCTCCAGGTCGGTCTCGACCCTCAGGCTGGCCCCGAGCCCGCCAGCGCAGCAGCACTCCAAGAGGGCCACCGCCGCCCCGCCCTCGGAGCAGTCGTGGGCCGAGAGGATGATACCGCGGCGTATGCCCTCCATGCAGGTTGCCTGGACCCCCTTCTCCAGGCCCAGATCGATACGGGGAGGCAGCCCCGCGACCATGCCGTGTACCAGCTTGAGGTACTCGGACCCTCCCAGCTCCTCCGCTGTATCCCCCAGCATCGCCACCAGCAGTCCCTCCGCGGGGAAGGCTATGGTGCGGCGGGTGGAAAGGGTGCCGATGAGCCCTACCATACCCACCACCGGGGTGGGATAGATGGCCGTCCCGAAGGACTCGTTGTAGAAGCTCACGTTGCCGCTGACCACCGGCAGTTCGAGGTAACGAGCTGCGTCGGCCAGGCCGCGCACCGACTCCTTGAACTGCCAGAATATGTCCGGACGCTCCGGGTTGCCGAAGTTGAGGCAGTTGGTTAGGGCCATGGGCACGCCCCCCGCCGCCACCACGTTGCGCGCGGCCTCGGCCACCGCTATCTGTGTTCCCGTGTAGGGGTCGAGATAGACGTAACGGGAGTTGCCGTCCACGGAGACCGCCAGCGCCTTGCTGGTGCCCTTGACGCGCAGCACCGCCGCGTCGGAGCCGGGATAGACCACCGTGTTGAGCTGCACCATATGGTCATACTGTTCGTACACCATCCTCTTGTCGCACAGGTTGGGGCCGCTCACCAGGTCCAGGAGGACCCTGCCGAGGTCGGGGGGATGGTCGAGGGCCGTGAGGTCGGCGGACTGCACCTCGTCGAGGTAGGATGGCCTCTCTGCGGGGCGGTCGTAGACGGGGCCGCTGGCCAGTGATGAGGCCGGCACCTCCACCACCTTCTCGCCGTACCAGTCTATCTCCAGCGTATCGCCCTCGGTGACCTCGCCTATGACCACGGCGGAGAGCCCCCACCTGCCGCACACGGCCAGGACCTCTTCCAGCTTCGCCGGCTCCACGATGGCCAGCATGCGCTCCTGGGACTCGGAGATCATGATCTCGAAGGGATCCATCTCCTCGCGTAGCGGGACGTTCTTGAGCTCGATCCTCATGCCCACCCCTCCGCGCGCCGCCGTCTCCGAGCAGGCGCAGGAGATGCCCGCCGCGCCCAGGTCCTGCAATCCCACCAGCAGGCCCTTCTCCAGCAGCTCCAGGCATGCCTCGATGAGCAGTTTTTCGGTGAAGGGGTCGCCCACCTGCACGCTGGGCCGTTTCTCCTGGCTGGTCTCGTCGAACTCCTGGGAAGCCAGGATGGAGGCGCCGCCGATACCGTCGCGGCCGGTGCGGTTGCCCATGAGCACCACTGCGTTGCCCACGCCGGTGGCCTGCCCGCGGATGAGGTTCTCCTTGGGCATGATGCCTATAGCCATCACGTTGACCAGGATGTTGCCGTCATAGCAATCGTCGAAATATATATCTCCGCCCACGGTGGGGATGCCGAGGCAGTTGCCGTAGCCGGCGATGCCGGCGATGACGCCGTTGAATAGGTAGCGCTGTCGGGGGCTCTCCAGGCTTCCGAAACGCAGGGGGTCGAGGCAGGCGATGGGGCGCGCGCCCATGGTGAAGATATCGCGCACTATGCCCCCTATACCCGTGGCAGCCCCCTGGTACGGCTCCACCGCGCTGGGGTGGTTGTGAGACTCCATCTTGAAGGCCGCCGCGAGCCCGCCGCCGATGTCGATGATACCCGCGTTCTCCCCCGGCCCCTGCAGCACGTAGGAAGCCCGGGTGGGAAGCTGTGAGAGCACCGGTTTCGAGCTCTTGTAGGAGCAGTGTTCGCTCCACATGAGTGAGTACATGCCCAGCTCGACCACGCTGGGCTCCCTGCCCAGGATGCGCACGATATCGCGGTACTCGTCCTCGGTCAGGCCCAGTTCCTCGTATAGTTCGGCCATAACCTCACCCTACCCCCTCGAGCGGTAATGCGCCATGACGGACTCCCAGATGACCAGCCCGTCCGTGCTTCCCAGGATGTCCTCCGAGGCTCGCTCCGGATGCGGCATGAGCCCGAAGACGTTGAAGCCCTCGTTGCAGATGCCCGCGATGTTGTCCACGGAGCCGTTGGGATTGGCGGCGGCAGTGGGCTCCCCGCTCTCGTCGCAGTAGCGCAGGATCACCCGCCCCTCATCCGCCAGGCCCGCGAGGGTCGCCGCGTCCGCCGTGTAGTTTCCCTCACCGTGGGCGATGGGTATGCGCAGCACCTGCCCCTGCCGCGCGGCGTTGGTCCAGGGGGAGTCGGCGTTCTCCACCCGCACGTGCACGAAACGGCAGATGAAGGAGAGGCTGGTGTTGCGCAGCATGGCGCCGGGCAGCAGCCCCGCCTCTAAGAGTATCTGGAAGCCGTTGCATATGCCGATGACCAGCCCGCCTTCCCTGGCGAAGTCCGAAACCGCCTCCATGACCGGGCTGAAGCGGGCGATGGACCCGCAGCGCAGGTAATCCCCGTATGAGAACCCGCCGGGCAGGACCAGGCAGTCGTACGCGGAGACGTCGGTCTGCTGGTGCCATAGATAGTCCACGTCCTCACGCAGCACCTTGTCGATGACGTAGTAACAGTCCATCTCGCAGTTGGAACCCGGGAAAACCACCACGCCGAATCTCATCTCGCTCCTCTCCTTCTGGGGTCAGAGCTCAAATGTTGCATTTTAGCGCAGTGAGCATATGGACCCGACATCATAATGCATAAATGCAACATTTGAGCTCTGACCCTATTCCATCGCGATACGGTAGTCTTCGATGATGGGATTGGCCAGTAGGCGCTCGCACATCTCCTGCACGCGTTCCTCCGCCCTGGCGGCATCAGCTCCCTCCAGGCGCAGGGTGATGTACTTGCCGATCTGCACGCCTGTTACCTCGTCGAAGCCCAGCGACTTCAACGCTCCCAGGGCCGCCTGGCCCGCGGGATCGAGCACTCCCTTCTTGGGTGATACGTAGATGGACACCTTCAAGCCGATCTCCTCCTCCTTAACACGCCTGAGCACTTCGGCGTAGGTCTCCTCGACCCGGCCCAGGTCCCGCCGGAAACGGTCCTTGTCCATGATCTCGCCGCTCTCGGCATCCCAGAGGCGGCACACGTCCGGGCTGAACTCATCCCCCAGGCAGATGCGGCCCTCCCGCAGCCCGAACTCCAGCTTGAAGTCGGCCAGGATGATACCGCGTGCCGCGAAGAACGGGGCGAGGATATCGTTGACCCGCAGAGAGATGGCGGTCATCTCGTCCAGCTGCGCGTCGCTGGCCAGCCCCAGCTCGCGGACGTGCTCCCGCGACAGCATTGGGTCGCCCAGCTCGTCGTTTTTGTAATACAACTCCACCAGGGGCGACTTCATCTTCGTGCGCTCCGCGTAACCCAGCCGCCGGGCCAGGCCGCCAGCGGCATAGTTGCGCACCGTCATCTCCATCTTGATCATCTCCAGCCGCCAGGTCAGAATCTCGTTCTCCGAGAGGAGCTTGATGAAGTGGGTACGGATGCCTTCCTTCTCCAGGTGGCGGAAGATGATGGCGGACATCTGGGCGTTGACGCGGCCCTTGCCGGCGATGGTGCCGCGCTTCTTGCCGTCGAAAGCCGTGGCATCGTCCTTGAACTCGTGGATGACCTGGGCAGGGTCATCGGTGGCAAAGACCCTTTTCGCCTTGCCTTCGTAGATGAGGGCCCTTTTCTCCATGCGCCTATCTTCCTTCGTCCTGCAGTTCCAGCTTCTCCAGGCGTTCAAAGACCCGCGCCGCGTTCCTCAGTTGATGTTCAAGGTCGAAGCACCCGTCAAGCTCCTGCGGGCTGAGCCGCGCCGCGACCTCGGAGTCCGCGGCGAGCAGGGAGCGGAAGTCCTCTCCGCCGCCCCATGCCTGCATGGCGTTGCGCTGCACCAGGGCGTAGGCCTCCTCGCGCGTCATCCCCTTGTCCACCAGGGCCAGCAGCACCCCCTCCGAGAAGACCAGGCCGCGCGTGAGCTCCAGGTTGCGCCGCATGTTCTCGGGGTGAAGCACGAGGCCGCGCACGACCCCCTGGAACTTGACCAGCATGTAATGGAGCAGGGTGGTCGAATCCGGCACGATGACCCGCTCCACCGAGGAGTGGGATATGTCCCTCTCGTGCCACAGGGCGACGTTTTCCAGGGCGGCCATGGCGTTGGCCCGCAGCACCCGGGCCAGGCCGCAGATCCTCTCGCACAGGATGGGGTTCCTCTTGTGCGGCATGGCGCTCGACCCCTTCTGGCCGCGCCCGAAAGGCTCCTCCGCCTCCAGGACCTCGGAGCGCTGCAGGCCCCTTATCTCCAGCGCGAACTTCTCCAGGCTGGAGCCGGTTATGGCGACGGCCGCGAGGTACTCCGCATGGCGGTCACGCTGCAGTATCTGGGTGGAGGCCTCCGCGGGCTCCAGGCCCAGCTTGCCGCATACGTACGCCTCTATGTCCGGCTCGAGATGGGCATAGGTGCCGACGGCGCCTGAGAGCTTGCCGTAGCTGATGGCCTGCCGCGCGCGCCGCAGGCGCTCGATGTCCCGCGCCATCTCGAAGGCCCACAGGGCCAACTTCTGCCCGAAGACCATGGGCTCGGCGTGCACGCCGTGGGTGCGCCCCACTACCGCCATGTCCCTGCAGGAGAGGGCCTTCTCCCGCAGCAGCCTTGCCAGGGAGGCCGCCTCGGTGATGATGAGGTCAATGGCGTCGCGCATCTGCAGCGCCAGGCCGGTGTCCAGCACGTCGGACGAGGTCATGCCGTAATGGATGAAGCGGGAACTCTCGCCGACGTTCTCCGCCAAGTTGGTTAGGAAGGCGATGACGTCGTGATTGACCGTCTCCTCTATCTCCTGCACGCGGGCCGGGTCGAAGGCCGCCCTCGCCTTTATCTCCTCCAGGGCCTCGCGCGGCACTTCCCCCCGTTCCGCACGGGCCTCCACGGCCAGGACCTCAACCTCCAGCCATTTCTGAAACCTGCTGCTCTCGCTCCACACTGAGGCCATCTCGGGCAGGGTGTAACGCGAGATCATTTTTACCAACCTTTTCCAGTCATCTCGTCCGGCACATCTATATTATGCCTTATAGGACCATGTGTTGATAGTGGCTTTTCAGCCCTCCGCCAGGCGTTCGCGGTAAGCGGCGAGGGCTTTCTCCACCGCTTCGTATTTCAGGGCCAGGACGGCGCAGGCCAGCAATGCAGCGTTCTCCGCCCCATCGATGGCCACCGTGGCCACGGGAACGCCGCGCGGCATCTGCACCATGGAGAGCAGGGCGTCCATGCCCCCCAGGTCCTGCGAGGATATGGGCAGACCGATGACGGGCAGGGTGGTCATGGAGGCCACCACGCCCGGCAGGTGAGCCGCCTTGCCCGCTGCGGCGATGAACACCTCTACCCCCTCCGCCACGGCCGCGGCCACGAACTCACGCAGCTTCTCCGGCTGGCGGTGGGCGGAGATGACGGCGGTCTTCACGCGCACCCCCATCTCGGCCAGGGTCTCCTCCGCCGGGGTCACCTTCTTCAGGTCGGACTTGGAGCCCATGAGCAGGGCCACGGTTGGAACGGCCATCTTCATCACACCTCCAGCATATACGCCGCCGCGCCTTTACAATCCCGCCGGGAAGAGGACGACCCCACCCCGACGCGAGCCGGAGAGCGGCCCCGGGCCGCCCCCCGCTCAGGCCTCCAGCGTCCGCAGGGCGATGTCCTGGCGGTAGTAGATGTCCTTGAACTCTATCTTCCCCACCGCCTCGTATGCCCTTTCACGAGCGTCAGCGAAGTCCGTACCCAGGGCGCTGACGTTGAGCACCCTGCCCCCCGCGGTCAGCACCTCTCCTCTCTCGCCCGCGCTCGTCCCGGCGTGGAAGACGGTGACCCCATCTACGGAACCCGCCTCCTCCAGCCCCGCGATGGCATAGCCCTTGCGGTAATCCCCGGGGTAGCCGCCGGAAGCGATGACCACGGTCACGCAGGGACTCTCGCTCCATCGCAGTTCCTCTCCGGCAAGACGTCCTTCCACCACCGCCAGCATGGTCTCGACTATGTCGCTCTCCAGGCGCGGCAGCACCGCCTGGGTCTCCGGGTCGCCGAAACGCACGTTGTATTCAAGCACCTTGGGTCCGTCCGCGGTGAGGATGAGCCCTGCGTATAATATGCCCTGATAGCGTATGCCTCTGGCGGCGAGGGCGCGGGCGGTGGGGCGTAATATCTCCTCCACGGCGCGGCCGTAGTCCCGCGGCGAGAGCACCGGGACGGGGGAATAGGACCCCATCCCGCCGGTGTTGGGTCCTCTGTCCCCGTCGCCTATGCGCTTGTAATCCTGGGCGGGGGCCATGGGTAGGATGCTCTCTCCGTCCACGAAGCAGAGGATGGACACCTCCTGTCCCGCGAGGAACTCCTCGATGAGCACCTTGTCGCCGGCGGCCCCGAAAGAGCGCTCCACGAAACAGGCCCTCAAAGCCCGGTAAGCCGCCTGGTCGTCCTGGGCGATGACCACACCCTTGCCGGCGGCGAGACCGTCCGCCTTGATGACATAGGGGGCGCTGCCCCTCTTTATACAGGCCTCCGCCGCGTCGTAATCGGTGAAGACCTCCGCCCTCCCGGTGGGGACGCCTGCGTCGAGCATGACCCGCTTGGCGAAGTCCTTGCTCCCCTCCATCTGCGCGGCCTCTCTTCCGGGTCCGAAGACGGGCAGCCCCCTGGACTGGAAGAGGTCGGCGATGCCAGACACCAGCGGCGCCTCGGGTCCGACCACCGTGAGGTCTATCCTCTTCTCCTCCGCGAAGGCTGCCAGCGCCTCGACGTCCTCGGCGCCTATGTCCACGCACTCGGCGAGCGACGACATGCCGGCGTTGCCCGGCGCGCACCATATACCGTCCACTTGGGGTGACTGCGCTATCTTCCAGGTGAGGGCATGCTCCCGTCCCCCTCCTCCCACTACCAGTACTCTCATGTGAACCTCCATGGGGTCGCCCGCCTACATCTCTATATTTTATGGGCGGTAGTGACAATCCTGCCCTGGCAGCGATAATGCCCGACTTTTTTCTCGTCGGGGCCGGTTGACGCTGAAGAAAAGGTGAGAGAAGCGCCTTCTGCGGAAGGCTTGCACTGCGGGGGAACGGCTTCACCGTGCCACCGCATGGACCTTTTCGCAGGGTCCGGGCTGTCCGCATCCTGGCGGCGCGGTCAGGGGAAGCTTGCCCTTGTCTTGGGTCTTTAAGTGTGACCCCCGTGATGGCGTGGGGGTGGGGGTGGGGTCGGTCCCGGTCGATGCCTTTTTTCTAGAGTTCGAAGTCGCCGGACGCCTCGGGCTGATAGAGGACCTTCAGGACCTTGAGCCTTCTCATCCCGGCCGGGACAGGCCACTCGATGAGGTCGCCTTCCTTGTAGCCGATCATCCCCGTCCCGATGGGAGCGAGTATGGATATGCGGCCCTCCTCGATGTCGGCGTCCTGCGGAAACACCAGGGAGAACTCCATCTTCTCTCCCGTCTCGGCGTCCTCGAGGAGCACCCTGGAGTTCATGGTGATGACGTTGGGGGGGATGTCCCTGGAATCGACCACCTCCGCCTGGCCCAATTCGGCCTCCAGGTCGTTCAGGTACGCGTGGTTCCCGCCGGCCGTCCTCTTCTCCGCGATGAGCGCGTTCAGGCGGTCCAGGTCGAACTGCGTGATAAAGATGCCCCTCTTCTCCATGCCTGCCACCTCCACGGATCCAACCCCATCATCGACTTCCGGCCGCATGGGGGATTCATAGTGCAGTATTATCAAACAAGATTATACACCATATCGCCTCCGGATGCCTTAAGATGCCGGGTTCACAGAGGGAAGTCGTCCTGGAAGAGAAGACGCCCCTGGCGCAGTGGCTCCTCCTGCCCGTCCAGCAATATGGTCTGGTGCCTCTCCGGCCCCACCGATACGAGAGTTATGGGCACCCCCGCTTTCGCGGAGATGAAGTCGAGGTAATCCCTTGCCTGGGCGGGCAGGTCATCCAGTCTCCGCGCTCCGGAGATGTCCTTTTTCCACCCGGGCATGGACTCATAGACGGGTTCGACGGCGGCGAATTCCCGGCTGATCTGCGGGAAGTCCGCGACGGTATTGCCCCCCAGGCGGTAGGCCACGCAGACCTGCAGCTCATCGAACTGCGAGAGCACGTCCAGCTTGGTGATGGCCAGCCCGGTCAGGGTATTGATGCGCACCGCGTAGCCCAGGACGACCAGGTCGAACCAGCCACAGCGCCTGCGCCGCCCGGTGGTGGTCCCGAACTCCTTTCCCACCTCCTGCATGGCGTTCCCGGTCTCGTTGTCCTGCTCGGTGGGGAAAGGGCCGGAGCCCACCCTGGTGACGTAGGCTTTGGTCACGCCGATGATCTCGCCGATGTCCCTTGGCCCCACTCCCGCGCCGGTGCATACCGCCCCGGCCACGGTGTTGGAGGAGGTGACGAAGGGGTAGGTGCCGTGGTCGAGGTCGAGCATGAGTCCCTGGGCCCCCTCGAAGAGGACGTTGCGCTCCTCGCGCAGCGCCTGCTTGATGAGCGCTGAGGTATCGCAGAGACACGGCCGCAGCCGCTCCGCATAGCCCATGTACGCCTCGGAGACATCCTCCACATCCAGGGGGGCGGCGTCGTAGAAGCATTTGAAAAGGCGGTTCTTCTCCTCAACTGCCTGCCTGACCGTGGAGCGGAACGCGTCCAGGTCGAGCATATCCTGCATGCGTATCCCCACGCGGGCTGCCTTGTCCGCGTAGGTAGGGCCAATGCCGCGCCGCGTGGTGCCGATGCTGGCTTTGCCACGCCTCTCGTCCTGCAGGCCGTCTATCTCCTCGTGGAAAGGAAGGATCACGTGGGCGTTATAGGAGATGCGCAGGCGCGCCACGTCGACGTCCATGGCCACCAGGTTGTCCATCTCCTCGATGAGCACCGCCGGGTTGATGACCACACCGTTGGCGATCACGGGCACGATGTGGGGGTAGAGGATGCCCGAGGGGATGAGGTGGAGCTTGAGGGTCTCCCCGTCGCAGACGATGGTGTGGCCGGCGTTGTTGCCGCCCTGGAAGCGCACCACCATCTGCATCTCGTCCGAGAGCAGGTCGATGACCTTGCCTTTTCCCTCGTCACCCCACTGTGTTCCTACAACCGCTATCCCGGGCATGGGTTATCTCTTCTCTCTCTTCCTGTTTGCCGCGGAAGCCCCACACGGGGAATCATTATAGCACTTGTTAACCGTATATCCTACGTTGGTCCCAGGTGCCTCCGGGGGAGATAGAACGGAAAGTCGGGTGGGAGGTAATGGCGGGTGGTATAAATGCTGGCACCAGCGCTACGCGTCGCTGGCCGCGGACCTCGACCCTGGAAGATCGGAGGTGCGATGCCGCTGCGGGATCCGTTGACCCGGCGTCGGCCTTACGTAATGGCGACTGGTGCCAGTATAAATGCTGGCACCAGCGCTACGCGTCGCTTGCTGTCGCTTGGGCGTGTCAATTCCGGTGCTTTTTCTTTTCGAGGTGTTGGGCGTGCCAGGCCAGGACGGAGGGCAGGACGAGCAGGGAGGAGAGGAGGGCGAAGATCAGGGACATGGCGGTGATCAGGCCGAACCGCTGCATGAAGCCCAGTTTGGAGAAGACCAGGATGAGAAAGGCCCCGGCGGTGGTCACCGCCGCTGCGAGCAGGGCCTTACCAACATTTCCCACGGTGCGCCGGATGGCCTCATCGATCTCCACCCCACCGTCGCGCCACTCTTCCATGAAGCGGTGGGTCACGTGGATGCCGAAATCGATGCCCGCGCCTATTACCAGTGATGAGACCATAACGGTCATGAAATCCAGCGGCCAGCCCAGGAGGGCGAGCGCCCCCAGTTCCATGGCCACGCTGATAAGGACCACGCTGGAGGCCGCAAGGCCGAAGAAGAAGGAACGGAAGATCAGGATCACTATGAAGGCACACAACGCCAGGGCCACGGCGGTGGTCTTGACCTGGGTGGGCACGATGGTGCCCAGCATCTCGTGGAACAGGAGCGGCAGCCCGCTGCTGCTCATGGTGATGTCGGGAGCGGTGGCCACCGTCTGCGCCGTAGCCTCCTGTATGGCCTCATCCAGGATCCTCATGTCATCCTGGGAGCCGCGGTTGACCCTGATGCTGACCAGGGCGGTCTCGAGGTCCTCGGTGATGAGCTGGTTGCCTGCGGCGGACTGGCCGGAGGCGCTGGCCTGCTGCACCTCGTAGAGGACCGCCATCACCTCCGCCTTGCTGCCCGGGATCGATCCGTTTTGGTTGTGCACCACGTCGGCGATGCTGAAGATCTTCCCCCGCTGCAGGAGCTGCTCTCCGTCCTCCCCCAGGTGATCCACGGCCGCCAGCGCTTCTTCGTACGCCAGCATGGCTTCGAGGTTGGGGGGCTCGAGGACGTCCCCGCGGACCAGGGTGTAGACCATCTCCTGTCCTCCGAAATAGTCGTTTATCTTCTGGTTGGCCACCTTGAACTGCAGGTCTTCAGGGAGCAGTTTGAAGACGTCCGCTTCCGTCTTGAGGGTGAACCCCAACCCGATACTGCAGGCGATGATGACCAGCGAGACGGCGGCCACGATCCCGCGGTGGTGCTCGGTGATCACGGCGACGCGGGCCAGCAGGCTGTCCACGGGAGACCACCTGTTCCGCTCCTCTTTCCTGCGCTGGCGCTCTAGCCATTTTTCCTGTGCTCTCTCCCTGCGGTCGCGCAGGACCAACAGCGCCGGCAACAGGGTCACCGCCAGCAGGAAGCTCACCATCACCCCCAACACGCAGAGCACCCCGAACTGCTGGAGGAGGGGCATGTTGGAGATGCCGAAGGAGGCGAACTCTCCCTCATAGATGTTCAGCTTCGTGGCCTGG
>CAYPZH010000036.1:0-18881 GCA_964415205.1 uncultured Actinomycetota bacterium | reverse complement strand
TGATAATCCCTCGATCCGGGGAGTGGTGGTAAACGCACGCGACATCACGGATCGCACGCGGGGGATGGAGGCGCTGAAGGAATCGGAGGAGAAGTACCGCCTCATCTACGACTTCACCGGCGAGGCCATCTACACCTACGACACCAGCTTCACGGTCATCGGCGTGAACAGGATGGCCTGCGAGCTCATCGGTTACGAGGAGCACGAGATCGTCGGGCGCAACATGCTCGAGCTGAACATCCTCCATCCCGACGACTACGAGCGCACCATGGCGGACATCCAGAGGCTGTTCAACGGTGAGGTGGTCAAAGACGAGCTCCGTTTCATCCGCAAGGACGGCAGCGTAGCCATCGGGTACGTTACCGGCGCCCCTCTCTACAACGCCGAGGGTGAGATCATCGCCTTCACCAACGTAGTGCGCGACATCACCGAGAACAAGAAGGCGGAGCAGCGCCTGGAGAAGTTCAACCAGTGCCTGCTGGCCCTCGGCCCGGACCCCTTGGAGAACATCCGCAGCATAGTTGCCACCGGCGTGGAAATCCTGGAGGGCTTCGGACTAGTCTACGCGAGGATGGACAAGGGCCGCCTGTCCCTTTTCTCGCCCTTGCTCATCGGCGATGATTTTTCCTACCCGGACGAACCCGAACTCTACATCTGCCATGGCCTGATAAACTCCGGGGTAGAATCGCCCTTCAGCGTAGAGCAGTTGTCGGGAAGCGAGCACGCACGCGACCCGCTGGCCGCCATGGGGGGTTTCCATTCCTTCCTCGCCTACCCCACCAACCTGCGGGGCAAGACTGCCGGTTCCCTCTGCCTGTTCGCAGAGGCACCCGACATTTTCAACCAGGAAGCCATGAACCTCATGGGGATGCTCTCCCGTGCTCTCACCATCGAGGAGGAGCGCCTCGCCCACGAGGAGAGCATACGCCATTTCGTGGACATCGCATCACACGAGCTGCGCACCCCCCTGTCCATAATCAAGGGCTACGCGGAGGCCTTTCAGTTCGGCGACCTCATGGACCTGAACGAGTTCCAGATGGAGAAGATACGTATCATCAACAGCAAAGCCGACAAGATGGCCAAGACCATCAATGACCTGCTCGACCTCTCGCGTATCGAGCGGGGGCACTTCGAGCTGGACAAACAGGTCGCGGAGCTGGAGCCCCTGGTGCGCAGCGCCATCAGGCAGATGCAGGAGAAGGGCGCGAACAACGATTTCGAGGTGGTGGTGACGGAGGGGTTGACGCGAAAGGAGTTGGACGCTGACAAGCTCGTCGACGCCCTGCTCATACTCCTGGACAACGCCGTGCATTACTCCCCGCCCGCTTCCGGCATCAAGGTAGAGGTGGGACCCCATGAGGACGGCGCGGTGTTCTCGGTCCTGGACCGGGGACCGGGGGTGCCGGCGAAAGACCGCGAGAGCATATTCGAACGCTTCTATCAGCTAGAGGACTCGCGCTATCATTCCGCTTCCGGCATGGGGTTAGGCCTTTACATCGCGCGGGAGATAGTCCAGGCACATGGGGGCTCTATCTGGCACGAGCCGCGCGAAGGCGGCGGTTCGGTCTTCAGCTTCACCATCCCCTGAGCAGTTCACCTGCCCGTTTACACCTCGGCGAAATACCACTACGGCGCCGCGCTGTAACACCTCTTACACCGTCGGTCCTTGGAGGTGGTATGCGCATGTAGCGCATGTGTCGATTCTGTTACCATCCTGCGTCGATCGTGTTACATGTGACGCCGGGTTCTCAATCATGGCGCCGGCTCTGCCGATACACTGGCTGTCAGATTGTATGGCTATCAATGCGAAGGGGGAAGGATGCAAAAGAAGCGCACAAAAGACCTCTTCGTCGACTCCTCTTACCAGCGCTCCGGCCTTCTCAAGACCCTGTTGCAGAGGTTCCGCAGCGAGCGGGAGGCGGGAGAGACCGGGGAGAACACCACGGGGCGGAACGACCCGGCTTCTCCCCCACCGGGTGAGTTCAGGACCCGTGCGGACAGCGAGAACCCCCACATCAAGAGGGCGGCGAGCCTCTAACCACTCCGGATGGGGCGCGCACGTGAACAGGTATCGGCCGGCTGCGGGCTACATTGATATCGCTCAACCCCCTGATGAACTTTTTCGCCGCGCCTCCGTCAAAAGGGGTGAAGGTAAAGCTCTGAGGAGGCCGTATTGAACAAGACCCGTACGGACGAAATATATGTCAACCCCGTAGTGCGCAAGCCGAAGGCGCTGCGGTCGGCCCTGCCCCTCCTCGTCTCTAGGGCAGCCCGCAGAAGTGCCACGACCGGTCTCTTCCATTGCTTCCGCCACGAACGCGAGGGCGATAATACGCGCTGACAGCTGTCCCCGACCCCGTCCCACCCCCGAGTATCCCCGACACAAAGGGGCGGGGTCTCCTTTGTGGTCTAGAAGATGGGGTCAGAGGCCTCATCAGAAGGAGGGGGTGACGGTGTAGAGGCAGAGTATTCCGTCCTGGCGGTTTATCTCCGCCTTGGTCGGCTCCCCGTCGAGGACCCGTAGGACGAGGTCTTTTATGTCCTCCGCCACTTCCTGCAGGGTCTTGCCCTCCAGTACCGCGCCGGCGTTGATGTCCATATCGTCCTCCATACCGGCGTAGAGGCGGCTGTTGCTGGCCACCTTGATCACCGGCAGCAGGGGGAACCCCAGGGGGTTGCCGCGCCCGGTGGTGAAGATCATGAGCTGGCAGCCCGCCGCCGCCAGGCCGGCGATGGATTCCGCGTCGTAACCGGGGCCGTCCATTATCACCAGTCCCTTCTCGCGGGGAGGCTCGGCGTAGTCCACTACCTCGTTGATGACCGAGCTGCCCCCTTTCAGGATGCATCCCAGGGACTTCTCGCGGATGGAGCTCATGCCGCCGTCCATGTTGCCGGGGGCGATGACCTGGCCGGCCAGCGGCCCCAGGATCTCGTTGGCCCTGCGCTCCGCAGCGGCGATGCGCGCTGCGACCTCGCGTGCCACGTCCTCGTTACGCGAGCGGCGCTCCAGGATGTGGCTGGTGCCGATCATCTCCGTGGTCTCGGTGAAGACGGCCGTGCCGCCTTCCCCCACCAGCCAGTCGGACACCAGGCCCACGCTGGGGTTCGCGGTCACGCCGGAGAAGGCGTCGGAGCCGCCGCACTCCAGCCCCAGCACCACGGCGCTCAGCGGGAACTGCTCCTTGACCTGTCTTGCCGCCCCGGCCAGCATCCCGCTCACTATCTCCACGCCCCTGTCCGCCGCCCGCCTCGAGCCCCCCACCTCCTGGATGTTCATGAACTCCACCGGTTTGCCGCTGTGGGACATCCTCTCCGCCAGGTATTCCGCCTTGACCACCTCGCATCCCAGCCCCACCACCAGGGCGCCGTAGACGTTGGGGTTTGCGGCCAGGTTGGCAAGGGTCCGGAAGTGGATGCCCAGGTCCTCTCCTCCCCTTCCGCAGCCGTGCCCGTGCGGCAGCGGGACCGCGTCCGGCAGCTCCCGGGCGATGGCGGCGACGACCCCGTTTGCGCAGGCCACGGAGGGTATGACGGCGACGTGGTTGCGTATGCCGGCGGAACCGTCCGGCCTCGCATAGCCATCGAAACCTGTCTTTTTACTCATCCCGCCCCCCCTCACTCCTCCACCACCAGGTTGTGGGTGTGCACCCATTCCCCCTCCCCGATGTCCTCGCTCGCCCGCCCGATCACCTCGCCGTACTTCAGGATGTCCTCTCCGCGCCGTAACGCGCGCAGGGCCACCTTGTGGCTGTACGGGACGTCGCCGGCGGCGATCAGCTCGCGTCCGCCGGGAAGATATATCACTCCGCCAGCGGCGACGTCCTCGAGGGTAACCGCCACGTTGTCGGCCTCGTTGATAACCAGGGCATTGGGTATCATCAAAGTAACCGCCTTTCTCACTCCCAGCGGAAGAAGCGGATGGAGGCAACAAACGCTATGACCCCCACGGCCACCAGCACCAGGATGTCCACCCATACGTCCAGCAGGCTGGCGGAGTTGATCATGACCTCTCTGAGGGCGTCTCCCAGGTAGTAGAGCGGCAGGCATTGGGCGATCACCTTCAGCGGTACAGGCACGAATTCCACCGGGAAGAATATGCCGGACAGGAACATCATGGGCATGGCTATGGCCTGGGAGGCCAGCCCGGCGCTGCGCATGTTCCTGGTCAGGGAGGCGATGAGGAACCCCAGCGCCAGGAAGGAGAGGGCGCCGATGAGGACCAGCGCCGCGATATAGAGATAATTGCCGCTTATCTTCATGCCGAAGCCCAGGCTGCCGATGGCGATGAGCAGCACCGTCTGCGCCAGGGTGAAAAGGAGCACCGAGACTATGCCGGCGGTGAGGAACATCGCAAGGGACAGGGGAGATACCTTGATGCGGCGCAGGATGCCCTTCTCGCGGTAGTTGGCTATCTCCAGGCTGTAGCCCGCTAGCCCCCCGAACATCAGCACCATTGCCAGGAGGCCGGGCACCATGAAGTCGATGTACTCGAAGTCGTCGACATCCTGCGCCGCCTCCTCGTTGACCGCTATGACCTGCCGGGAGGCCGCCCCCGATGGCCCCTGTTCCATCCTCGCCTGGATCTCCCGGCCGACCTCACCCATTATGCCGTTGATGGTGGACGAGGTTATCTGGGCTGTGGACACCTCTGACTGGTTGATGATGGACGTCACCTCCGCCTGCTGGCCCGACATTATCTTCTCCCCGAACCCCTCCGGGATGATGATGACGGCGTTGCGGTCACCGTCCTTGATGGCGGCCCTCTCCTCCTCCTCGCTGCCCGTCTCCACCTCCAGGCCTTCCTTCATGCGGGGGTCGTCGCCGGTCAAGGCGCCCACGATCATCCGGCTCAGCGGCGAGCCGTCCAGGTCCACTATGCCTATCCTCAGCTTCATCTCTCCGCTGGAGCCAAAGACGAAGCCCAGGATGACCATGAGCAGCACCGGGAAGAGGAAGAGCCAGAAGAGCGCCTCGCGCTGCCTGAGGGTCATCTTAAGATCGTAGGCGAAGACCTTGAAAAATTTCTTCACTCCCGGATCCTCCTGCCGGTTATCTTGAGGAAGACGTCCTCCAGGGTGGCCCTCTTCATGTTGATGTCGTCCGCCTTGACGCCCTGCTCGTGGGCCATAGCCACGATGCCGATGAGGGTCTCCTGGGGCACCGAGGTCGTCACCCTGTACTCGCCGTCCTCGGCCTGCACGGTGAGCACGCCGTGCAGGCCCCTCACTATCTCATCCTCCACCGGCGGGGTGAGGCGGAAGGTGATGATGCTGTCGGACACGTGCTCGTCGATGAGCTCGCCCGGCGTGCCCTGGGCGATGATGTGACCGTGGTCCATCACCGCCACGCGGTCGCACAGGTACTCGGCCTCCTCGATGTAGTGGGTGGTGATGACCACCGTCTTGTCCTGGCCCCGCAGGTGCTCCACCATCTCCCAGATGCGGCGGCGCGCCTGGGGGTCCAGGCCGGTGGTGGGCTCGTCCAAAAAGACGACGGCCGGGTCGTTGACCAGCGCCAGGGCGATGGACAGGCGCTTGTGCTGGCCCCCGGACAGCTCGTTCACGCGCGAGTCCGCCTTCTCCTGCAGTTCGGCCATGGCCACCAGCTCGTCCACGGGAAGGGTGCGCGGGTAGAAAGCGCTGAAGAGGTCGATGGTCTCCCGCACCGTGAGCTCGTCGAAGAAGACGGTGGTCTGCAGCTGCACGCCGATGATCTCCTTCACCGCCCGGGCATCCCTGCTCACGACCATGCCCATGACCTCGATCTCCCCGGAGTCCGGCTCGCGCAGGGTCTCCACCATCTCCAGGGTTGTGGTCTTTCCGGCGCCGTTGGGGCCCAGGATGCCGAAGATCTCCTTCTCCTCGATCTCCAGGGTTATCCCGTCCACGGCCTTGATATCGCCGTAATATTTTCTCAGGTCACGGATGGATATAGACGGCATTGCCTCCCTTTCGCTGCGCACCAACGGTGATTATTATAATCGATACCCTATACAGCCGGAACGGGACCTCGTGCCGCAAGGGTTCAGCCGCCGTGCTTCCTCCGCGACGGACCTTGTCACGCCCGCATGGCGTGGTGAACGCAAGAGGAGGTACGTGCTGTGTCCTTATCTCACGGCGGTGGCGGAGAGGCCCGTTGCCCGTGGCGGCCTATTCCCGCCCGGTGTCGGGACCGCCGCGGGGGACGGTGAAGAAGAAGGTGGAACCCAGGCCGGGGGCCGAGCGTACCCATACCTCTCCGCCCCAGCCTTCCACCGCGCGCTTCACCGTGGAAAGACCGATCCCCAGCCCGTGGTAGCCCTCGCTGCTCAGGCGCCTGAAGGGTTCAAACACCTTTTCATGCTCGGCCTCGGGGATACCGATGCCGTTATCGCTGACCTGGAACACCACCACGCCTTCATCCACATATGCGCTGCATCTTACCTCCGGAGCGGGGTTTTCACCCAAATACTTCAGCGCGTTGTCGAAGAGGTTGATGAAGACCTGCTGCAGCCTTACCGGGTCGACCCGTACGGCCGGAAGGCCCTCCTCTATAACCACCGTGACCTTGCGGTCTTTTATCTCCGCCTCTCTTTCCGCCAGTATCTCGCGCAGCATCTCACGCGGATTTACCTCAACCGGACTTCCCTCCAAACGGCCCACCTCGCAGTACGCCAGCAGGGCCGCGATGAAATCGCTCATGCGCCGCGTGAGGTAGATAATCTTCTCCAGGCACTCCTGCAGGAGCTCGCCCCTCTGCTCCAGGGCCACCCTGGCGTATCCCTCGATGATGGATATGGAGTTGCAGAGGTCATGGGATACGGTGTGGGCGAAGGCCTCGAGTTCGTCGTTGCGGACGAGCAGTTCTTGCTCGATCAGTTTGCGCTCGGCTATCTCGTTCTGCAGGCGCTCGTTGGCGAGCATTACCTCCAGCGTGCGGTCCTCGACCAGCTCCTCGAGGTGTTCGCGATACCTTCTCAGCTCCTCCTCCGCGCTCTTCTGCACGCTCTCGTCACTGCCCACGACGTTCATCGGCGCCGGCGGTCCCCCCGCGCCTGCGGTACGTCCGGGACGGGGAATACGCGGCATCAACTTTCCGTCCGCGCCCAGGATATAGAAGGTGTCGGCTAAGGGGGATATGTTCTCGCGGCTGAGGGCCAACTCTTCCTCGAGCATCCTCTGCGTGCGCAGCAGATCGTCCGCCAGGGCTTCGGATTCCCTGACCCGCCGGCGCAGCTCTTCCAGCTCGCACAGGAGCTGGTCTTTAGTCTTGCTCTCGTCCTTCAACCTTCTCACCTGGGGAAGTGTGCATAGAAGCGTCGATAGAACGGTTTGCGGCCGGTTATCGTGGGGTAAGCCCTCAACGCGCCATTTTGTTTATTATCGTCAACTGGCGGCGATTGTTTAAGACCCCGGCGTGAACATCGGGTATCAACGGCAAAAAATTGCGGCGCGGGGTGTTCTGGCACCCGGGCATGGTCTTAACGGAAGGCCGTGTCCTTCAGGTTCCCTCATGTCCCCCCATGGCCGTACTCGTCGTCGAGTCCCGTTTAGTACGACGCAAGACGACCTTCCGGGAGCCATTTGTATCTCTTCTATTATCTTCGCAAAAATAGAATATATTGGTTGATATCCCTCATACGGGCTGGTTGTCAGCCTGCGCCGGTCTCTGTGACCTCCAGCCGCATGACCTCCTCCGCAACGGGTATGGCCGCGGACATGCGACTCCTGAATTCGGCGGGGTCGACGCATGCCTCGGGCGCCAGCACACCCTTCTCCGCGATGGTCCCGTCCAGGAGCATGGAGGCGAAGACCGCCATGGGGGTGCCGGTCCAGTCGTCCATGTCCAGTCCGCCCTCCGGGCCTCCCTGGTAACCGGCGTGGGTGGCCCGGACGCGCAACCTCCTGCCGTCCTTCATTCCCTCCACCGCCACCATGATGGCGCCGATGGAACGGCCCGGGGGCCTGCCCGCCATCTCCTTGAGGAAGGCGAGGAGATCGCGCGCTCTCAGCTCGCGGCGCAGGAGCTGCGAGACGACTCCCCTCAGCGCGCCGGCGTAGATCCTGAGGCTGCGGGGGTTCTCGCCCGCGTCCAGGGCTAGCAAGAATCCAACCGCTTCCTTCATCTCCACCTTGCCCTTCACCACGGCATCGGCTATGCCGCGGAATACGCCGTTGTAATGAGGCGGGTGGAGGGAACCCATGGTGCGCACGGTCTTCACGCCGGGGAAATAACGGGGTATGGTGGCGACCTCTGCGTGCCCCAGCTCGAAGAGGCGATAGGTGCCCAAAGGCTCGGGGAAGGCCAGGTCGTGCCCGATGCGGAAGGACGGTATATCAACGCGCCTGCCGTCCCTGATGGTGCCGCACCTGCCCATGCAGGCGTGGACCATGTGCTCGAAGACGGCGGCGCCTCCCTTCTCCTTGCCCTCCTTGGGGGGCGTGGAGCCGGTGACCCAGGCGAGGTCGATGCTCTCCACCTCGTCCAGCCGCGAGGCGCACTCCCTCGCGACCACGTTGACCAGGCCCGGCGCCACCCCGCAGCAGATGAGTGCGGTGATGCCCGCCTCTCTTGCCTGTTCATGCATGGACAGCAGCTCCAGGGCGGACTCCTCATCGTCCCCCAGGTCGATGTAGTTTACCTTCTCGGCCATGCAGGCCTCCACCACCGGGCGGCCGGTGCGGTAGTAGGGGCCGGTGCAGTTGGCCACCAGGTCGCTACCCCTGATGACCTCCCGCAGCACCGCCTCATCGTAGATGTCCACGAAGACGGCTTCCACTTCGGGAGATGCATACGAGGCGGCCGCCTTCTCCGCCCTGGCGAGGTCGTGATCGGCCAGCACCAGGCGGCAGTCTCCTATGGTGGTCAGGAAGGTCCTCGCCGCCACCTGCGCCATGTCCCCGGCCCCGCCGACGATGGTTATCCTGTACAACTCCTCCACCTCCGGATCTCTCACACCACCATATCGAAGCGGCCTTGTGGGCGGGCATCACCGCCCTCTTTACCATTTCCTCCAAGCCCCATATTATTTAACGCCTGGAGCCGCGGCATGGAGTGACCCCCCGGGTGAACACGGCCGTTCTTGCTGTAAGACATAATCTATAATATATATAGAAATATATGTATATAGGTTAACGGGTGGGGGCATCCAGATGGACTCCTCCTCCCGCGAAAACCCGGTCATCGAGGCTGGGGCCAGGGGTTAAACGGGTGGCATTTGGTGGCTGCAGCGCTTCTTTCTTGACCTTTCAGCAACAGGGGTGTTTAGCATGAAATCGACCTCCCAGGACAAAAAAAACAGTACTCGCTCGGGCTCGGGAAGAGCGGGATACTTTTTCGGGTGCGCGGCGTGCCTTTTCGCCTTGCTCCTGCTGGCGGGCATCTCTGTCCCCGCGGTCCTGCAAGCGGGCCCGCTGGATACGGGCATCGAAAACGCCATGCCCGCCCCCGGCTCGGTGGGCGAGCGCTTCGGTGCGGCCTCCAGCCACATCAAGCTGTGGGACGCCGCCACGCAAGGAGCGGAGCTGGACGCCATGGCGGATGCCGGCATCGGGTGGCTGCGCTGCGACTTCGCCTGGGCCGACCTGGAGCCGTCCCCCGGGGCGTGGGACTTCTCCGGGACCGACCGCGTGGTGGCGGAAGCCGAGGCGCGGGGGATAAAGGTCCTGGGCATCCTGGGCACCTCTCCCTCCTGGGCCAACGGAGGCCAGGCATGGAACTGGCCCCCCACTGACATCCCTGCCTGGCAGGACTACGTATACACGGTCTGCTACCGCTACCGGGGTAGGGTCTCCGCCTGGGAGGTGTGGAACGAGCAGAACATAGACACCTTCTGGCAGCCGGAGCCGGACGCCGCGGCCTACGTGAACCTGCTCGCCGCGGCCTCACCCCGTATTCGCGCCGCCGACCCCGCGGCCACCGTGGTCATGGGCGGCGTGGCCGGCCTGGGGTGGCCCGACCTGGTCGATTACCTGTCCCTGGGCGCCGCCGCATACATAGACGCCCTCGCCTATCACCCCTATGCCGAGACCATAGGGGTGGAGGGCCAGCCCGAGGAGGACCTGCTGCGGCCCAAGGAGGGGTTGTGCCGTACCCTCCTCGACTGGGTGCGCTGGCTCATAAACCAGTACACCAACGAGGAGATCGAGATATGGCTCACCGAGGTGGGCTGGACCAACTGCGCCGAGACTCCCCCGGGGGTGGACGAGGAGACCCAGGCGGCCTACCTGCTGCGCACCATGCTCAACTACGCCTCCACCGACGTGGAGCGGGTGGTGTGGTACAACCTGCGCGACACCTTGCTCAACGACATGGACCGCTACGGCCTGGTCGCCTATGACTTCACCCCCAAGCCGTCCTACGGCTGCTTCAAGACCTTCCTCTCGGTCTTCGGCCCGGCGGCGGGCGTGGAGGAGGGCGCCGCGACTTTCTCCTGTGCCTCTCCCGCCACCCTGGAGTCCCATGCCTTCCGCCTCCCAGACGGGGGACTTGCCCTGGCCGCCTGGAAGTCCGACGACGCGGCCGATACCCTCACCGTGACCGTGCCCGGCCCCGTCCCGTCCCTCACCAACCCGGTGCTCGTGGACCCCTTCAGCGGCGAGGAGAGCCCCGCGCCCGGGGCCTCCCGCGACGCCGGGGGCAACATCACCGTATCCGGGCTCGCCATCGGCAAGATACCGGTCATACTGCGGCTGGACAAGGTCTCCGTCACCTCCATTACGCCCCACCAGGGTAACCAGTACAACATAGTGCTGGCCATAAGCGACCTGGCCGGCTCGGGATTCCGGCCCGGGGCGCAGGTGAGGCTGGAGATGGACGGGAACGTCATCAACGCCTACGACGTCAACGTGGTCTCGCCCACGCAAATAACGTGTACGGTGGGATTGTTCGGAGTGGCTACCGGCTTTTACGACGTGGTGGTCACCAACCCGGACGGCTCCTGGGCGAGGCTGGAGGACGGCTTCAGGGTCCTAACGCCATGCGGCACGGGCAGTTCTGCGGCGCTGCTTGCCCTCGGTATGCTGGGCCTCGTCTCGGCGGCCGGCGCTCTACGGCTCAGGAGGCCGCGCCGCGGATAGGGCCGGGGAGCGCGGGGCACGACCCATGGCGGGTACCCACCGCGGTCCGGCGGGCACGGAGCGCCGAAAACCGGCCCCGGCTCTGGTGTTGCGGGGAAAGGTATCCGGCCCCCGTCCCCATGCATGGACCGGGCTCCGGTGCCTCCGTCGACCTTGGGAGCGGCCACGCTCCCTTCCCACATGCTCGTGACTGGCCAAGCACGGTTCCCCGTTACTTACTTCAGGTAGGGATGGTGCCGGATTATAATAGGTTGGAAACGGGACGCCAGGGAGGGACCCGCGCCACGCGATCTGACTGCGGCGTGGTTTCCGTTAGCGGATGAAAGGGGTAACCATGGGTAAGAGAGTGCTTAGGACCAAGCTGTGTGACATGCTGGGCATCGAGTATCCCATCCTCAGCGCGGGCATGGGTCCGAACCTGTTGGGGGAGGAGACCGGGGCGCCGGTGGACCTGGTGGTCGCCGTATCCGAAGCCGGCGGTATGGGAGTGCTGGGCGCCAGCGGCTATTCCCTCGAGGAGATGCGCGACGCCATCCACGAGATTAAGTCCCGCACCAGTAAACCCTTTGGGGTGGACCTGCTGCTTCCCAAGAACCTCACCGAACTCCCGGATACGGGGGCTCCGGGCGAGGTGCCCCTGGACGAATTGATCAAGAACCTGCCCCAGTCCCACCAGGACTTTATCGCCAAGGTTAAAAAGGACCTCAACCTGCCGGACATGGAGATCATGGTGAAGATGGACTCCACCACCATGATGCCCCACGAGGCGGTCAAGATCTGCCTGGAGGAGAAAATCCCCCTCTTCGCGGCCGGGCTGGGCAACCCCGGCTTCATGGTGGAGGACGCGCACGCCGCGGGGGTGAAGGTGCTGGCAATCACCGGGAACATCAAGAACGCCAAGCGCATGGCCGACTCCGGCATCGACCTCCTGGTGGCCCAGGGACACGAGGCGGGGGGTCATACCGGCAGGATAGGCACTATGGCTCTGGTCCCCGGCTGCATAGACGCCGCTTACCCGGTGCCGGTGCTGGCAGCCGGAGGCATAGGCGACGGGCGCGGCCTTGCGGCGGCACTGGCCATGGGCTGCGTGGGCGTGTGGGTGGGTACGCGCTTCCTCGCCACCAACGAGGGGGGAGCACCCGAAGCCATCAAGCGCCATATCGTGGAGGCCACCGACGAGTCCACCAAGGTGAGCACCATGTTCACCGGCAAGACCCTGCGCTCCATCAAGAGCGAGTTCATGACGCTGTGGGAGGAGTCGGGGCTGCAGTCCCTGCCCTTCCCCCTGCAGATGCTCATCGCCTCGGCCCTGCTGGGCGCCTTCATCAAAGACAACCGGGACGAATACATCGGCGGCTTCGCCGGGCAGATCTCCGGCATCGTCAAGGAGATCAAGCCCGCGGGCCAGGTGCTGGAGGAGATGGTGGAGGAAGCGGCGGACATCCTCACCAAAAAGCTCCCCGAGAGCGTGACGGTGGAATAGGGTCAGCCCGATCTCGCCTCTCGCATAGGTCTGGCCAGTCCCTGGCTGAAGAGCACACGCACCAGGCCGGGGCTGAGCCGGTGCATGATCCAGAAGGCCCTGGCTTCTGCCGTTACGGTGATGATGGCCCGGTTCCGCTCAACGCCGCGCAGGACGGTGCGGGCGCATTTTTCAGGCCGCATGCCCCTGGGGGCCATCTCCATCAGCTTGTCGCGGTCAAGCTTGACCAGCTCGATGTTCTCGTACATGGGTGTACGGATGAACCCCGGGCAGACCACGCTTACCTTGACGCCGTAATATGCGCCTTCAGTACGCAGCGCGTTGGACAGCCCTACCACGCCGTGCTTGCCCGCAACATAGGAGATAAGGCCGGTGGCCGGGACCAGTCCCGCCAGCGAAGCGGTGTTCACGATATGGCCGGAACCCTGTCTCACCATCAAAGGGTAGGCCGCCGCAACGCCGTGCACGACGCCGTAGAGGTCGGTGTCTATGACGCGGTGCCAGTCGTCATTGGAGAAGTCGCGGGTCTCTCCGAAAATGGCGATGCCGGCGTTGTTGAAGATATAATCGAGCTTCCCGTACTCGGCGGCGGTTTCCTCCACGAGGCTCTTGACCGCCCCGAAGTCGGTGACGTCGAGTACGCTTCCCTTAAACGCGTGTCCCTGGCCTGCCAGTGAGGCTATGGTCTCCTCGAGCAGAGCCTCGTTCACATCGGCGAGGACGACGTGCGCGCCGCGCCGTCCCAACTCCTCTCCGAGGGCCCTCCCTATGCCCGAGGCGCCACCGGTGACGATGGCCGACTTCCCCTGGAAGATATCCATCATCACGCCCCACTCTCTTTTGCGCCCAGCCTCTTCTTGCCGGCGCGGAAGGCCACGAGTATTCCACACCCCATCATGTGGACCAGGCTGGGAACAGACCTCTGCAGCGCATAGAGGGTGTGGGTTAGCGCCGAGACCCGGATGACGCCGCGGTTTTTCTCCACGCCGCGCAGGATGACCCGGGCGCACTTCTCCGGCGTCGTGCCGAACGGTGTCAGCTCGACGGCTTCGCCGCGCTGCAGCCCTGCGACCTTGATGTTGCTGTAGATGGGCGTCTTTATCACCCCCGGGCACACCGCGCTTACCTTCACGCCGTATCGCCTTCCCTCCATGCGCAGCACCTCGGAGAGTCCCACGACGCCGTATTTGCTCGCCGTGTAGGGCCCGGTCAACGGCAGAGGGACGATACCGGCAAGCGAGGCGGTGTTCACGATGTGGCCGCAGCCCTGGGAGGCCATGACCGGAAAGGCGGCAGCGGCGCCGTTCACCACACCGTATAGGTTGACGTCGATGACCTTCCGCCAGTCATCTATGGTTATGTCCAGGGCCTCGCCCAGGAGCGCGATGCCCGCGTTATTGAACATGATGTCAAGCCGCCCGTATTCAGAGACGGTATCGTTCACCAGTTTCTCCAATGCCGCGAAGTCGGTGACGTCCAGGAGCGCCCCCCTGGTCGTATAGCCCCTGGCTGCCAGTGAACACACGGTTTCCTCGAGCAGAGCCTCGTTCACATCGGCGAGGACGACCTGAGCACCGCGCCGTCCCAACTCCTCTCCGAGGGCCCTCCCTATGCCCGAGGCGCCGCCGGTGACGATGGCGGCCTTTCCCCGGAAATTATCGGCAGAGTCCATTTCGTCTCCCCTCGATCATCGCGGCTGTAAGTCCACAGGTTATATATCGATGCCGGAGCTCGCGGGGTTGACAGGGGTTTGCCGCATACCGCGCCAGGATCATACAAATAGCGTTATAGGCAGACCATTATAGGGGGCCAGGGGCTTGGCGCTAAAGCTCCCGGGGGTCCAAAATTCACCGTTCCTTGTCTTTTGCCTGCTTCCTGCGCGACAGGGCCTTGCGTATGTACGCGCCGGCGTCGGGGGTCCTGCAGGAGGTGTCGCCGCGGACCACCACCTTGCCGATCCTCGCCGCGGCCGCTTGGGCCTCTTCGCTCCAGGCGGGTTTGTATATGCCGATGGCGATGACAGCGTTGTTCATGCTGTGGCGTGCGCGGCCAGACGAGGTGTGGATCTCCTGCTCGATAGTGCGCAGGTACCTTACGCAGTCCTCGTCCGGCACCTCCACCCCGTTCTTGAGCGCCGCTGCTAGGGCAGCATAGCCGCAGGAGCGTCGGTATTCGCTTGGGGAGGACATGAGCTTCTCCATCATCTCGCGGGCAATTGGGGAGCGCGAGATGAGCTCGGCCAGCTCGTCTGCGACGACGTAATAGTCCACTTCCCCTAACCACGCATCGACCGTCTCCGGAGAGAGCCGCACGGGGTCGGCGATCATAACGGCCAGCATCCTGGCGTCAAAGCTCCCCGACTCCCAAAGCTCCAGGGCCAGTACGTGATCCGTCCTTATGCGCCTTGCAAGCTTCCGCAACTCCACCAGGCTGACCCCGTAGACATCACCGCCGGCGCCGTGCCTCCTGTACATCTCCGCGTTCCGGGTGCTGCTCCGTGACATCAGTTCCTTCATGATCTCGCTCACGGTCGCCGTCTGCACCGCCATTAGCCGCTTCCTTTCAGCCATGCCGGAGACGCCAGCGTAGCTCCCGGCAAAAAACACCCTAATATAGAGCATTCCCAGTTGCGACATCAGTAAAACCGTTCCGGCTCGCGCCGCTTGAAACCTGCCCCGGCCGGGTGGATACTAATGCGGTACGGGGCTAGGCTGTACGAGCGGAGTGCTGGGATGGAAAGCATTGCAGCGTTCGCTCTCGTCGGTAACGCAACGAGGAGGATGCTGTTTGGTGATCAGAGAAGCCATGAGGTCGGACGCCGCGGACCTGGTCAGGCTGCGGGCGATCATGCTCGAGCAGGTCATCGGCGGGCCGGTCCCTGAGCCGGATATGAAGGTCATAAGGGATTTCTTCGCCCGCTGGGACTACGAAGGCATCCTCTGCCTGGTGGCGGAGGAAAACGGGGAGGTCCTCGGGTGCATCGCGGCGTCCTTCTACCTGCTCTTCCCCGGCACCAGGAACCCCTCCGGCCTGCAGGCCGTCATCCACAACTTCGCCGTGTACGAAGAGCACCGGGGCAAGGGCGTCGGCAGGGCGCTTTTCTCGCAAGTATTACGCAGGTGCAGGGAAGGCGGGGTAGGCCGCGTCAGCCTCTACGCCACCGAGATGGGGAGGCCCCTCTACGAGAGCTTCGGCTTCTCGTGCGAGTCCGTCGTCTGCCCCGAGATGCGCCTGTACCACGCGGACCTCGCCGCGCTGGAAATGTAACCGACGAGCCTGTCGTCTGAGATGAATCGACAGTCCACACGCGACCTCAGCAGATGATCATGAAAGTGGCCTGGCTCACCGCCACGAGACCACCGCTCGCGTCCCTGACCTCGGCCTCGGAGACCGCGATGTCCCCGTCCGCCTGCAATACCTTGCCCGTGGCGGTGAGCTCTCCCGCCCCCGCGGGCGCGAGGAAGTTGGCCTTCATCTCCACCGTGACCACACGGCGCGAGCCGTGGGGGACCCGCGTGGCCATGGCCACGCCGGACGCCGCGTCGGCCAGGGCGAAAACGACCCCGGGGTGCACTTCGCCCTTCTCGTCGCAGTGACGGGGCCCGGCCTCGACCCTGAGCCGCGCCTCGCCGGGGGAGAGCCCGACCACCTCCATGCCGATGAGCGCGTAGAAAGGCGAGTGCTTCACCCGGTCTTCCACGATCCTTTTGAAGCGGCCCTCTTCCTCCTCGTCCTTCGCCTCCCACAGATAGCCGCTGCCGGGGTTCTCAAGAGCTGCTTTTCCCGCTTGCGGGCTTTCCCTCACCGCTCCGTCCTCCGCCTCGCATTACGCCGCGCGTTCACCACACCGGGAAGGGTCGCTCGCGCTCCGTTCCGATCATATGCTCAGCCCTCCGCATCGCACCGTTCCAGGTATTCACCGCAATAGGCAAGTCCTCTCGCGTGCCGTTCCGCCACAGGGCCCGACGTCCTCAGCGAGAGCTGTTCTGTCCGCTCACCCGTTCAGCCCGCGGTAACCCAGGGCGTGCTCCGCCTGCATCATCTTGTGTATCTCCGTAGTGCCCTCGTAGAGCAGGGGAGCGCGGGCGTTGCGGAAGAGCCTTTCCACCGGGTACTCGGCGGAGTAGCCGTAGGCGCCGTGGATCTGCACCGCCATGTGGGCGGCCTGGAATGAGCACTCGGTGGCGTGCCACTTGGCCAGGGAGGTCTCGCGCGTGTTGCGCACCCCCCTGTTCTTCAGCCACGCCGCCTGCAGCACCAGCAGGCGCGAGGTCTCGTACCCCCTCACCATCTGCGCTATCATCTCCTGCACGAACTGGTAGCGCCCGATGGGCTGCCCGAAGGTGACACGCTCGTTCGCGTACCTCACCGAGGCGTCCAGGGCGGCGCGGATGGTGCCGAGGGCGCCCGCCGCCACGGTGAAACGGCCCATGTCCAGGCCGTACATGGCTATCTTGAAACCCTCGCCCTCCTCGCCCAGGCGGTTCTCCTCTGGGACCTCCACGTCGCTGAGGAATATCTCCCCGGTGGAGCCCGCCCACACCCCCATCTTGCGTTCGATGTCCCTGGTCTCGATGCCCGGCATGGAACGGTCGAGCAGGAAGGCGGATATGCCGCGGTGCCCGGCCTCCCGGTCCGTCTTGGCGAAGACCAGGAAGTGGTCGGCCACGTCGGCGTAGGATATCCATTCCTTCTGCCCGTTCAGGATGTAACGGCCGCCGTCGCGGCGGGCGCTGCTCTCCATGGAGGCCACGTCCGAACCGGCGTTGGGCTCGGTGAGTCCGAAGCAGGCTATCTTCTCGCCCTTCGCCTGGGGCACGAGGTACTCTCGTTTCTGCTCCTCGTTCCCGAACTCCAGCAGGGTGAGCGAGTTCAAGCCCAGGTGGACCGAGAGCAGGGTACGGAACCCCCCGTCACCTCTCTCTATCTCCTCGCATATCAATGCGGTGGAGACGAAGTCCAGGCCCTGCCCGCCGTACTCCTCGGGTACGGGAGCGCCGAGCATTCCCAGTCCGCCCATGCCCCGGATGATGCCCATGTCCAGGGTATGGGACCGGTCGAGCTCGGTTATGCGGGGGATTATCTCGCGGTCCACGAACTCCGCCGCCTGTGCCTGCACCATCATCTGCTCAGGCGTGAGCTCGAGGTTTATACCCCCATGTCCTTCGTCGGGCGACATATGACCCCCCTTCCGTCTGCCCTCACATTATCTCTTCGAAAAGGCTTCCCTCTTCTTCCAGGAGAGACTTGAGCTCCGCGCCGCACTCCTCGCTGCAGACCATGAAGATGAGGTCCCAACCCTCCGCCCTGGCCTGCGAGCCGTCCGCGGTGACCATGCACTCTACCTCTCTCCCCTGGACGGGAAGATGCACGGTCATCGACCTGCCCACCGCTCCGGGATACTCCAGCTCTTTCTTCAGCTTCACGCCCAAGCCGTAGACGTCCGCCCCGGACCGTATCTTGCTGCCGCATTGTGCGCACCTGTAAACGTCATCCACCATGCTGCCTTGCCTCCTACTCCGCGCCGACCGCCCTCCAGACAATAATATAGGAAAACCGGCGGCCCGGTACCTCCGGCATGAGCGGCGGCTCCGTTTCCGCGATGCCATGGTCAAAGGTCCGGTCGTCGTCCCCGCAAAGGTGGTGTTTTGCCTGCGCTTATTTCCCTGGGCGGATGAGCGGGGTATGATTACTTTACATATGCCTGAAAAAGAGGAGAAGGAGGGAGTCGCATGAGCGACAAGATCGAGCTGAGGGAAGTAGACCAGGTGGAGATACTCTCCCTTTCCGACAACTACAACGACCTGGTGACCATGGACTCGAACGAGGTGATAACCCGCGCTGTTCCCGTCAGGGACATGGAGGTCAAGGGCTCCATCCTCGCCGAGCACGGTTTTTCCGCCACGGTCAAGACGACCTCGGGAAACGAGACGCACGAGCTGTTCTTCGACTTCGGCCTCTCGGACGTCGCCGTGCCCTACAACGCGGATAAGCTCGGGGTGGACCTCTCCGCCATCGAGGCCGCCGTCTTGTCCCACGGCCACATGGACCATTTCGGCGCGCTTGTCCCCATGGTCGAGGCCATCCCCAAAAAGCCCCTGCCCTTCTACGTGCACCCCTCCGCCTTCAAGGAAAACCGCTACCTGCGGGTGGGCGACATACGCATAAAGTTCCCGCCCGCTGACCGCGAGGCCTGGGAGAAGGCGGGGGCGAAGATAATGGAGAGCACGGAACCGGTCCTGCTGGCGGGCGGCACCGTCCTCTTTCTCGGGGAGGTAGAGAGGCTTACCGACTTCGAGAAGGGCATGGCCGAAGAGGAGAAGAAGCTGGTCGCGAAGATG
>CAYPZH010000035.1:8850-19098 GCA_964415205.1 uncultured Actinomycetota bacterium | reverse complement strand
GAGATGCCCTCGGTGCGCAAGATCGAGATGGTGGTCATCAACCTCGTCGACGAGCATGACCGCTTGAGGTACCGTTGCGGCACCACGGGCTCGGACCTCTGCGCCAACCGCTGGCCCCACGGCATGGACGGCATCAGCATCTACCGCAGGGACCTGGACCCCTACCTTGCCGGTAAGGCGGTGGCGGCCGGCGCCGAGCTGCGCACCTCTACGCTCATCAGCGACGTCATCATGGAGGATGGCCAGGTGAAAGGGGTGAGGACGGAAAAGGGCGAGCCCATCGCGGCCGAGGTGGTCATCGCCGCCGACGGGGCCATGTCCACCATGGCCCGCAAGTCGGGCTTGCGCAAGCGCTGGGGCGGGGGTTGCACCCTGGTGCCGCAGCTCGATTTCGGCTGCGACCCGGACAAGATGGACGACGTCATCGGCAACGCCGAGTGGGTCTGGTTCGGCCCGCTCTACGGCACTTACCAGGTGAACTTCCGCGACGGCTTCCACATCGGCGCGGGGCAGTGGCTGCGCGACGACTGGGACGAGAAGCCGCTGGACATGATGAAGAAGGTCCTGGGGATACCGGGCTTCCAGGCCATGTGCCGTACCATCGACGCCAAACCACGCGAATACCAGGCGCACATGCTCCCCTGGCTGAAGAAGCCCCCCAAGACCTACACGGGAGGGATGATGCTGGTGGGAGACGCCGCGGGGTTCCCCTGCCCCCTGGAGGCGGAAGGGATCTGGCACGCCATTATCTCCGGCCGGGAGGCCGCGAAGACCGCCGCCTGGGCCATCTCCAGGGGCGACACCTCAGAGAGGGCCATGGCCGAATACGAGCGGCGCTGGAAGGCCTCGGACCTGGGCAAGGAGCACGAGTTCGGCGAGGAGTTCGTGAACCTCTGGGATTCCTCCGTCTTCGACCCCAAGCTCATGGAGAGGCAGATACAGCTGCTGCTGGAGTTCTCCATGCTCCACCCCTTCTCCATCGTCTTCGACTGGGGGGACGCCCACATGGACTGCTTCAACCAGCACCTGGAGCACATCATGGACCTGGCACCGGAGTTCGGGGAATTCGGCAAAACCTACATCGCGCCCCTGGCCAGGGGCATCTGGCCTAAGAACGTGAAGCGTATCCTGCTCACCTTGAAGCCCAAGATCCCGGGCCTGCGCCGGCTCTCGGACGAGAACTACTTCAAGGTCATCGCCAAGCTGGCCAAGGGGTTTGCGCCCTACCTCGACCCTAATATCAAGCAGGACGCTCCCGTGCCCCGAGAGGTGTACTACCGGGGGGTGAGATAGATGGACCTGGATAACATCGATTTCTTCTCACTGGTCAAGCGCGTGGACACCGACAAGATGGGAGACTTCATCAAATACGACCGCGAGAAGTGCAACGGTTGCGGGATGTGCTCACTGGTCTGTTCCTTCAACCTCTGGGCGGTGAAACAGGGGAAGGCCAAGCAGGCGCTGCACTACCAGGACCTGTGCCTGGAATGCGGGGCGTGCGAGGAGGTGTGCGAGCCCGGAGCCATCGAGTTCTCCTATCCCGCCGGCGGCACCGGCGTGGTAATAGAATACGGCTAGGTTGTTTGCATCGCGAAAGCGACAGCGGCGCCCGCAGGGCGGCGCGGCGGTGTCCAGTGCCTTGACGCTTCCGAGTGTCAAGGCCTGGCACGTGTACGATGAACAGGATGCCCGCAGGCCGGCGCGGCGGCGCGAGGCTTTAATGCTTGCGAGCGTTAAGGCCTGGCATGCGCAGGTTCTTTATGCAGGGAGTAGACCGTAAGCTTACTCCGCAGGAAGGGTGGTGGTAAAATGGCAGCCGGACCGGTCAAGGTAGACGTTCATCACCACGTCGCGCCCGCTGAATACGTATCCGCCCTGGCGGCCAGGGGCATAACCGAGGCCGGCGGCAGGCCCTTCCCCCACTGGGACCTGGAGGAGAACCTCGCCTTCATGGAACGGCACGGCATCGAGACGGCCATGCTCTCCGTCTCCGCGCCGGGTGTCTTCTTCGGGGACGCTGGGCTGGCCCGGGAGCTGGCCCGCATGTGCAACGAGTTCCTCGCGGGCCTGGTGAAGGAGTACCCGGACCGTTTCGGCGCCTTCGCCGTCCTCCCCCTCCCGGATGTCGAGGCCTCGCTGGCAGAGCTCACCTATGCCCTGGATGACCTGGGGCTGGACGGCGTGGGGATGCTCAGCAGCGTGGGCGGGCATTACATGGGAGACCCGGCCTACGATGCCCTCTTCGACGAGATGGATCAGCGGCAGGTGGTTGCCTTCATGCACCCGCACGCGCCGGACGAGAACATACCGCCGGGGATGAACCTTCCTGGCTCCCTGATCGAGTTCGTCTTCGAGACCACACGCGCCGTAGCCACCCTCCTCTTTAGCGGCACCCTGGAACGCCGCCCGAACGTACGGATCATCCTTCCCCATGCCGGCGGCGCGGTGCCCTTCCTCGCGCTCAGGCTCAGCCTGGGCCAGTTCTGGCCGGGGTTGCAGGAGAGCGTCCCGCAGGGCGTCCTCACCTACCTGCAGCGCTTCTATTACGACACCGCCCTATCGAGCGCGCCCTTCGCCCTGCGCTCGCTGCAGGAACTGGTGGACGACTCCCACATCCTCTTCGCCAGCGATTACCCCTTCGCCCCCGAGCTGGCCACGGTGGCTACCATCGGGGGCCTCGAAGGTTATGACGGCTTCGATGCGCCAACTCTGGAAGCGGTTTACGCGGACAACGCCCGCGCCCTCTTCCCGCGCTTGCAGGACAAGGTGTGAGCGCCGCCCGGCAAGCCAAAGGTAAAAGCCGCGGGAGCCCGCGAACGCCCCGATGCTATCGGGAGGAAAAGTCATGTACGGCAACTGGGGAAGGCTGCTGAAAGTCGATCTCTCCTCGGGAGAGATCGCTGACTGGGAGATAGACGAGGAGCTTTACCGGGATTTCCTGGGGGGCTCCGGCCTCGCCGCCTGGCTCTTCTTCAGGCTCAAAGGCTACGAAGAGGACCCGCTCTCGCCCGGCAATCCACTCTTCTTCCTGGGCGGCCCGCTCTCCGGCACCAGCCTGCCGGGCTGCTCCCGCCTGGATATCTGTGCCCGCTCTCCCCTCACCGGCATCTGGGGGGAGGCGAGCATCGGCGGACAGGCGGCGCCGCAACTCAAGGGGACCGGCTACGACGGCATCGTCTTCACCGGCTCGTCACCTGATCCCGTATATCTCTTTCTCAGCGATAACCGCGCGGAACTGCGCGGCGCCTCCCGCCTCTGGAGCATGGACACCTTCGAGACCGAAAAGGCCTTGAAAGAAGAGTCGGGCGACAAGCGGGCCCAGGTCATGTGCATAGGGCAAGCCGGTGAAAACCTGGTTAAATATGCCGCCGTCGTCAACGAGCAGGGAAGCCTGGCGGCGCGCTGCGGCATGGGGGCCGTAATGGGCTCCAAGAGGCTCAAGGCCGTGGTCCTGCGCGGCAGGATGAAGTACCGTATCGCGGACGAGGAAGGCTACAAGGCGGTTCGCGGCCTGGCGCTCGACAACATCAAGAGGAGCCTCTTCGCCGAGGGCCTGAACCTCTTCGGCACCACGGGGGGAGTGGACCTCTCCTCGGCCATCTGCGACACCCCGGTGAAGAACTGGCGGGAGGCGCAGTGGAAGGAGGGCATGGAGAGCCTCTCCGGCGTGAGGATCGCCGACACCATCCTCACCGCCAGGCGTTCCTGCTATGCCTGCCCCATCGCCTGCAAACGCGTGGTGGAGATAACGGACGGGGAATACGCCATGCCCGAGGGACCGGGGCCCGAGTACGAGGGCGTGGGTTCCCTGGGTTTCATGCCCCGTATCAGCGATATGCACGCGGTGGTGAAGGCCAACGCCCTCTGCAACGCCTACGGCATGGACGCCATCTCCACCGGGGGCACCATCGCCTGGGCCATCGAGGCCTTCCGTAACGGCTTGATCGACGGCAGCGTCACCGGTGGCATGGAGCTCGACTGGGGCAGGCCCGACCATCTCATCTCGCTCATCCACAAGACCGCCCGGCGCGATGGTTTCGGCGTCGATGTGGCGGAGGGATGCCGCGCCCTGGCGGACAAGTAAGGCGGCGAGGACTTCGCCATCCACGTCAAGGGGATGGAATGCCCCATGCACGACCCCCGCGCCCTGTGGTCGATGGGCCTGGGCTACGCCACCAGCATCAGGGGAGCCTGCCACAACCGGGACACCAACCTCGGGCTGGAGATGGGCATGGACGACCTCTCCGAGATAGGCTTTCCCCGCACCAGGCCCCTGCGCAAGGAGGGGAAGGCCGCCATGACCATCCATTCCCAGGCCATAGCCTCCGTGTGCGATTCCGCTGTGATCTGCATCTTCGCCTGGAAGGGGGCCGGCTCCACCCTCGCCATCCTCAGGGACATGCTGAGCGCGGTCACCGGATACCGCCTCGGCATCGATGAGATGCTGGAGACCGGCAACCGCGTCTGGTACCTCAAGCGGGCCATCAGCAACCTCTGCGGCATGGGCAGGGCGGACGACGAGGTCCCGCGCCGTATCGTGGAGCCCCACCTGGAGGGCAAGTCCTCCGACCTGCTCGGTGCGCTCAATCCCGTGCTCAGGGCGAACAACCGGTTCATGGCGATGATAAAGAACGAGAGGCTCCTCGCATACGTCAAGCTTTTCAACGCCAGGGTGGTGCTGCGTAACACCTTCCGCACGGTCACCCTGGCGGGGAAACTGGTCCCTTCGGGGCGGCGCGCGAGGGAGAGGCGCGGTAAGGAGGCGGGGTTTCCGGGCAGCGGGTACGTCGACATAGCCTTCATGCTCGACGAGTATTACCGCCTGCGCCGCATAGACGAGGAGGGGCGGCCCGAGGCCGCGGTGCTGGAGGGCCTGGGCTTGCAGGACATCGCGCGTGAGCTGCACGGCGCGGGGTAGGGCCGGCCCGCACCAGCGGTGGGCCGGTGATATGCATCATGGTTCAGAGGCTCGCTCTGCCTGCATTATATTCTGGAAATCCGGGAACAATATACCGGTAAGCCGTCAATTATTCAGGAGGTTGATATGAGCACTATGGACGATCTCAAGGAAGCTTTCGCCGGGGAGTCCCAGGCGAACCGCAAGTACCTGGCCTTCGCCAAGAAGGCGGACGAGGAGGGCTACGCCCAGGTGGCCAGGCTCTTCCGCGCCGCCGCCGACGCGGAGACGGTGCACGCCCACGCCCACCTGCGGGTGATGGGGGGCATCGGGAGCACCGAGGAAAACCTGAAAGAGGCCATCGGCGGGGAGACGGAGGAGTTCAAGTCGATGTACCCGGGGATGATGGAGCGGGCCAAGGCCGAGGGCAACGACGCCGCCTACATGTCCTTCGCCAACGCCAACGCGGTGGAGGAGATACACGCCGGCCTCTACCAGAAGTACCTGGACAGCCTGGGCAAGAACGAGGATACCGACATCTACGTCTGCCAGGTCTGCGGCAACACCGTGTTGGGCTAAGCCCCGTAAATGGGCCCATTCTGCGGCGCCCCCAAAATTATTTACAATAATAACTACTGAAGTACAGGAAATTATTTCTGAAAAGAGAGCCCGCCGCGAGGCGGGCTCTTCCATATGCTCACAGTCCTCTCTACACCTATCCGGCTCTCCTATCCCCCCGCGGTCGCTTGCTCGGCTTTTCCTGCACGCTCACAGCGCGCCACAATCTCCGCCACTCCCGGTAATGACCTTCCCTGAAGAACTGCCAGATAGACTGAGAAACGAAAATGTCCCTCACATACCTCGTGAGACCACCTCTGGTCTGACCTTCAACTCAAGCTTAGCATAAAGAAGCGCGGACGGGCGCGTGCGTCATCCATGCCAGGAGAGAGCTTTCTCCCCCTGGCACCTGCCGGGGGTATAATCAAACTGCCGTATTTCTCCACATGACAGCGCGCGCCTTGAAGAGGAGGGAGTACCCATCAACGAGTGGAAGGTCGAGCATTACCAGCCGGGCGACGAACACGCCATCCTCGAGCTTTTCCGCACCACCTTCGGGGAGGACAGGAGCCTGGCGCTGTGGCGGTGGCGCTACGGAGGACTGCCCGGGGCCACCGAGAACATCATCCTGGTCAAGGACGGGGAGGGAAGGCTCTGCGGCCATTACGCCGGCCTTCCGTTCACCATCGTATATCGCGGCAGGGAGACGGCGGGAGCCCTTCTTCTCGACCTCATGGTCCGTCCCGACCTGCAGAGGATGGGCATCGGCTCTTTACTGGTGGATTCCATAAGGCGGCACATGAAAGGCCGATGCGCCCTGGCTTTCTGCTTCCCCAACACCAAGTCCACCGGGACGACCATCAAAAAAGGCCCCCAATACCTGGGGGAAACGCCGCTTTTCTGGAGGCTGGAGGACGCCTCGTCCCTGTGCAGGGGCCTTGGGTGGGCGCGTCCTCCTCTCCTGTTCACCGCGGTAGCCAACGCCGTGATGCGCGCCTTCTACCGCCTCCTGGCCGCCCCCTCGCTCCTGGAGGGGCGGTACGGCCATGAGCGTGAACGGGGGTTCGGGGAAGCCGGCAAACGGCATGCCGGTCACCGGCGTGATGATTGCGGCATCTACGTCAGGCGGGACGAGGCCTTCCTGCGCTGGAGGTTCGACGCCAACCCCGAGACGGACTACACGGTGATGTCCCTCGCTCCGCGGCGGCGCAGGGACGACACCGCGGGTTATATCGTCCTGGCGGTCAGGGAGTACGGGGGATTCAGGATCGGGTTCATCGTGGACATTCTGGTCTATCACCTGGCGCTGCGTCCGGCGCGGTATCTCATCGCCCAGGCCGCCCGGTGGTTCGAGGAGCAGAGGGTCGAGACCATCAGCTGCATGATGACGGGGAAGAATGCTTATACCGGGGCATTGAAAAGCCTGGGCTTTATAAGGGTCCCCAACCGCTTCATGCCTCGCGACCTCAACCTGTCCTTCAGGGTGTTCGATCCCGAAATCGACCGCGACTTCGCCACTGATCCCGATAACTGGATATTGACCTGGGCCGACACCGACCTCATATGACCTTGCGGCCCCCGCTTGCGGGAACGGCCGCCAGAAGATGGTATAAAATCAGGTATGCCCCGAGCTCGCAAGCCAGTAACAGGAGCTGTGGCCATGGATGATTACAGGGTCGGACTTTACCGGCCGGGCGGCGAACACGCCATCCTCGAGCTCTTCCGCGCGGCCTTAGGGGAAGGGAGGAGCCTCGCCCTGTGGAGATGGAGATACGGGGAACTCCCGGGAGCCACCAACAATATCCTCCCGGTCTGGGGCGAGCAGGGCAAGCTGTACGGGCACTACGCGGGCCTCCCTTTCACCGTCGTCTATCGCGGGCGGGAGATACCCGGCGCGTTGCGCCTGGACTTCATGGTCCATCCCGACCGGCAGAGGATGGGTATAGGCCTGTTCCTGATAGATGAGATGAGGCGGCACATGAAGGACCGCTTCTCTTTGCCCACCGGTTTTCCCAATCCCAAGTCCACCGGTCCGACGATCAAGAAAGGGCCCCATTACCTCGGGGAAGCGCCGCTGTACTGGCGGCTGGAGGATATCCAGGCGCTCTTCAGGTGGTTGGGGTGGAAGCCCCTCCCCTCCTTTTTGGCCAGGTGCGCAAACGCCGTCATGCGGGCGTTCTACCGCCTCGCCGCCATGACCGCGCCGGTGGGAAAAAGGTACGGCCACGAAGAGGCCCGTGGTTTCGCCGCGGTTATCACGAAAGGGGAGGAATACCAGCGCGACGGATGCGGCCTCTATTTCAAACGGGACGCTGACTTCCTGCGCTGGAGGTTCGACCGCCACCCCGAGATGGACTACACCATCCTTTTTCTCTCGCCGCGGGAGCGGTCGGACGGCACCGCGGGCTATATCGTCCTGGCCGTGGCGGAGTACGGGGGTTCAGGATCGGGTTCATCGTGGACATCCTGGTCTATCCCCTCTCCATGCGCCCGGCGAGGTGTCTCGTCGCCCGGGCCGCCAGGTGGTTCGAGGACCGTGGAGTGGAGACGGTCAGCTGCATGATGACGGGGAGGAACGCCTATACCGGGGCCCTGCAGGGCCTGGGCTTTTTCCGCGTCCCCCGGCGATTCATGTCGCGGGAGCTTAACATGTCCATAATGGTCTTCGACCCGGACCTGGACTTCGAGTACGCAACCGACCCCGATAACTGGGTCCTTACCTGGGCGGACATAGACCTGATGTAGGTCGGGGTGCCGGCCGCGCGCACAAGCCCGCCGGGCGAAGCGGCGAAAAGGATGGAGGAGGTATGGATCTGCAGGCATGGAGGATTGAGGACATCATCTCCCGCCACGAACATATGCGCGGCGGCGGGATAAACCTGGTGGTCTCCGAGAACCGGCCCTCTCGCCGGGTCAGGGATGCCCTTGCGGGCGACCTTGCGGGCAGGTACCAGGACGCGGGATACGGCGGCTCGCTTTACGCCCGCGAGTTGGTCGCGGCCACGGAGGGCCTGGCGCGCAAGCTCTTCCGGGCGCAGCATGCCATCGTATCCCCCGTCTCGGGGAACCTGTGCGTGCTGGCGGCGCTTTTCGCCTTCACCGAGCCCGGCGACCCCGTGGCCATGCTGCCCTTCAGCGCCGGCGGATATCCCCTGGGGGTAGAGAAGTTCCACCGCCGCAGGGTAAACATACCCGCGGACGGGAAGAGCATGGCCGTGGACGCGGGGCGGACGGTGGAGATCCTGGTGAGGGAGCAGGTGGGCCTGGCCTTCCTGGGCGCCTCCTTCATCCCCTTCCCCCATCCCCTGCATGAGATCAGGCGGGGCCTTGAGGAGGCCGGACACCCATGCCTCCTGGTCTACGACGGTTCCCACGTGCTCGGGCTCATCGCCTGCGGCGCTTTCCAGGACCCCCTGCGGGAGGGCGCCGACGTGCTCATCGGCAGCACTCACAAGACCTTCTACGGTCCGCAGGGGGGGATCGTCCTCAGCGATTCTGCGCAGCTGGACGCGTCCATGCGCAAAATGCTGGAGCTTGACCTGGAGGCAGGCATCGGGCTGGTGGACAACCCCCACCTCAACCGCATCGCCGCCCTGGGCATCGCGCTGGAGGAGATGCTGGAGGACCCCGACTACGGAGAAAGGGTGGTGGAGAACTCCCGCGCCCTCGCGCGCGCCCTGGACGAGCTGGGCGTGCCGGTGCTCTTTCGCGAGCGCGGCTATTCCTCCTCCCACCAGGTACTGCTCGAACTCGGGGAGGAGGAAAAGAAGGGGTTGTGCCGCGAGCTGGAGAAAGAGGGCATTTTCATAGATGTCTGGGGAAGGCTGGGCACCGCCGAGGCCACCCGCCGCGGCATGGGGCCGCAGGAGATGGTGACCATCGCCCGCTGTATCGCCGCCGTCCACCAGGGAGGGCCGCGCGGCGGCATAGCGGAGACGGTCGGCAGGCTCGCCGCCGCGTTCAGCCAGCCCTGAGGTTGGGGCTAACCCCTGAGCGGGACATAAAGTGCGTCCCTTTGGGGATCAACCCCGGAGCGGGACATAAGGGGCCACCGCCTCCGCATACGATATCATGACGCTCGCGGAAGAACGCGGGCGGGACGCCCCTCTGCTGCTATGGAGATGAAGGACGGAAGGATGAGAAAAGCAAGCCTGCTTCTACTGCTCGTGATCATAGCGGCCCTGCTCGCCCCGTTCACTCTCTTTCCCTCCCCTGCCGCCGCCGACTGGAGCGGGGGACATTGCGCGAGCGGCCTGCAGGGCACCGCCACCTCCTGGTTCTTCGCCGAGGGGACCACCCGCCCCGGCTTCGACGAATGGCTTTGCGTGCTCAACCCCGCCGGCGAGCCGTGCACGCTGACCTTTCATTTCCTCCTCACCGGGGGGGAAGCAGAGCCTTTTCAGGCCGTCCTCGCCCCCCACAGCCGTTTTACCCTGAGCGTCAACCAGGCGGCGGGGGCGGGGCTGGACGTCTCGGTGCAGCTCGATTCCGACCGCCCCGTCGCCGCGGAACGCGCCATGTACTTTCGCTACGGCGAAGGAGGGTGGGCGGGCGGGCATTGCGAACGGGGCGCCACCTCGGCCAGCACGCAGTGGCTGTTCGCCGAGGGCACTACCCGCGCGGGCTTCAGCACCTGGCTGTGCCTGTCCAACCCGCAGGACGCCCCGGCCACGGTCGAGGGGCGCCTGCATCCGGCCGACGGCAGCGCCGTCCGGAGCCTGACGATGGCCGTCCCGGCAGGCAGCCAGTCGGTGCTCGAGGACGTGGTTGGGCAGCTTGGTTTCACCGGCGCG
>CAYPZH010000035.1:0-8840 GCA_964415205.1 uncultured Actinomycetota bacterium | reverse complement strand
GCAGGACGCCCCGGCCACGGTCGAGATAGAGTTCCTGCCGGGGGCGGGCCAGGGCGAGACCCGCAGCGCCTTCTGCCGCCTGCAGCCGCGCAGCAGGTCCACCCTGTGCGTGAACGACGCCATGCCCCCCGAGCTCGACGTCTCCCTGCGCGTCACCTCGGACCGCCCGGTGGTTGCCGAGCGTCCGGTGTACTTCAGCTACCGAGGCGGCTGGGACGGCGGGCATGTCGCCATGGGAACCGAACATGCTTCCAGTAAATGGTATTTCGCCGAGGGCACCACCCAGCCCGGTTTCGAGGAATGGCTCTGCCTGCTCAACCCCGGTGCAAGCGATGCCCGGGCCACCCTCGCCTTCATGTCCCCCGCCGGGGAGGTGCGCCGCCTCGCGGTGGATATAGCGGCCGGGCGCAGGCAGACGGTGTTCGTAAACGAGGCGGTGGGGCCGGGGGTGGACGTGTCGTGCGAGGTATCCTCGCCTACGCCCCTGGTGGCGGAACGGCCCATGTACTTCTCCTATCGGGGGCTGCTGCGCGGCGGCCACATCAGCGCGGGATGCACCGTCCCCAGCAGCGAGGCCTTTTTCGCCGAGGGCTGCACCCGCGGGGGTTTCGACGAGTTTTTGTGCGTGCTCAACCCCAACCGGGAACCCGCCGCCGTCGAGGCCGTTTGCATGGACTCGGGCGGCTTTGTCACCCGGAGCGAGCGCGTGCTCGCCGGGCGCAGCCGCCTTACCCTGAGCGCGCGGGACATCGCAGGCGCGGACAAGGACGTCTCGGTGCGCGTGCGTTCCGACCTCGCGCTGGTGGTGGAGCGCCCCGTGTATTTCTCCTACCGCTGCGCGGCGCCGGTCACCCTGGCGGCGGTGGGTGACGTGAACCTCGACCTCAACCAGTTCGACCAGGGGTACCCCTACGAATACCCCTGGACGGGTACCGCCGCCCTGCTGCAGGCCGCGGACCTGGCCTTCGCCAACCTGGAGTGCACCGTATCCTTCCGCGGCAGCCCTGTGCCGGGCAAGGCCTTCACCTTCCGGGGGAGCCCCAACGCCCTGCCCGCGGTGCGCGCCGCGGGCATAGATGTGGTGTCGCACGCCAACAACCACGCCCGCGACTTCGGGACCGAGGCCGTCGTGGATTCCTTTTTCTTCCTGGATTCCAGCGGCATCGGCCGCTGCGGCTCCGGGATCGACTACGCCGCCGCTCACGCCCCCGCTTTCGCCTCCGCCAACGGCCTGCGCGTGGCCTTTCTCGCCTACAACGACATCAACTGGCCGGGGTGGGTCGCGGGAGCGGGTTACCCGGGCGTGGCCGACGCCGGGAACCTAGCGCAGATCGCCGCGGACATCGCCGCCGCCAGGGCCGATGCCGACCTGGTGGTGGTCTCCTTCCACTGGGGTATAGAGAGAGAGTACACCGCCGGGGGGCGCCAGCGGCAGCTGGCCCACCTGGCCGTGGACTGCGGGGCTGACCTAGTCCTGGGCCACCATCCCCACGTCATCCAGGGCTTCGAGGTATACAAGGAGAAGTTCATCGCTTATTCGCTGGGGAACTTCGTCTTCAACCCGGGCAGCCCGCAGTGCAACTACACCGTCCTCGCCCACATAAAGCTGGACAGCGGCGGTTTTAGGGGAGCCACCATCTACCCCGCACATATCTCCGACGGCAGGCCGGCTTTGATGGGCGGCACCGAGGCGGCGGTATGGCTGCGGCAGGTGGCCGGCCTCTCCGCCGCCATGGGAACCCCCATGACCGTCCACGGCGACACCGCCACCATCCCCTAGGGGTCAGCCCCTGACATGTGACATTTCCAGCAGAGGCAGGCCTCAAGTATTACACCTCGCACCACGGAGAAATGTCACATGTCAGGGGCTGACCCCATTCTAGAACTTGCCGTGTTTGCCCTTGCCCTCGGCAAAGCGTCCGGCGCCGGTGGCGAACTCCCCGCTCTCCAGGGTCTTGATACCCAGCCTGTATTCCATCTCCAGCCCCGCGTCGAAGGTCATCCCGATGCCGCGGTAGAGCGCCTCGCGGTCGTTGCGCATGCAGGTCTGGGGGAACCCGGCGAGCTGCGCCGCCAGCTCCTCCGCCGCCTCCCGGGCCTTGCCCTTCCCGACCACGCGGTTCACCAACCCCATCTCCAGCGCCTCCTGCGCCCCCACAGGCCGCCCGGTTAGGATCATGTCCAGGGCCCGGCTCATGCCGATGAGGCGGGGCAACCGCTGCGTGCCGCCGTCGATGAGCGGCACCCCGAAACGGCGCTCGAAGATGCCCAGCACCGCGTCCTCCTCCGCCACGCGCAGGTCACACCAGGCCGCCAGCTCCACCCCGCCCGCCACGCAGTAACCGGAGATGGCGGCGATGACCGGCTTGGAGAGGAGCATGCGCGTGGGCCCCAGGGGGCCGTCCGCAACCATGTCCTCGTTGAGGCGCCGGGCCTCCTGCATGGGGTCCGCCGCCAGTGCCTTGAGGTCCGCGCCGGCGCAGAAGGTGCCGTGGGCCCCCCACAGCACCGCCGCACAGGCCTCTTCGTCGGCCTCGAAGGCGCGGAAGGCCTCGGCGAGCTGGCGGGAGGTCTCGTAATCGATGGCGTTCTTCACCTCGGGGCGGTTGATGATCACCGTGAACACCTTGCCGCTTCTCTCCGTCTCCACCTGCATGACGCGACCTCCTTACCTCTCTCGCCTAGAGCCGATGCCTCGCCTACGCATTAAATGGTAACGCGGGAAACCGCCGCGCGTTAATAAAGGCCGGTGGCTGTATGTGATCCGCGCACCAGCGCCACCGGCCGGGATACACTTTCCGGAGCGGGAAAGGGCGGCGGGTCCGCCCTTCGCTTTGTGCTCGTTTACGCGAGCGGGCACGCTTGTCGGCTACACGTTCGCGGCCGTCAGTACTCCCTCTTCCGAGATGGCCCTGACCACGAGCTCTTCTACGCTCGCGTCATCGAGAGAATCCACGCCCATGATACGCTTGCACAGGGCCGGACCGAACCCAACCCTGCTGAGGCTAAGCCCCGTCAGCGCGGCCCATGCCGCCATGCCCTTGCCCCAGCCGAGACGCCGCACCAGCACCGTGGCCGCTACGGCCCCCCCAAGGGCTCCCCCGAAAACGGCCAGGTTGACCTCGCCCAGCTTCTTCATCGCCTCGGGCACGCGGTCCAGCAACTCCTTCTCCTCCCTGCCCTTTTCCGCATCCTCACCCTTGAGGAGCCAGTCGATTATCCAGTAATACATAAGGGGCAGGAAGGCCGCCCCGTAGGTGAGCAGGATCGCGGACACGTCCGAGAAAGCCCAGGGCACGACGTTGCCCCAGCGCCAGTCTTCGAAGGACGCACGGTCCCTGGAGAAGAAGCGCTGGTATCCCTTGTTGTCCCAGCCGTTGACGAGGATGAAGAAGAAGCCCAGGTAGGACAGGAGCGTATGCATGGATGCCTGGTAGTATTTTCCTTTCATCAGCGCACGGTAGGTGAGGTAGAACCCCAGCAGGCCCTGGGTGACATTGGTGGTGCTGAAGATGCCCACCAGCCACTGCGGTATGGTCTCGTACTTCCCCACCTGCATGGTCTCCCAGCTGGGGTTGGACCACAGCAGCACCGCGCCCGAGGGCACGAAGAGCAGGGAGAGGAAGAGCAGGTTCTTGAGGAAGTACTCGTTGTTGAAGGCGTCCTCGTTGGCCTCGAACCATGCCTTGACCGCCCGCTGCATACCCCTGAAGCTCTTGAGGTCTATCTCCCCGGGCTTGAAGCCGTTGGCCTGCAGCCGGCTTACGATGCGCTGGAAATCGCGTTCGCTTGCGGCGTCCGCGCCCTCCGGGGTCACCTCTATCTCCTCAGCGCCACCGGTCTCCCGCGGCAGTCCCGGCTGCTTCGCCCATCCCAACCTCCACCTTCTCACCTCGTTCTCAACCCTCATCTTGCGCAGTTGGCGGAAGGCCGCGAGGGCGAAGCTGGCCCCGATACCGTAGGACCAGAACACGTCCACCTGGACCATCCATCCCACCTCCTGTCCGTCTTGACCTTTCCCCTTCAACCCACCTTTATCATGCGATGTGCAACGCTTGAGGCGCGGCATCGTTCCCTGAAGCCCCCTACCGCTTCGTCACCCCCTGCAGGATGAGCGCGATGACGGCCTCTTTCCATACCGGCAGTTCCGCTTCGGGATCGGAGGACGAGACCACCCTCCTGCACGCCTCGAAGAGAGCCGCGCCCATGGCCAGGGCGGTCTCCCTCACGTGCAGGTCTTCCCGCATATAGCCCCTGGCGATGCCGTTCTCCAGGTAGAGCTCTATGTACCTGCCCATGAGATCGAATATCTCCTGGATCCTCGACCTCAGCCCTGCGTCCTCGATACCGAAGGCCTCGTAGAAGAGCACCCTGGAGATGGAAGGGTTGGACCTGAAGAGCCCGAAGAGCCTGTCGCCGATCATCTCCAGCTGCTTCCGGTATTCCTCCAGGCTCTCCGCTTCGTGGGGGTTTACATCGGTCACCACTTCCGTGATCATGCTCACAATGCCCTCCACCACGTGGTTGAAGATATCCAGCTTGCTCGCGAAGTAGCGGTAAAAGGTGCCGTGGCCGATGTTCAGTTCCGCCGCGATGTCCTCGATCTTGGCCGCATGGTAGCCCTTCTCGGAGAAGACCTTGAGAGCCGCCTCCAGGATCTCGGTGCGCCTGCGCTCGGCGAGCGATGTCTCCATATGCCACCCCTAAAATACGGAATGACACGTCATTCCACAAATATAACACGAGGTTATACTCTTTTTTGCGCTCTGTCAACCAGTGGTGGGATGCGCGCCCTTCACAGGCCCAGGTGGAGTGCGAGGAACTCCGACTGCCTCTCCGCCACCTTCTCGAACCATTCCCCCACGTAGAGCTCGAAGTGGCCAATGGGCAGGTGGACGAGGGTCACCTCGCGCATGCGCGATGCGGCCTTCTCCACCGACTTCGGGTAGATGAGGGTGTCCTTCTCCCCCATAAACACCAGCGCCGGGCAATTCACCTTCCTGGCGTATAACACGGGGCGGTAGAAGAGCAGCTCGAGCACGGCCCGTGCCGGGCACTCGTTCTTCCACTCGGTGTCCTCGGGGACGATGGCCATGTAGCCCGGCTTGCACTCGGGCGTGTTCATGAGGCCGTAGGTGTCCGGGTCGCTGACCACCGGGACGCAGTAGGGTTTCCTGAAAGTGACGAGGCGCGCCACGTCCTTGAGGCCGGCCGCGGTGGAGCGGATGACGTGCTTCAGGCCCAACCAGTACGCCGTGGTGATGCCGTCCACGAAGGGCACCTGGGAGACGATGGCCTCCACTGCGCCGTCACGCGCCGCCGTCACGATGACGTGGCCACCGCTGTAGGACGAACCCCACAGCGCGATCTTCTTCGCGTCGACGTCCGGGAGGGCGCGCACGTAAGCCAGGGCCGCCTTCCAGTCCCGCAGGTGACGCCGCGGGTTCACGAGGTTGCGCGGCTTACCCTCGCTGGCGCCGAAATTACGGTAGTCGAAGAGTAAGACGGCCATGCCCCTGGCCGCGAACCTCTCCGCAAAGGCGGGAAGGCCGAAGTCCCGCTGGGCGCCGAACCCGTGGGCCATGACCACCACGGGAGGCCGCGCCATCCCTTGCGGACGGTAGAGCCACGCGGCGCACCTCTTCCCCCTGCTCTTGAACTCGTGGTCCTCCCTGGTGATGGAATACGGCGATCCGCTCTCCCCCATTGCTCCTCCCTGAGTTCTATACCTCTCCGCCTCTGCACTTCCATTATATCCGCGGCCGAAACCCGCCGCATTCCACCGCGGGCGTGAAGGGCTGCGGCCGCGCGCATAGAAAAAGTAAGGGGAGGTGTTAGTAGAAGGTGAAGAGGCCCGTCTCCGTGTTCGGAAGAAAGATACGCCCGGCGTTCCTGCTCCTCGCCGGTTTCGCGGCGCTGCTCGCGCTCTCCGCCATCTTCGAGGGGCCGCGCAGCGTCTACGCCCACGCCGTTATTATCTGCCTGGACTGCATAGGGCTGGTCTAGTACATGCGGGGCCGAAGGATAACCCAGGTCGCCGGCCTCCTCGCCCTCAACCCCTATTTCGCGTATTTCAGCACCCGGGTCATCTACCAGGGCGGGGCCAAGTACGTGTGCGCGCCGGGGTTGAACTGCTATGCCTGTCCCCTCGCCGCCTTCTCCTGCCCCATCGGCAGCCTGCAGCACGGTTTCTCCCTCCTCTCGCTCAAGCTCAGGGAGTTCAGGCTTGCGGTCGGCACCCTCCTCTACGTGCTGGCCTCCGTGGGCATCGTGGGGGTCATCGCTGGGAGGATTCCCTGCGGCTGGATATGCCCCTTCGGCTTCCTGCAGGAGCTGCTGTACAAGGTCCCCCTGCCCAAGTGGAGGCTGCCCCGGCGCATCAACCTCGGCAGGTATTTCTTCCTCGTCGTGGTCGCGGCCCTCGTCCCTTTCATCACCGCGCAGAGCTGGTTCTCCCGCCTCTGCCCGGCGGGCGCGCTCGAGGGCGGGGTCTTCCTCAAGGCGGTGCCGCCTCGGACGCCCCTGCCGCCGTCGGGCTGGTTCTTCTGGCTGAAGATGGCGGTCCTCGGCCTGTTCCTGCTGTGGATGATGGTCTCCAAGCGCCCCTTCTGCCGCGCCGTCTGCCCCCTGGGCGCCATGTGGGGCCTGTGCAACCGGGTCAGCCTCTACCGCATGGCGGTGGACGATTCAAAGTGCACCGGCTGCGGGAAGTGCCGCGAGGTCTGCCCCGTCGATATCGACATCACCTCTGACCCCAACTCCCCCGACTGCATACGCTGCCTGGAATGCGTAAAGGCATGCGCCTACGGGGCCGTCTCGTCGGGATGGAGGCAACCGGGCGAGGGACTAAGGCTGGGTGGGAAGACGGCCGCGGAGCGCGGCGGTTAAACCTTTCATCTCTCGCCTTTTCGCCATGAAGCGGCCGGTGCAGCCTGCCGTTACTGCTCGCACTCCGCCTGGATAAGACCTTTCTTGCCATCGCGGAAGTGCCGGGCAGCCTTGGCGCGCGCGAGCGGGCTTCTCCCGCCCAAGCCGGCCCGAAACGGGGTTCCCGTCACGGGGCGATAGCCTCGCCTATGGCATCCTGTACTCGGTCCTCATCGGGTATTCCCGCGTAGTTGAATATCTCCCTGCCGCTCGCATCCAGGATGATCACGGTGGGGGTGGCCTGTATGCGGTACTTGTCGGCTGTCTTCGAATCCTTGTATACGTCGATCTCACGGAAGGCGATGACGTCTTCTTTACCTTCCACCAGGCTCTGCACGAGAGCTTTGGCCGGCCCGCACGGGCTTCAGCCGGGTTGGGTGAAGACCATGGCCTGCGCCTTCCCGGCCCCGCCGTCGCCGCCATCAACGCTATCGCCGCCGGCGCCGCTGCTCCCGCACCCAGCGAAGATGGCGAGGGACGCCACCATTACCACGACGAACAGGAAAAAGGCGGCCCTCTTCATGTCACATCCTCCATATCTGCGCGGGCCCTCCCGCCGTATCCCTCTGCTCTTACCCAACGCATTATACTATGGTCCAGATCACGGGCCATTCGTATGATCGTCGTCCGGTATCCCGACCGGGGACGCCGGCCATGCCGCTCCTCGATGTTTCAAGGCGCCCCGGGCGAGCATGGTTCCATCCCTCTCTGTGCTAATATCGGTGTAGCAGGGTAAGCGATCTGGCGGCGGGAAGACCGCGCCGCGCCATACGGGGGTGATGAGGGAAGATGAAGGGCGTCTCCAGAGAGCACATGCGGGAGCTGCTGACCGCCTATATCGGCGAGCCCGAGGGCCTGCCCCCCATCGACGCGGAGGGGCAGACCGCGTTCATCGAGGAGTACTTCGCGGCCGGGGCCCCCGAGCTGAAGGCGGTCTTCTTCATCTGCGACCTGTCGCTGCGCGCCCTCGCGATAGCGCTCAAGGGCAAGCCCTTTTCTCGCCTTCCCATAGAGCAGCGGCAGGAGCTGCTCAACCGCCTCATGTCCTCCCGTAATCCCCTCCTGCGCGGCGTGGGCGTGCTGCTGGGCCTACCCCTGCTCATGTCCTACTACCGCCGCCCCGAGGTGGCCGTCCCTCTGGGATTCGACGCCGCGGCGTTGAAAGAGGAGTCAAACCTGCGCGTGGTCACCCGCGACCGGGACCTCCCGCCGAAACAGGAGGGGCAGCCGTGATCCTCGGCCCGCACGACGTCAAGGGCGACGTGTCGCGCTCCGCCGACGTGGCCATCATCGGCTCCGGCGCAGGCGGCGGTCCCATCGCCAGGGAGCTGGCGGGCGAGGGCTATTCCGTGGTGGTGCTCGAGGAGGGCGGCTATTTCACCCGCGAGGACTTCAACCTCAACCCGGCCGAGTCCTATATGCGCATGTACCGCGACGCCGCACAGACCATCACCGTGGGGGTACCCTTCGTCCTGCTGCCCCTGGGAAAGACGGTGGGCGGCACTACCACGGTGAACTCGGGCACGGCGCTGCGTATGCTCAGGCCGGTGCTGAAGAAGTGGCACCTCACCCACGGCCTCACCGACATCAGCGAGGACGAGCTCAACCACAACTACGGGCACATGGAGGAGTACATTTTCTTGAAGCGGCCCGACCCCTAGGTTGCGGGCAAGGTGGCCAATACCTTCCTCGCGGGGGCGGAAAAACTCGGCCTCTCGTGCGGCTGGCTGCCGCGCAACGCCAAGGAATGCGAGGGCTTCGGCTCCTGCGTCTTCGGTTGCCCCTCAGGTTCCAAGCAGAGCGTGGACGTATCCTTCATCCCCGACGCCGTGAAGTCGGGGGCGGACATCTACACCCGCTGCCGCGCGGACGGGATAAAGACGGCGGGGGGACGCGCCGCCGGCGTCACCGGG
>CAYPZH010000034.1:3227-20506 GCA_964415205.1 uncultured Actinomycetota bacterium | reverse complement strand
GCGATACGGAGACGGTGACCCCGCAGCGGGCCGACCTCTCCCTCACCAAGACGGTGGACGACGCCTCCCCCAACGTTGGGGACACCGTCACCTTCACCCTCACCGTGGCCAACGCCGGGCCCGATGCCGCCACCGGTGTAGAGGTGGCAGACGTCATCCCCTCCGGCTTCACCTACGCGGCCGGCTCCATATCAGGCGGAGACGCCCGCGACGACTCGTCCCTGCCCACCCTCACCTGGACTATCAACAGCCTGGCCTCGGGGACCAGCACCGACCTCACCTTCCAGGCCGAGGTGCTCTCGTCCGGCAATTACACCAACACCGCCCAGGTGATGTTCTCGGATCAATATGACCCCGACTCCGTCCCCGGCAACAGCGCATACGGAGAGGACGACCAGGACTCAGCGGGAGTGATCTTCCAGCAGGCCGACCTCTCCCTCACCAAGACGGTAAACGACGCCTCACCCAACGTGGGAGACACCGTGACCTTCACCATCACCGTGGCCAACGCCGGGCCCAGCCCCGCAACGGGCATCGGCGTTACCGATACCGTGCCCTCGGGCTTCGCCTACGTGGCTTCCTCCATCTCCGGCGGGGACGCCCGCGACGACTCGGGAGCGCCCACCCTCACCTGGACTATCAACAGCCTGGCCTCCGGGGCCAGCACCGACCTCACCTTCCAGGCCGAGGTGCTGGCGAGCGGCGACTACGAGAACACAGCCGTCATCACCACTGCGCAACCCTACGACCCCGACCCCGTCAACAACCAGGACACGGAGACGGCTGCCCCGCAATCGGCCGACCTCAGCCTGGACAAGACCGTGAACAACACGAACCCCATGAAGTTCGAGACCGTCACCTTCACCATCACCGTCTCTAACGCCGGCCCCGATGCCGCGACGGGTATAAGCGTGAACGACGTCGTCCCCTCCGGCTTCGCCTACGCTGCCGGCTCCATCGCCGGCGGGGACGCCCGCGACGATACCGCGGCCCCCACCCTTGCCTGGACCGTCAACTCGCTCGCTCCCGGCGGCTCGGTGGACCTCACCTTCGATGCCGTGGTGCTGGCGAGCGGCGATTACACCAACACCGCCCAGGTGATGGCCGTAGACCAGCAAGACCCCGATTCCAATCCCGCCAACGACGACGGCGACCAGTCCGAAGATGACGAGGACGCGCAGGTCGTGACCCCCAGGGATGCCGCCGACCTCAGCCTCACCAAGACGCTGGACGGCACTAACCCGGACGTAGGTGACATAGTGACTTTCACCGTCACCGTGTTCAACGCCGGGCCCGATGCGGCGACCGGCGTGAGCGTGGAGGACGTCCTGCCCGACGGTTATGCCTACGTGGACGGCTCCATAGCCGGCGGGGACGCCCGCGACGATACCGCGGCGCCCACCCTGACGTGGTCGATCGACTCGCTTGCCGTCGGCGCCGGCGTGGACCTCACCCTGCAGGCGGAGGTCCTGGCCCCTGGCGACTACGTGAACACCGCCCAGGTCATGACATCTGACCTGTACGACCCGGACTCGACCCCCGGTAACAGCGACCCAACCGAGGATGACCAGGACTCGGCGAGCCTGACCCCGCAATCTGCCGACCTCAGCCTGACCAAGACGGCGAGCAACGACGAGCCCAACGTGGGGAAAGCGGTGACTTTCACCATCACCGTGGCCAACGCGGGCCCGGACAACGCCACCGGCGTGAGCGTGGAGGACGTCCTGCCCGACGGTTACGCCTACTTGGCCGGCTCCATCGCCGGTGGGGACGCCAGGAGCGACGCTTCCGCCCCCACCCTGAGCTGGACCATCGCCAACCTCGCCTCCGGCACGTCGGTCGAGCTGAGGTTCCGGGCCCTGGTGCTCTCCTCCGGGGACCACGCCAATACCGCCCAGGTGACCGCGGCGCAGGAGTACGACCCCGATTCCACCCCCGGCAACGGCGATGCGGGAGAGGACGACCAGGACACGGTGAGCGTCACGCCACAGATCGCCGACCTCAGCCTGAAGAAGAAGGTCGACAACCCGGCGCCCGGCGTGGGAGAAACGGTCACTTTCACCCTCATCCTGGCCAACGCGGGCCCCCATGCCGCGAAGAGCGTAAGCGTTGAGGACGTCCTGCCCGACGGTCTCGATTACGTTCCGGGCTCCATGGCCGGCGGCGACAGCCGCAGCGACGCGGCCGCCCCCACCCTGACCTGGACGGTGAGGTCGCTCGACCCGGGCGCGTCCGTCGAGCTGACCTTCCAGGCCGTCGCCGGGGCCAGGGGCGACTACGTGAACGTGGCCCAGGTCACGGCGTCTGACCAGTACGACCCGGACTCCGTGCCCGGGAACGACGATGGGGACCAGTCCGAGGACGACGAGGCCAGGGTCGCCCTATCCATCATCAACCTCTTCGACCCGCCGTACGGGATCAAGACGGTAAACGACGACGGGCTGCCGCAGCTGGAGTGGGGACAGGTATGGATCAACAGCGGCAACGCCGATTCCATGCGCGTGAGGATCACGGACGGGATCCCCGAGGGCACGACCTACGTGGAGGGCAGCCTGGAATATGAGGCGCGGGGAAGCTCGACGACCATCTCCTGCGTGTACGATCCCTCGGACGACATGGTCGTGTGGGAGGGGACCATCGCGGCCGACCCCGGGGCCACGAGCGAGGCGGAAGCGCAGAACGAGGTGGTAATAACCTTCAGGACCACGGTCGGGCAGGGCGTCGATGTAGCGGAGAACCAGGGAGCCGGCTACTGGGACCGCAACGGGGACGGGGTGCTCGACGACTCCGACGACAACATCCGCAACAACACCCCCGCATTAAGCGATGACGTGACCACGTCCCAGAGTCCGGACCCGACGGTGTGGCGGAGGGATATACCCGAAGAACCGGACGAGCCGGAAAAGGTACTCCCCAAGACCGGGATGGACGACAGGACGAGGTTCCTTGTAGTGATGTCGCTGTTCAGCATAGCATTCGGCCTGTTGCTCCTGCTGGCGGGCATCTTCATCCTCGCCGCCGGCAGGCGCAGGGAAGCGAGCCGGGAGCCCGTCTTCGGCTGGGGTTCGTCCCGCCTCCCCTATGACGGTTGAGAGCCGATCGACCGTCAGAACAAAGGCGTGCAGCTCAAAATATATAATAAGGGAAGACGGCGAAGCTAACAGCCATGGCGTCGGTCTGTTTTCCCTTAAGTGGAGATGCACGGTGAAAAGAAGGACACTCTCATGCGGTATGGCCCTGATGGCCGTTTTGGCCGCTTTATGCTGCGCTTCCTGTGGTGGGGGGGAGCGGAAAACGGGAAGTGCGGAAACGCCACACACGGCAAAGGATGTGGCGGGCTCGATGCTGTACGCGGGAATCGAGCGTACGTATATCGTCCATCTTCCATCTGCATATAACGTAATGGATGCGCTGCCGCTGCTCTTCGCTTTCCACGGGGGAGGCGGGGATGGGGAGGGCATGGCCAAACTGACTCATCTGAGCGATATCGCCGACGAGAGGGGATTTGTAGTCGCATACCCGGACGGAATCGACAAAAACTGGAACGACGGGAGGCCGGAGGTCAACCCGGGGGTGGACGACGTGGGTTTCATCTCTGCGCTCATCGATGAGCTCACTAACGCATACAACATCGATTCCTCGAGAATATATTCCACCGGCATCTCCAACGGGGGGATGTTCTCATCTCGACTTGCCTGCGAGCTTGCGGACAGGATAGCCGCGGTGGCCCCGGTGGCCGCTCTCATGGGCGAGCGGCTCTCGCAGGCCTGTTCGCCTTCCCGTCCCGTCCCGGTGATGATGATCATGGGCACGGACGACCCGCTCGTTCCCTGGGAGGGGGGAAAGATAGAAGCGGGCAGGATCGATCGCGGATATGTACTCTCGGCTGCCGATTCGGTTTCCTTCTGGGTCGAAGCAAACGGCTGCTCCCAAAACCCGGTCACGGATTATCTGGCCGATGTAGACCCGGGTGACGGCACGAGGGTCAGAAGGGAATCATACGGCGGTGGACGCGACGGCTCCGAGGTGGTGCTGCTGGCCGTAGAAGGAGGAGGCCATACCTGGCCCGGCGGAGTACAGTACAGGCGCGTGCAGGTCATCGGCATGACCAGCCGCGACATCGATGCAGGTGAGGTCATATGGGATTTTCTCGCGAGGTTCACCTTGCCCGCACGGTGAAGACGGCGGTCTGAAGGTCCGGTTTTTCCCAGGTGATCTCAGATTCCCTGCCTTCCACCGCCTCGAAGATGGCCGCCATGTGCCCCGCCAGCAGGTGTTCGTTGTAGGGGTTTTCAACCGTAACGCGCAGGAAACCGTTTTCCTGCTCCAGGCTCACCGGGTTCCCCTGCCCCCACAGGGGGAGCGGCGCCAGCGCCTTCTCGTAGATGGCGCGGTTGCCAGCGGGAGAGTTCCTGTCCTCCGGGGAGATGAGCTTCAACTGGTCGAGGTGGCGGTGGGTGGTCTCCTTCTGAGCCTTGATGATGACCGGGTAGATGTCCTCGCCGAGTTCTTTCTCCATCTCGCGGAAGACAGTGGTGGGCGTGAACCCGTCCAGGAAGGCCATGCGCACGCCGCGCCTGGTATCCATGATGATGCCCTCTTTTTCCCTCCACTCCAGGTAGGAGAGCTCGCGGGGCACGCCGCAAACGCGGCAGCGTGGGAAGCGGAGGTTGCCCGGCTTCAGAGGCGGCATGTGCACCGCCAGGCGCTCCGAGACCTCCGGCTTGGAAGACGAGGCGGTCACGGCGATGACATCGTCGCCGTCTATCACCATCCAGGTATGTTCGAAGGGCTTGCGTTCGAGGCTTTCGAAGGCCCCCAGGATGATGGCCGCCATGAGCTCGCGGTTGTAGGGGTTGCGTATCAGCGCCTCGCCCTCGACCCCGGGTTGATAGCGCACGACCCTGGCGTAGGACTGGCCGGTGATCAGGGCGATGTTGCAGAAAACATGCACCACCAGCTTCTTGTTAAGGCGTACACGTATCTGGTTAAGCGGCAGTTTGTTAAGGGCGCCGTCGATGACCTCTTTGGCCGCGTTCCTCTGGGCCTCGAAGACGAGGTGAGAAATGGAGATGCCCATCTTCTCCTCGATGCGCGCGAAGAGGTCGTTGAAGAGGTCGGCTTCGAGCAGGACGGCACGCAGGTCGGGCATCATGCGCTCGCAGATGGTGCCGTTGTCGTTCCACTTCAGGATCATCCTAGAGAAGAGGAGAGGGAAGCCGCATCTCGGGCACTTCAGAATACGCAACACGCCCTCCTTCTTGGAACGGAACCGGTTTGGCATCCACGACGCAGGGCTGTCACGCGCCGTCCACGCCCCACCACGGTAACTCCGGGCCTGCTCTCTAGCGAACGCAGGGCCCATTTATTATTCGGCAGTACGGCCCCGGCCATTAACGTTCCCGGCCGGTTACATTTTCGAGCTTGCCCACAACGTTTTCCTGAGCTGCCCTTTCAGGAAAACACCCCGCCGCATGCGGTCCCGGCCGGCTACGGTTTGTTGACCAATCTGCCGAAATTTGTATAGTAAGGATACGTACAAGCATACGCCAGATACCGCGCATGACGGCGGGAAAACGGGGACGAGAACGAGTTGGACGCGAGGAAATACAAGGTCATCATAGTCGGGGGAGGGCCTGCGGGTTCGTTGACCGCCCTCTCCCTTCTGCGTCTCAGGCCGGAGCTGGCGGGCGAGATCCTCATCCTGGAAGCCAAGGCTTTCCCGCGCGAGAAGGTCTGCGGCGGCGGGGTAAGCGGCCGGGTGACCTCGTACTTGGAGACCCTGGGCATCTCACTGGAGGGGCTGCCCAGGGTGCCGGTGAGCAGGTTCAGCGTCTACTTCGGGGAAGAGGTATGCAATCCGCCCTTCGGGAACGACAAGTGTTTCATCACCAGGCGCAGCGCTTTCGATGACCTCTTACTGAGGGAGGCCGCTGAAAGGGGAGCACAGGTGCGCACCCATGCTCCCGCCGTCGGGGCGTACCGGGAGAGCAGGGGGGTGACGGTGCTGGAGAGGGACGGCAGCGCCCACCATGCCGAGGTCCTGGTGGGGGCCGACGGCGTCAACGGCAGGAGCAGGATGTGGTTCGGCATTCCGCACCGGGGCCGCAAGTCGCTGCTGCTGCAGACAGAGTTGCCCCTCGATCCGGGATGCGGATTAATGCGGGACAGCATGGTGCTGGATTTCAGCATCCCCAGGTTCGGCATACCCGGCTACGCCTGGTTCTTTCCCTCCATAGGGGAGGGCGGAGAACCGGTGGTGAACGCCGGTTTATCGGGCGGGACCTTTTCCAAAGGGAGCTATGCGGTGATGAAGGAGGCTTTCCTGCAGACCCTGCAGCACTTCCCGGAGATCAGGGCCATGGCTCCGGAGCGCATACGCTTCAAGCCGTACCCGGAGCGCGAGTATTCCCCCTTCCAGGCAGCCGCGCGGGAGCGGGTCGTCTTCGTGGGCGAGCAGCTGGGCGTGGATCCCTTCACCGGCGAGGGGCTGGGCATCTGCGCCGACTCTGCCGCGACGGCGGCGGGGGAGATCGTTGACGCCCTGGACAGGGAGGACTTCTCTTTCCGGGGCTACGGTAAAAGGATAAGAAAGGCGCAGTTCTTCCCCATCTTCGTGATGGGCAAAAACTACTGCCTGCAGAACAACGGCGTGCAGCCTAACTTTTTCTTCGCCATGTCCACGCGCAGGAAAACGGGGGGAAAGCGCAACGTGGTGGATTACTATACTTACGCTTTCTCCGGCCACGAGGACAGCGCGGTGCTCTTCTCCCCCACTTTCTGGGGCATGGTGATACGCGATATCGCCGCCGTCCTGCCCGGTTGGTTACGGGAAGTGAAGTGGGCGCCGTCTGCGCCAAGTTGATCCTGCCGCCCACCACACTACGGCGCCTTCCCGCACCGGAAATGCTAAGACCGCGGTGAAGCGCCCGCTATCTCACGCCCGGTCGATGCGAGTGAGCATCTCCACCACCAGCTCGAGGGCGACCGCCAGGGACTCGGGCCGCACGTTCTCGATGGTGTCGTGCCTGGTGTGATAGTTGGGCATGAGGCGGCTGGAGTCGTAGCAGCAGATGGAGACGGACGGGATACCCTCGCGCGCGAAAGCGCTGGCGTCGGTCGCGCCCACCGCCATTATGGTGGCGATGATCTCGCGCCCGCCCGCGGCCGCCGCTTCCCGGGCCAGTTCGAGCAGGTAAGGGTCCATCTTCGCGCCGCACCAGACCTCGCGCTTGAAGGCGGTGAGGTAACGCTCGTCGGCGATGTTGTCCAGGAAGATGGCGTATGTGGGGACGCCCGCGTACTCTTTCTTGTGCCTGGCTGCATAGCGTTTGGCGCCGCGCAGCCCCGCCTCCTCGGAGGAGAGGGCTAGCAGGACCACCTCGGTTTGCTCGGGGTAGAAGCCGCCCCCGTTTTTCGCCTCTGCCAGGTATTTGCCCAACCCGGCCAGGACGGATATGCCCGCCATGTCGTCCATGGCTCCGGGCACCACGTCCCTGGTGTGGAAGAAGAAAAATACCGCCACCAGCGGCGAGAGAACGAGCATGATGATGCCCAGGACGGTGTAGGCGGTGCCGTCGGGCATGCCGGAAGAACCGGCGATGGTCCGCGCCAGGCTGGCGCCGAGCACCAGGACGGGAGCGATGAAGGCGATGGCCATGGCGGGCACGGAAAGGCCCTTCAGCCAGTACCACACCTTGAACTCGTAGGCGGAATCCAGGTGGGCAGAGACGAGGACCCGCCTCTTTATCTCCCCCCGGGGCTTCACGAACCCCGCCACGTTCTCGCCCGTGCGCCTGGGGAAGGCGAAGTCGATGAACTCCCGGTAGCGCACAACCTCGTAGAAGAGGATGGCGATGCCGACGGCTGCGAGGAATACCGAGACCGGAGGATAGATGAAATAGAGCGCTACCCCGGCGAGGTAGAGGAGCACCAGGAAGGGGAAGGAGCCCAGGAAGGCCTTGGGGTGGCAGGTGAACTCCTCCACGTCGATGCGCTCGCATGCCGGCTCGACCTCCTGCGCGAACATGCGCCCCAGGCGCTTTTCCTCCTCGCCACAGGACTCCCGCGGCCCGATCTCCGCTACCGCCCGGTCCACGAGCCCGTACATGTATTCGGTGTACCCGTCCGATGTGGACATCATCCCCTCCTTCATCCCTTGCCAGCCGGCATCCCGTCCGCGCCCTCGCCGTTCGCAAAGGCGGCAGGTAGGACCTCTTCACCGTCTTCGCTTTCCTCAGCCCGGTAGAGGTAATGGTTTATCCCCGTCCCCAGGAAGATCATATATCCGATGTAGTAGATGACGACGATGGTCAGCACGATGCCGGCCAGGGAGCCGTAGATGGCGGAGAAATCGCCCATGTTGGAGTAGTACCAGATCAAGAGCATCTGCACGGGGTTCGTCAGCAGGGCCACGAAGAGCGCGCCCTTCCATACCCGCTTGAAACCCAGCCTGTCCTCGACGGCATAGGAATAGATGAAGGAGAGGGCGGCGAAGAGGATGAGCGAGGTGACGGCGAACACCAGCATCCCCGCGAAGACGTTGAGCCAGCGCAACCGCTCGCTCACTAGCGTGAAGACCACGTGGACGCCCGCGCCCAGCAGGACGATGATCCCCAGTATCAGCAGGGACAGCAGGCTCTTCGCCTTCTTCCTGAGGAAGCGGGGTTTTTCCGCGCCCCACATCTCGCTTAACCATACCTGCAGGGAGTCGATGACCTTGGTGCCGGTGAACAGCAGTCCCAGCAGTCCGATGACGCCCAGGACCCCCCTGAGGTCGATGGAAGAGTCAAGTGCGTCAGAGATGGTGTCGGAGAGGACCGGCGCGTTGTCCGCGATGTAGTCGATTATCCGTTGCAGCAGCTCGGGGTCGCTTTTCAGCACGATCCCCAGCACCGCCCCGGCGAATATCATCAGGGGGATGATGGAGAGGAAGCAGTAGAAGGAGAAGGCCGCCGCCGCCTGGGGCCCGTTGTGGTCCGAGAAGTCCTTCCACACCCCGGACAGGAAGAGCCGCGCTCTCGCAGCTGGTCCCCTGGCCGCCTCCAACAGATTCTCGAAAATGATCGACGCTCCTGCCTCGCTCCTAAGAAGGATCCGTCATAACGGTTCTCCGGGCAAACTCATGCGTGGTAACCTGCAAGTATCATATCAGACCTTCACGTGGCCCATGCCGGCATAAAACGGACGAAGGTCAGCAGCGACGTATCGGTGCTAGAATGTTGCCATCTGCGAGCATATGAAGGTGAATAATATAGTCCAGCGCAGAAAGTGGGAGGATAAGGGATAGCCCGGACCAGAGCCCTGTGCGCTCGCCTGGTGAGGAGGGATCATGGAGGGGAATGGTAAAGCTTCTGATGCAGAAGAGGACATCTTCGCGGGCATGGCGCATAAAAGGGCGACGGCGGTGATCGTGGCGGACGAGGCGGGGATCATCTCCGGCGCGGCCGCAGCCGCGACAGCGGTGCGCCAAGCGGGGCTGGAGATAGTGAGTATGCTGGAGGAAGGGAGTGAGGTCGCCGAGGGAGACGAGATAGCCCGCTTCGCCGGTGCCCCCGGGCTTATTGCCCGGGTGGGGGATGACATCATAGGCCTTCTCGCCAAGACCTCGGGGGTAGCCACCTCCGCCCGCGCTTTCGTAAAGGCCGCCGGCAAGAAGCCCAGGATAGTCTGCGGGGCATGGAGAAAAGTGCCGCCTGGGGAACGGGAAGCGGTGCGCCAGGCTATAGCCACCGGCGGAGCGGACTGCAGCATCACCGAGCGGCCGCACCTGTACCTGGACGCAAACCAGGTCGAGATGTTCGGGGGCACCAGAGAGGCAGTCGAAGCCGCCGCGCGCCTGGCAAGCGAGCGGAACGTCGTGGTGCAGATCAAGGGCAGGCATGGCGGTGTCAGCAAGGAGGCCCTGGAGGCGGCGGAATGCGGCGCGGGGATAGTCTTCATAGACACCGGCGTCAACCTGGATTTCATGGAGACGGCCTTCGAGCTGGACCGCGCCGGCCTGCGCAGGAAGGTGAAGGTGGCCTTCGGCGGCGACCTGGACATCAAGGACGTCCGCGGAATCAAGAAAGACAAGTTCGGGATCGATATCGTCGACGTAGGCGTGAAGATCGCGGACGCGCCCCTCCTTGGCATGCACCTGGAAATCGTCGCGGTGGAGGAAACCGCGCCGTAGGACGTCAGTGCGAGGAGCGCGCTTCGACAGCGCGATGCGCTCGCGGCAGGGGCCTTGCGCGATCGCCGGACTTGGGGAAAGCGTCATCGCGAGGAGCGCAACCGTCATCGGGCTTGGGAAAAACGTCATCACGAGGAGCGCAGCGACGAAACGACCTCAACGCGCCCGCAGCGCCTTAAGGGCGTGCGCGGGAAACAGCGATCCTTTTGTCCCTTTCTGGGGTTGTCCCCGAAAGGGACGCACTCCTGCTGCACCTGACCCCCGGCTTCCTGCAACGTCATTGCGAGGGGGCGGAGTCGACGAAACAAACCCTATGTGCTCGCTGCGTCATAGACGCACAGCGCGGTTGTTTTAACCCTCTGCATAGTCCGGCTGGTCTCCTGGTGTGACCCCCCGGCTTACCCTTCGCGGATGTTGTCCAGGCGGGTCTTGCCCTCGGCGAGGAAGGCGGGGCAGGCCTGCAGCGTCTCGCAGCCGTAATCGTCGCAGTGAGCGCAGGTCACGACCCCTCTCTCCACGGCGCAGGCACGCACGCCGCAGGTATCGCAGTAGCCGGACCTGCGCGCCTCCTCGCCCGACTTGCAGCTGTCGCAGAGGATGCTCTCCGGGGTTATCTCCATCTTGAACTTCCTGCCCCACTCCTCGGCCACGCGCGCAAGCGCCTCCATGTCGCCCGCCTGGGTGGCGATGCAGGCGGGGCACTCAGAGCAGTCCAGCCCGCAGTAGGATATCATCTCGTACATCCCTAGCTCCTTCCCTCACATCTTCCAGCCTTTACGGGCGTCGCATATCTCCCGCATATGATGGTAAAGCCACGGCTCCGTCTGCGGGGAGTTATAGAACGTGGGATAGAGCAGGTCCTGTCCGGGTTCTATCACCCCCTCGCGCAGGGCGATATCGTGCAGTTCGCATCCGGGATATATCCTTATACCCACTGTGACCGTGACCATGTCCGGGTCCAGCTCGTCCATGAGCTCCACGCTTTCTCTCACCGTGTCCTCGTTCTCGCCCGGCCCTCCCAGGAGCAGGAAGCAGTTGATGCGGAACCCCAGCTTCTTAGCCCCGCTTACGGCCTCGACGACCTGCTCGCGGGTGAAGCCTTTCTTCAGGGAGGCCAGGATGTCCTCCGAGCCGCTCTCGTTGCCGATGCTGAGGCCGACGCACCCGGCGCCGCGTATGAGCTCCATGGTCTCGATGTCGCAGTAGAGCGGGTTCAGGTTGGCGATCCAGCGCAGGGAGAGTTTTCTCGCCATGATATGGCGGCACAGCTCCCGCGTGTAATCGCCGGGGTAGTTGAAGAGCGAGTCCACGAAGGAGACGGTGCTCATACCATAGTCGCGCTCGAGCGAAGCCAGTTCGTCGGCGACAGCTGCGGGCTCGCGCACGCGCACCAGGCGGCCCTCCACCGTGGGCGAGCTGCAGTAGATGCAGCGCAGGTGGCACCCCCGGCGGGACTGCAGGTTGGCGATGAAGGGAAGGCCTTTTCCCGGTTTCCAGTCGTAGCGGGTGACGTCGAAGAGCTCACGCTCGGGTAGAGGGAAGAGTCCCGGCCAGGCGTGGGGTCCCGGCGGGTTCACGCGGGCGGTGCCGCCGCGGCGCAGCGCCAGTCCCGGCAGGTCCTCCACCTCCGCCCCGGCCTCCAGCCGGGCCAGCAGCTCGACGAACGGCCTCTCGCCCTCGCCCACCACCCCCATCTCCAGACCCATGTACTCCAGGCACTCCAGGGGGAAAACGGTGAAACCTGCCCCGCCCAGCACGATGGCAGCCTTCGTCTCCGCCCTCGCGGCGTCGGCGACCTTCTTCGCGGCAGGGACGTAGAACTCGCCGTGGTAGCTGTCCTGGTTGTCGATGTTGCGCACCGACAGCCCGATACAGTCGGGCTTAAAGGAACGGATGCGCTCTACGGTGTCCGCGGGCGGGTCCTCGGAGAACATGAGGTCCAGGCACGAGATGTCGTGGCCCGCTTGTTTCGCAGCCGCGGCCACGCAGGCGATGCCCAGAGGGAAGGGTATGATGTTGTCCCGGCAGCGGTTGTCGCTGATGAAAAGCACCCTCATCTGCGCTTCCGTTCACTCATTAAGGCCGTATCCGGTTCAGGCTTGCCCTATTGCCGTTATTGCGAGGGGGCGGAGCCGGCGCGATTATCTCAAACGGAAAGGAATCCGTTTCCACGGGGGCCGACATGCTGCCGTTCGCGATGACGCAGACCATCTCGGTCCTTATACCGATGATATCATGCCGCGGAAGCCTTCCTCTTGAGGCGGGTGCGTATGGTCAACTGGGAGCGGTAGATGAGACCGGTGATCACCAGTGCCGCATAGATATACAACACTACCTTTAGAAAACCCCCGTCCTCGAGATCGATGCCCACCTGGAAGGCGTGGATCAGGCCCACGAAGAAGACCGCGTAGTTGAGGCGGTGGACCATCCTCCAGGACCTCCTCAGGTATTTCCGCAACAGCACCACGACCGTGGTGACGGTGAAGATGTAGAGCGTGACCGGGCCGAGCTTCTGGAAGCCGGGCCAGAGGCCGTCTGCGATCACCAGGACCATGTGGGCGACGGCCATGGAGAAACCGACTATCCCGGTGGCGTTGTGCAGCCTGAAGAGGAGCTTCGGCTTGAACACCTTTACCAGCAAGGGCCGGAACGAACCGGTCATGACGTTCAGGAAGAGCACGGTTAGGGCATAGAGGGCCATTATGCGCAAGGCGGTCCAGGTGGCGGAGTAGGCCGCCGTCCCGGAGGCCGCCACCACCACGGGCGGTATCACCAGGGTCCCCAGTGCTAGCGCGATGAGTAACGCCCGCGCCGCGAAGCGCTTATTTCCCTGTAATGCCGACACCTGCTTGCCTTTCTAAGGATAAACCATCATTTCACTCGAGCTGCCCGCGCCGTGGTGGCGCGCGCGCTTAGGCGATAGTATTCCCGCGCCGGGTGGTTTTTATCATCGGGGTGCCGCCTTATAATTACTTCACCGATATGTCAAAGGGGTTAGCGGTCTGTGGTCGGCGATCTGGATTGGCCCGGGCTGTCGCCGTAGAACGGAATGGAGGGGAAAGATGGCGGAAGATACATCTCTCGGGAGCCAGGCGTTGTTCTCCGATGCGGGCGGGATGCAGGACTTCGGCAACGGCGTCTTCATGCTGCAGAGTTTCGCCAACATATGTATGTTCGAGACGAGAGAGGGCGTGCTCGTCTTCGACGCGGGGCTGCCCACGGACGGGTGGCGCATCGTGAAGGAACTACGGGCCGTCACGGATAAGCCGGTGCGCTACATCATATACGGCCACGGGCACGCCGACCACGCTTTCGCCGCCCGGGCGGTGCTGGAGGACGCGGCGGAGCGCGGCCATCCAAAACCGGTGATCGTAGCCCACGAAAACCTGCCCCTGCGCTTCGACCGCTACCAGAGGATGCTCCCCTACCACGAGCATATCAACCGCATCCAGTTCGCCATCCCCGAGGGCATCCCCGCCTTCCCCTGGGATTACGTCTATCCCGACCAGACCTTCTCGGGCGAGATGACCCTCGAGCTGGGCGATACCACCTTCGAGCTGAGGCACGCACGGGGAGAGACCGACGACCACGTGTGGATGTGGGTGCCGGAACACGAGGTGGCGTGCGTCTCCGATTTCTGGGTGTGGTCCTGCCCCAACGTGGGCAATCCCTTCAAGGTGCAGCGCTATGCCCTGGAGTGGGCGCAGGCGCTGGAGGACGTGGCAGCCCGCTCTCCCGCGCTGATGCTGCCGGGGCACGGCGCGGCCATCAGCGGCAAGGATCAGGTGCAGGAAGCCTGCCTCACCGTGGCCAGGGCCCTGAGGTTCCTGGACGAGCAGGTGGTCGAGATGCTCAACCAGGGCCGCTGGCAGGAGGACATCCTGCACTCCTTCGCGTGGCCGGATGAGTTCGCCGCGAGCCCTTACCTCGCGCCCATCTACGGCCACCCCTACTTCGTGGTGCAGGCTCTGCTGCGCCAGTACCACGGCTGGTACGGCGGCAACCCCTCCCAGCTCTTCCCCGCCGCCAGCGGCGAGGTCGCGGGCCAGGTGCTGGGGCTGGCGGGGGGCGCGGACAAGGTCCTGGCCAGGGCGCGCGAGCTGAAGGACGAGGGCAGGACGCAGCTGTCACTGCATCTTGTTGACTTCGTCCTCGACGCGGGCGAGGGTCCGCGGCGGGAAGCGCTGGAGCTGAAGTCCGCTCTGCTGGAGGGCCTGGCGGCAAAGGAGAAGAGCCTCATCGCCAGGAACATATTCCTGGGAGGAGTGCGGCAGATAGCGAAGGAACTGGAGCAGGAGGCGGGAAAGGAAGACTCCTAGCCGCGTTCTGCGACAGCGCGAAAAGAGATGACGTCGCGGCAGGCGTCCTGCCTTCAAGGGGGCGCAAATATCGGGGTCGGATGAGCCTACCGACATAAGGGAGGTAGGGGCGCATGCAGGTAGTGACCATAGCGCTGGCCGCCCTGACCGTCTCCTTCGTCTTCTCCATGATGGGGGCGGGCGGCTCCCAGATACTGGTGCCCATCCTCTTCTGGCTGGGCCTGGACTTCAAGACCGGCGCCATCCCCGTGGGACTGCTGGCCGCGGCCATAACCTGCTTTTCAGCCGGGGGACTGTACTGGCGGCGCGGGCTGGTGCGCATGTCCACCGCCTGGCCCTTCGCCCTGGCCGTGCTCGCCGGCAGCCCCCTGGGGGCCCTGCTGGCCAGGCCCACCTCCTCCACCGCGCTGATGATCGTCTTCGCGGCCACGAACATCGCCATAGGCCTGCTGGTGCTGCGGGGACGGAGCATGGTCAAGGGAGAGGGGCTGCCGCGCCGCAAAGAACTCATCATCGCCCTGCTGGTGGGGTTCGGGATAGGTTTTATGATCGGCTTCATCGCCCGCGACGGCGGGCCTTTCACCATGGCCATCCTGATCTTCATGGGCTTCGACGCCAGGGATGCCGCGGGCACCGCCCCGGTCATCGTCGCCCTGGGCTGCCTGGTCGCCTTCGCCGTTCACGCCTTCGATATGACCGCGGGCTGGGATATCGTGCTGGCGGTTTCCGCTGCCAGCCTGGTCGGTTCGCAGGTGGGCGCGCGCTATATGAGCGAGCGCATGGAATCACGCACCATACGCATGATGTTCACGGCGGTGATGATCCTCGTGGGCGTGGTCATCCTCGCCCAGGCATTGTAGAAGATACCGGGGACTGCACGAGGTCTGGATTCTTCCCACCCCCATGGGCTACACCCTCTTATAGTGACCCTGCATGTTCTGCTATGGGGAGTGCTAGAATAACGGCATCAGGGAGTCGGTTTTGCGGCTGCGGACCGGTCGACGCCGGAACGCCTGTATCGAAGGGGGAGACCATGGGTGAGGTGCACGGAGGACATGTCGTTGCCAGGTACCTGAAGCAAGTCGAGGGCGTAGACACCATATTCTCGCTTTCGGGCGGGCATATCCTGCCCATACTGGACGGCTGTATCGATAACCATATCAGGGTGATCGACGTGCGCCACGAGCAGGCCGCGGCGATGATGGCCCACGCCTGGTCCATCTACAAGGGCCAGCCGGGGGTGTGCCTGGTCACCGCGGGCCCCGGCTTCACCAACACCCTCACCGGTGTGGCCAACGCCTACCACGAAGGGGCGCCCATGGTGGTCCTGAGCGGCGTGGGGTCCATCCGCGAGCTGGACAAGGGGGCCCTGCAGGACGTGAACCAGGTGGACATGATCAAGCCCGTGACCAAGTGGACGGGGAAGTGCCACGACATCGCGAGGATCCCGGAATACCTGCAGGCGGCCTTCAGACACGCGATATCGGGCAGGCCGGGCCCCGTTTACCTGGAGCTGGTCCCGGACATCCTCTTCGACCGCGTCGAGGAGGATAGCATCGCCTTCCCCGCGGGCCCCAGCGCCCGGGCCGCGGTGCCTGCCGACGAAAAAGCGGTGGCGGAGGCCGCTGCGCTGCTCAACCGGGCCGAGAAGCCGCTGCTACTGGGCGGCGACGGCGTCTGCTGGAGCGGCGCCGCGAAGGAGGTGCTGGGCCTGGCGGAGAAGGCCGGCATCCCCACCCTGCTGGCGAACAACGGCAGGGGAGCCATCCCAGACGAGCATCCCCTTTCCCTCTGGCGCGGCGGCTTCGTGGGGCTGATCACCGCCCTGTCCATGGCCGACGTGGTGCTGGCGGTGGGGATAAGGTTCAACTGGCTGCTCAACTACGGCGACTACATCGCCAACGCCAGGGTCATCAGGGTGGACATCGACCCGGTGGAGGTGAACCGCAACCGCACCGCGGACGTCGCCCTGGTGGGAGACGCCGGCACGGTGCTGAGGCAGCTGGAGCCTCAAGTGGAGGCGAAGGACCGAGGCGGGTGGCTGGCCGAACTCGACGGCCTCCTCACCACCTTGAGCGCGGGCGACCGTCAGCAGATGGAGACTCCCGTGCACCCCATCCACCCCTTCCGGCTCATGCACGGGCTCAGGCAGGCGGTGGGGGACGACGCCATCTTTATCATAGACGGGGGAGACACCGTCTACTTCGGCCTCGTTTCCCTGCGGGCGAGCGAGACGGCGGGGGTCATCGCCAACGGCCTGCAGTTCGGCAGCCTGGGGATAGGCCTGCCCTTCGCCATGGCCGCCAAGCTGGCCCGCCCCGAGAGCAAGGTGGTCCTGGTCTCCGGCGACGGCTCCTTCGGCTTCAACGCCATGGAGTTCGAGACCGCCGCCCGCCACGGCATACCGGTGCTGGCCGTGGTCTGCAACGACCAGGCATGGGGTTCTGCTAAACATTCCCAGGAGCTGTGCTTCGCGCCGGACCGCGTGTGCGGCACCCGGCTGGACGCCGTGCACTACGAGGGCATGGTCGAGTCCCTGGGAGGCTACGGGGAGCTGGTGGAAAAGGACGAGGACATCGTGCCCGCCCTGGAGAGGGCTTTAGCATCGGGCAAGCCCGCCTGCGTGAACGTGCTCACCGACCCCACGGTGACCAGCCCCTCGACGCTCATCTACGCCGAGAGCATCAAGAACTGGTCGGCGAACGCCTAGCGCGGGGTCAGCGTCCCCCCGCCGGCCAGGTTGCAGGTCAGGCCAACCATCTCGGGGGCGGGATGACGCCGGCCTT
>CAYPZH010000034.1:0-3217 GCA_964415205.1 uncultured Actinomycetota bacterium | reverse complement strand
TCCCTGTCCCGGGAATGCAGCGGTGTCGTAGTAGACGGTGTGGCCGTTGCCGACGATGTCCCTCCTGGTAGTGCTAGAATAATGGCATCAGGAGGTGGGGAATGGATCCAGGGCAGATAGATAATGATACGCCGGTGGGGTTGAGGGAACAGGAGCTGCGTTTCTTCGCCAAGTGGTCGCTGGTATCTGGTATCGCCACTTTTGGTATTCTGGTTATAGATGTAGCCCTTCAGCTGATCATCTCCTTATCGGTCAATACTGGACGCAGCCCTTTTTTATGGTCCATGTCCTTCTTCCTCATGTGGTTTACAAGATATCTCACCATTGGGTCATCAACTCTTGCGGTAATATTCGCTATTCTGGGGAAAAGGCGCCTTGGGCCGGATTCCGAGAAAAGCATGCGCAGAAAACTGACAGCGGGTCTAATACTGGGCATCGTATTTATGGCGCTCATCGTCCTCTCTATTGTTCTTAGCAGTATCTTTTACTACCAGCACTTCGATTGATGCGAGTATGAAAAGAAAGGGCCGGGCGAGAAAAAATCGCCCGGCCTTTTATTAAATCGAGCGTCTTATTCTATCTCGTCGATGGTCAGGGGGGTCTTCGAGGTCAGCTCGCAGCCGTCTTTCTTTATCACGATGGGGTTCTCGTAGCGGAAGCCCACGTCATCCTCTGGAGCGGCGTACTGCATGGCCAGGATGACCATCTCGTTCTCCTGGTAGGAGTGGTCGGGGTCGGTCCAGTAGGGGATGGGCACGTCCATGCTGGCCCCCACCCGCCACTCGTCGCCGAAGAGGCCGATCCCGTGTTCCACCCCGGGCAGGATGAAGTCCGAGCAGCCGCGCTCCTCCGCGAACTTCCCGCACTCGGTGATGAGGTCGCCCGGGGTGGCTCCCGCCTTGTAGCTGTCGGCCACGAACTGCACGCAGGCCGTGAAGTTGTCGGCGTGCCAGCGGGCCTTCTGCGAGGCCGGGGCGATGATGTAGTTGCGGGAATGGTCGCCCAGGGCCAGCTTGAACATGGCGTGGAGGTCGAACATGAGCGCGTCTCCCGCCTCGAACTCCTTGGTGGTGGGTGGGGTACAGGCCCCCAGCCCGGTGCGCCAGCCGCTGGAGATCTCGTTGAGGCCGGCGAAGTTCCACTCCGACACGCTGCCCTCCCGCCGCATGGCCAGGGCGGCGATGCCCGCCAGCTCGGTCTCGGTCATGCCCTTCCAGCCGCCGTTCTCGATGGCCTCCCGCGCCGCCTTGTGGCCCGCGTCCACGATGCGCCCGGCCTCGCGGAAGCGGTTGATGGTGCCCTCGTCCTTGATGAGGGAAGCCTGGTCCACGATGTCGTGGGCGTTTATGAACTCGAAGTCGGGCAGGGCGTCGCGGAAACGCTCGTACTCGTAGTGGGTCATCCAGCCTTCCGCGGTGTAGGTGGCCATGCCGGTCTCATAGCCGATGCGGCCCTTGGAGAGGCCAAGCTCGTCCTCGATGAAGTACTTGACTATCTCGATCTGGTCGGCACCCCCGGCGCCGAAGTATCCGCGCACGTGGTCCTCGTCCAGCCAGGTCTCGCTGAGCAGGCGCGCCGAGTCGATGACGAAGGTGAAGACGGTGGGCAGCCCTTCCGAGGGGATGACCATGAAGCTGCGCCAGGGCACGAAGGCGTCCAGGACGAAGCTCATGCTGCGGATGCGCGAGGCGAGGTAGACGTCTATATCGCGCGCGTGCATCCCCGCCTGGATGTCCACCAGGCGCGTGTCCAGGTCTACGGCGTAGGGGTCGTTGGGGTCGTATTCGGGCATGGTCATCATCTCCTGTGCTCATCCTGCGATGCTCGCCGCATCGCATGTCCCTGCTTGTTCGTAAAGGTGCGCTTGCCTGTATCTTGTCAGTAATCGGTGGGGATGGTCGCGAGGACCTTGTTGAGCTTGTCTACCAGGGGGGCCAGGCGCAGCGCCTTGGCCATATTACCCCGAAGCGCCAGCTTGCGGGAGGTCAGCGCCCTTACCGCGCCCAGTTCCGCCCGGCTTATCTTGGCAAAGGTATCGTAGTCCGCGATGATCTTGAACTCCGCCTTGGGGCCCTCTCCCTCCCCGGTCTCGAAGGCGGCTATCTTGCCGTCCTCGAAGGCCACGTAGAAGTAGTGCTCTTTTCCGTCGGGGCAGTTCTTGTAGATATTATTCATGGAGCTGGTCACGTGATGCAGTGTCTCCTGTGTCAGCTCCGCCTCGGCGCGCTTGCGCCCTTCCTCGGCCCACTCCGGGCTCAGATAGACGAAGTTCGCCATAACTCCCTCCCCTCCTCATGCATAAACCGCTCGATCACCGACATTCCTATGGTACCACGCGTCAAACGGCATCGTATCGGCCGACATCAATTCCGGCAGCGCAGTCCCGGCTCTGCGAGAGTGAAAGAAAAGAGGCGGATTTTCCGCCTCTTCCCCGATCGCTCATCAAGAGCACCCCTATCGCAAGGGGAAGGTGTGGGTTCGAGTCCCACTCGGGGGACCTCATCCACCTGCGTGACGCAGACGGCTGTTGAAGGGCGTTGCGAGCCCGGAATAGCACCGATCCAGGTCACACGGGGAAGGCGGGTGGCCTATCGTCCCACCTGCATTTTCTGGCATACAGCCCTTCGTGACTCCTTCAAACATCCTTCTCGGGCGCTGGGAAGTATCATCAGTCATGTCCCTTGATGTATCATAGGCGCGTATTGTTTTTACGGCCAGGATGGCTATAGGGAAGAGGAGGAAAAGCCCATGTTCAACGGCATATTCCACATCCGCAAGCCGGAGAACGAGCCCGTGCTCGGCTATGCCCCCAGCAGCAAGGAACGGGCCGAGTTGAAGGCGGCGCTCCAGGACATGCTGGACAACCCCGTCGAGGTGCCGTGCATCATCGGCGGGCGTGAGGTGACCACCGGCGACCTGGTGGAGATGCGCTGCCCGCACAACCTCTCGCAGGTGCTCGGCTCTTACCACCGCGCGGGGCCCAAGGAGGCGGAGATGGCCATCGACGCCGCCAACGTGGCCAAGTTAGCCTGGAGCGAGATCGAGTGGTCCTCTCGGGCGACGGTGCTGCTCAAGGCGGCGGAACTGCTCTCGGGAAAGTACCGCCAGACCCTCAACGCCGCCACCATGCTGGCCATGAGCAAGACCTGCCACCAGGCGGAGATCGACTCCGCCTGCGAGCTCATCGACTTCTGGCGCTTCAACCCCTACTTCATGA
>CAYPZH010000033.1:12098-20688 GCA_964415205.1 uncultured Actinomycetota bacterium | reverse complement strand
GACTGCGCGGGCACACCAAACCATGCTACAACGTCATCGAGATTAGGGAAGACCTGGTGAAGGTGTTCCGCAAATACCCATTCGGGGGCCGCGACGTCATAGCCCAGTTCGGCGTGGGGGTGAGCGAGACCCAGCGCGACCTCTCCGGGGTGGTTCGCGAGATAATCGGCACCGACCTATAACATACGCTCGAGAGCATGCATCGCGAAAGCGATTGCGCCGTCCGCGGCGCAACGGTGTCCAGCGCCTTAATGCTTCCGAGCGTTAAGGCCTGGCACGTGTACGTGGTGTTAGTAGGCCCGCAGGGCGGCGCAACGGTGCCGGGGCGGCGTAGCACACAGCGCTACGCATCGCTGGCCGTGCAGGTGGGCGAGGGCTCAGCCTTGACATCCCTCGCCTGCGGCTCGGAACGCAACGCTGAGCCCACCCTGCGGGAAAAGATCGGGGCGTGAGACATGATACCGACGTTGTTCTTGGTTGATGGGGAGCACCATCCCACTACCGTTCTCGACGCCGTGCGAGAGCTGGGGGAGAAAGAAGGGCTTGTGCCCGTCGCGCTCTATTTTCTCGGCGGGACGGAGAAGATCGCGGACCTCTCGGAGCTAGCCGCGGCGGGCGCAGAGCTCGTAGTCCCCGATGAGCCGCTGCGGGGATTCGCGGACGTGATGCACAGGTTCCGGCCGGGCCTGGTCCTGGACCTGAGCGACCTGCCCGTGCTCGGGCCCGCGATGAGGCTGCGGCTTGCGGCCACCGCCCTTGCGCACGGCGCCGCCTACCGCGGCGCCGACTTCGAGTTCCGGCCGCCGCGGCGGGAGGCCGTCCTGTCCAAACCCTCGTGCGCGGTCATCGGCACTGGAAAGCGCTGCGGTAAAACGGCGGTATCGGCGGAGATGGCGGGTTATCTCAAGCGCCGCGGGCGGGACCCGGTCGTGGTGGCCATGGGCAGGGGCGGGCCTCCCCGTCCCTACGTGGTCGAGGAAAAAGGGATCGGAGAAGAGTTCCTGCTCGCGGAACTCGCCAAGGGCCTGCATGCCGCATCCGACCATTACGAGGATGCGCTGGTGTCGGGCGTGGTCAGCGTGGGTTCGCGGCGCTGCGGTGGCGGCATGGCCGGGGAGCCGTTCGTGACCAACTGCGTCGAGGCGGCGAGACTCGCCGACTCCCTTCCCGTCGGCGTGGTGATCATGGAGGGAAGCGGGTCCAGCGTGCCTCCAGTGGCCACCGACGCCGTTGTCTGCGTCATCAGCGCTGCACAGGACATCGAAGAAGCGCTGGGTTTTCTAGGCTCATACCGGCTCTTGATTTCCGACGGGGTTATCATTACAATGGCTGAAGAACCGTTCGCATCTCCCCTTAAAATCCAGGAGCTCAGCGAGAGGATAAAAAGGATAAACGCCGATATCGTCGTATTGAAGACGGTTTTCAGGCCACATCCCTTGAAACCCATTCGTGACAAGCGGGTCTTTCTTGTCACAACCGCTCCCGGGGACGCGGGGGCGCTGATGCAGGGCCACCTGGAGGGAGAGCACGGCTGTAGCGTGGTGGGGAGGAGCCATAGCCTTTCCAACCGAAGGGACTTGGAAAAGGAGCTGCGGGGGGCGGAAGGCGCGGATACTTTGCTCGTGGAGCTGAAGGCGGCCGCGGTCGACGTGGTGGCGCGCTTTGCGCAAACGGAGGGCAAGGAGACGGTCTTTTTCCACAACCGGCCGCTTCCTCTCGCTGGCGAAGCAGGGTTGGAGGAGTTCTTCTCAGGCATATGGGACATGGTCATGGAGAGATCATGCCGGAAGATGAAAGAATAGTTAAGAAGAGGATAACCATCCTCGACGAGGAGATGCACCGCGTGCCCTTCTCCAAGGGGCTTACGGCCAACGCCATCATGGCGTCCGGGCTTTCCCCGGGAAGGGCATACTACGTTGCATCGGATATCGAGGAACACCTCATCTCGGAGGGAAGGCTGGAGATACAGGCCGAGGAACTGCGCAAGCTCATCTACACTTTTCTCGTGGAGAGGATAGGCGAGCACTACGCGGTGAACTACTGGCGGTACATCTCCTTCAGCAGCATGAACAAGCCCCTGGTCATCCTGGTGGGGGGCACGACCGGAGTGGGCAAATCCACCATAGCCACCATGCTCGCCACCCGCCTGAGCATCGTGCGCATCGTGTCCACCGACGCCATCCGCGAGGTCATGCGCGCTTTCTTCTCTCGCGAACTCATGCCCACCATCCATACCTCTTCCTTTGACGCGGAATCGGCGCTCCTGCACCCCCTCCCGCCGCACGTAGACCCGGTGGTGGCCGGTTTTCGCGAGCAGAGCCTTTCCGTGCTGGTGGGGGTGAGGGCGATCATAAACCGGGCCTTGAAGGAGGGGACGCACATCATCATCGAGGGAGCGCATATCGTGCCGGGTTTCATCGTCCCCGAGCAGTTCCCGGACGCCCTGATCATCCCCTTGGTGGTGGCGGTGGGGGACGAGAAGATGCACCGCAGCCACTTCTATATACGCGAGGTGGAGACGCAGGGCACGCGCCCTTTCCAGAGATACGTGGAGCATTTCGAGAACATACGCAAGATACAGGACTATATCATCAACCTGGCGGATTTCACGGGAGTGAGGACGGTCGAGAGCGTGAACCTCGACGCCGCCGTTTCCGAAGTCGTGGACTACATCATCAACTCAGCCTACGAGATGGCCAAGAAGGAGAAGGCAGGGCAGGAGGCGAGGAACTTGTCTGACGTCCAGCGCATGGAGGTATGGCGATGAAGCTTTTTCTGGACACGGCGAACGTCGATCAGATCAGGGAGATCAACGGCTGGGGTATTCTGGCCGGCGTGACCACCAACCCTTCCCTGGTGTCCAGGGAAGGCCGCTGCATGCGTGACTGCCTGAGGGACATCGCCGCCATGGTCAGCGGGCCCATCAGCGCGGAAGCGATGAGCATGGAAACCGAAGGCATGGTGCGAGAAGGTCGCGAGCTGGCTGCCATCGCCCCCAACATCAACGTGAAGATACCCATGACCCCGCAAGGGCTGGCGGCGGTGAGCGCCCTGTCCGGCGAGGGGATTAAGACCAACGTGACCCTGGTGTTCTCGGCCAACCAGGCGATGCTGGCTGCGGCCGCGGGGGCCACTTTCGTTAGCCCCTTCGTGGGGCGCATGGATGATATCGGTAACCGGGGCATGACGGTGGTGGAGGAGATCGTGGACATCTTCGACACCCATTCCATACCCACTCAGGTCATCGCGGCCAGCCTGCGCCATCCCATACACGTGATCGAGGCGGCCATGGCCGGCGCCCACATCGCCACCATCCCCTACGACGTCATGGTGAAGATGGCCCATCACCCCCTTACCGAGATAGGGATAAAGAGATTCCTGGAGGACTATGAAAAGATCAAGGACCTTTAAGATGAACACCGGCAAAAAGGAGAGGAGGTGAGCAATTGGAAAAGACGTTGGATCGCAATGAACTGGAATCCAAACTCCTGGACGACCTGCAGGGTATCGCCCGCGAGATGGGGCTGACCGGGATAACCGGGCTGCGCAAGCACGAGCTCATCGAGAACATACTAAGCCGCAAGGTGGAGGACGAGGGGCTGTTTATCCGCACCGGCATCCTGGACATCCTCCCCGAGGGATACGGTTTTCTGCGCACACGCGGTTACCTTCCCAGCGAGGAAGACATCTATGTCTCCCTTTCCCAGATAAGGCGCTTCCATCTCAAGCGCGGGGACGAGGTCATGGGGCAGGTGCGGCCGCCCAAGGACAGCGAGAAATACAACGCCCTGCTGCGTATCGAGAAGGTGAACTCCGACAACCCCGAGGTCTGCAGGGACCGCAAGCAGTTCGAACAACTGACACCGCTATTCCCGCTGCAGCGCCTGCGCCTCGAGACCCCCGACGAGGTCACGGCCCCGCGCATCATCGACCTCATCGCACCCATCGGGAAAGGCCAGAGGGGGCTTATCGTGTCTCCGCCCAAGGCCGGCAAGACCACCATCCTGAAGCAGATCGCCAACAGCATCACCTACAACAACCCGGAGGTGAAGCTGATCGTGCTCCTGGTGGACGAGCGCCCCGAGGAGGTCACGGATATGGAACGTTCGGTTGACGGCGAGGTCAACAGCTCGACCTTTGACCAGCCGTCCGACAACCATATCCAGGTGGCGGAGCTGGTGCTGGAGAGGGCCAAGAGGCTGGTGGAGCACAACCACGACGTGGTTATCCTCCTGGACAGCATCACGCGGCTGGCGCGGGCCTATAACCTGGCGACGCCCACCAGCGGCCGTATCCTGTCCGGCGGGGTCGATTCAACCGCCCTCTATCCGCCCAAGCGTTTCTTCGGCGCGGCCAGGAACATCGAGGACGGGGGCAGCCTCACCATCATGGCCACCGCCCTGGTGGAGACCGGCTCGCGCATGGACGAGGTGATCTTCGAGGAGTTCAAGGGCACGGGAAACATGGAGCTGCACCTCGACCGCAAGCTCGCGGACAAGCGCATATTCCCCGCCATCGAGATCGACAAGTCCGGGACACGCAAAGAGGAACTGATCATGTCGCCCGAGGAGGCGCAGGTGGTCTGGAAGCTCCGCAGGGTGCTGCATGCCCTCGATCCCGGCGCGGCGATAGAGCTGCTCATAGACAAGATACGCAACACCAAGAACAACCAGGAGTTCCTGAACGAGATAGCCAGGTCGCCGATATCATAGGCAGGAGATGCCGCGGACGGACAGCACGGGGCTGCTGTCCGCGCTGCCGGCACCCGTGTTGACGTCTTCCCGGGACCCTGTTCAAGGCCGATCGGTGTTGCTATACTTGTGGGGTTGCGCGGAAGAAAGTCGAGGTAGGAAGAAGATGAAGAAGGGAATCCATCCGGAATACGTAGAGGCTACGGTCACCTGTTCCTGCGGCAACACATTCGTGACCCGCTCCACCAAGTCGGAGCTGCACGTGGAGATATGCTCGCAATGCCACCCCTTTTACTCCGGCAAGCAGAAGCTCGTGGACACCGGCGGAAGGGTCGAGCGTTTCGAGCGCCGCTACGGCAAGGCGAGGCCGCAGCGCAAGAGGTCTTCTGAGGAAAAGAGCAAGAAGGCCGGGCCGCAGGTCTAGCCCTTGCCTCATCCAGCCGTGACCATGCCTGGCCCGGCACCGCCTGCCGCATCCGTGATCAGCGTATCGACCCGGCGTCGCGCGCAGGGATACGGCGCGGCCGGGATCCAGGACTCCCCCAGCTTCCAGCGTGTGCGCGAAGCCGTCGCGAATGAGGCACGACGATGAAAGAGCAACCTCCCACACCTCCCTCCCCTCACCGCAGGCCCTCGCCGCGGGGTGGAGAACGCGACCTCCGTATAGGCGGGCAAGCGGTTATCGAGGGGGTGATGATGCGTGGACGCAGTTTCTGGGCGCTCGCGGTGCGCAAGCCGGACGGCAGCATCTTCACCCAGGCTGAGCCGCTCACTTCCTTCCTGGTGCGCCACCCGGGATGGGACAAGCCATTCCTCCGCGGCATCTTCGTGCTGGGAGAGAGCCTGGTCCTGGGCTGGAGGGCCCTCTCCATCTCGGCGGACATTGCCCTGGAGGAGGAGAGCGACGGCGAGGGGATGGGGTGGATAGCCAAGACCGTCTCCGTCTTCATGGCCTTGGCCCTGGCCGTAGGCCTGTTCATCGCCCTTCCCACCTGGCTGGCCCCGCGCCTGGTGGGGCACGACAGCCCGGTATGGCTGTGGAACCTGGTGGAGGGAGGGATGCGCATCGCGTTTTTCGTCGCCTACCTGCTTCTGGTGTCACTTTCCGCGGAGATGCGCCGCGTTTTCGAGTATCACGGCGCGGAGCATCAGAGCATACACCTGCTGGAGAACGGCTATCCCCTTGAGCCGCAGTGGGCGGTGCGCGAGGGCACCGACCACGTACGTTGCGGCACCTCTTTCATCCTCCTGGTTCTGGTGATCACGGTGATCGTCTATTCCTTTCTGGGCAAACCTGCCGTTTGGCTGCGCGTCCTGGAGAGGGTGGCGATCATCCCGCTGGTCGCGGGCGTCTCTTATGAGATAATGAAATTCGCGGACCGCAGCCGGTCTCCCTGGATGCAGGCGCTGGTGGCTCCGGGCATGGCCTTGCAGAAGCTGACCACGCGCCGTCCCGACCCGCAGCAGGCCGAGGTGGCGCTGTCCGCGCTCAAGGCGTTGCTGGACAAAGAGGACCTTAAGGCACGAGGTTGACGGCATGGGATTCATGGAACGGCTCGAGGAGTTGGAGAACAACTACCGGGAACTGGAGAGCCAGCTGGCGCAGCCCGACGTCCACGCCGACCGTCAGCGCTACGCCGAGCTGGCGCGCAGCCACGCGGAACTGGTGGAAGTGGTGGCGGTCCTGCGCGAGTACCGTGAGGCGAAGCGGGAGGCGCAGGAAGCAGGCGAGATGCTGCACGAGGAGCAGGACCCGGAGATGGTGGACTTTCTCCGCGACTCTCAGCGGGCGGCCCAGAGCAAGGCCGATGAGCTGGAGCGGCGGATAAAGGTCATGCTCCTGCCGCCCGATCCCCGCGACGAAAAAGACGTGATCATGGAGGTCCGCGCCGGGGCGGGGGGCGAGGAGGCGGGCCTGTTCGCCGGCGACCTCTACCGCATGTACACCCGCTATGCGGACAGGCGCGGCTGGAAGACCGAGGTACTGTCCTCGAGCCCGTCCGACCTCGGGGGCTTCAAGGAGATAATCTTCTCGCTGCGGGGAAAGGGCGTCTATAGCAGGATGAAGTACGAATCCGGCGTGCACCGCGTGCAGCGCATACCGGTGACCGAATCAGGCGGCCGCATCCACACCTCCACCTCGACCGTCGCCGTCCTGCCCGAGGCGGAGGAGGTGGAGGTGACCATCGACCCCGCCGACCTGCGCGTCGATGTCTTCCGTTCCACCGGCCCGGGCGGGCAGTCGGTGAACACCACCGATTCAGCGGTGCGCGTGACCCATATCCCCACCGGCGTGGTGGTGTCCTGCCAGGACGAGAAGAGCCAGTTGCAGAACCGGGAAAAGGCGCTGCGCATCCTGCGCGCCCGCCTGCTGCGCACGGAGCAGGAGCGGCAGCAGCGCGAACAGGCGGAGGAAAGGCGCTCCCAGGTGGGGACCGGGGACCGCTCGGAGCGCATCCGCACCTACAATTTCCCCCAGGGACGCGTCTCAGACCACCGTATAGGCATGACCATCCACCGCCTGGAGGAAGTGCTGGACGGCGACCTGGAGGAGGTCATCGACGCGCTGGCCGCGGCCGAGCGGGCGGAGAGGCTGGCGGAGATAGGCGGAGGGGATTGATACCCGGCGCCATGCCCAGCTCTGACATCCCTGGGCTCATCGCCTGGGCTGCGCGCTATCTCGAGGGACGCGGGGTGGTCAAGCCGCGACTCAACGCCGAGCACCTGCTCTCCCACTGCACCGGGCGCAGCCGCACCGAGCTCTATGCCTATCACGACCGGCCCGTCTCCGGGCGGGAGAGAGAGGAATTCGCCGCGCTGCTCGAACGCAGGGCGGCGCACGAGCCGTTGCAGTACATAACAGGCAGCAAGGGTTTTCGCTACCTCGAGCTTACAGTCGACCGCCGCGTGCTCATCCCTAGGCCGGAGACTGAGCTGCTGGTGGAGAGGGCCGTGCGGCTCCTCAACGCGGCCCCGGGCAGCCCCGTGGTGGTGGACGTGGGCACGGGTTCGGGGTGCATAGCCCTCTCCATCTCCCGGGAGTGCCCGGCGGCCGTCGTCTATGCCACCGAGGTCAGCGAGGAGGCGCTGGAGGTCGCGCGCCATAACGCGCGCCGGCTCGGGCTCCACGCGGCGGTCTCTTTCCTGCGCGGGGACCTGCTCGATGCGCTGCGCGGCGAGCTCGCCGGCGGGGTCGACCTCATCGTCTCCAACCCCCCCTACGTAAGGTTAAGCGATTTTGCATCCCTGCCCCCCGAAGTGAGGGACCACGAGCCCTATGTTTCGCTGGTGGCAGGCCCCACCGGCACCGAGGTCCACCTGCGCCTCATGCGGCAGGCGCCGCGCTGGCTGGCGCCCGGGGGCAGGCTGTTGATGGAGGGCGGGGAGGACCAGGTGTACGGGCTGGCACGCGAGGGGCTGGACCTCGGCTACGAGGCCGCCGAGGTACACGATGACCTCAACGGCAGCCCCCGCATAGTGGAGCTAAGGGTCAGGTCTTGTCCTGTTGCGTTCCACCCGAGATGACTGCCTCGACTCGGGCCGCTCGAATGCAAGATGCAAGACCTGACACCCAGACGGAACCAAACCATTGCGCAGCAGGTCTCATGACCGGACGAAGCTGTCGCTTTCCCTCTGCGCGGAAAGGTGGAGGGGTGCCCCGAAAAACAATATATTGATGGTAAGGACGGAAGATAATAGCAACATATTGATAGAATAATTCATCGAGATGCTGGGGTGGTTTGACTGCCCCGCGAGGGGTTTCCTACAATGATATTGACGTGTTGTCCAGTAAGGCGGTTGTCGCGTGGCGTTTAAAGGCAGGGTCGCTGCGGGAAAGAGCCCCAGGTTCCTTCTCCGTCAGGTGTTCCTCCTGCTAACCCTGACGCTGCTCTTCGTGC
>CAYPZH010000033.1:9205-12088 GCA_964415205.1 uncultured Actinomycetota bacterium | reverse complement strand
ATTACCGAAAGGGGTTCAACAAGATAACCCGTACGGTGTAATAATGGAAAAACGGACCCCCCTGGGTTCCGATTACAAAAACGAGGCCACGGAGCAGGCGCGCCAGGTGCAGTCGCAGCTCAACTCCCTGCAGTCTGAACTCAACCACCTGACCTCGGAGCTCAACCAGACCCAGTCCCGCCTCGCGACCCTGGAGGCGAATATCGAGGCCAACCAGGCGCAGCTGCAGGCGGCGGAGGCCGAGTACGACCGCTGGCAGGGCATCCTCTCCGAGAGGATAGTCTCGATATACAAAGAGGGCAACGTCAGCGCCCTCGACGTCCTGCTGGAGTGCGACGATTTCGAGACCTTCGTCAATTCATACGACTATATGTCGCGCATCGGCAACCACGACGCCGAGGCCATCCTGTCCACCCAGAACCTCATGGCCGAGATAAGGGAGAAGAGGGCCCAACTGGACCGGGACAAGGCCGAGCAGCAGGCGTACTCCAGTAGCCTGCAAAGACAGCGCAGCTCCATCCAGAGCAAGCTCAACGAGCAGAAGGCCATCCTGGCCGGCATCGATTCCGAGGTCGCCTCCATGCTCAGCAGCCGCTATAGCGGGGGAGGCGGGAGCGGCGGCGGAGGGTGGACCGTGGGGCCGGTTAACGGCCTCTTCTTCCCCGTGGCGGGGCCCTGCAGCTTCACCAACGACTGGGGCGCCCCGCGCTCCGGGGGGCGCACCCACAAGGGGTGCGACATCATGGCCAACTACGGCACGCCGTGCGTGGCCATCACCAGCGGGACCGTGGTGCAGCGCAGCGGCGGCAACGCCGGGCTCTACGTCTTCCTCTACGGCGACAACGGGCACCTTTATTACTACATGCACCTGCAGGGATATGCGGCTTCCGGGCGCGTCAGCGGAGGCCAGGTCATCGGCTACGTGGGGGACACAGGCAACGCGCGCGGCTGCCCCCACCTGCACTTCGAGTTCCACCCGAACGGCGGCGCGGCGGTGAACCCCTACCCGCTGCTCGTGGCCATCAGGGGTTGATGCTGGCCAGTTCGCGGATGCGCGGCAGGTCCACGCAGCAGTCTATGAGCTCCCGCAGCCTCTCCAGCTTCTTTGCCTCGTGGGTACGCGCGCTCCTGACGATCATGTCGGCGCGCTCTGCGGTGGTGAAAGTGTCCGTGGACACCATGATCACGGGTATCCCGAGCTCCTCCGCTTTGCCCAGGATGATGCTGGACGGATAGAGGTTACCGGTGAGGACGAGGCAGCGGGCCTTGGCCTCCATGGCCGCCAGCATGATGTCGCTGCGGTCACCGCCGGTGACCACGCACAGGTTGTGGTGCTTGCGGAAGATGGACAGCGCGTGTTCCTGGCCCATGGCCCCGATGACTATGTCCTCGACCAGGTTGTCCAGGCTGGCCTCGCCAGCCAGGACGCGCCCTTCAAGCAAATCCGCCAGGTCTCCCACGTTGATGGAGGAGAGCAGGCGGTCGGCGGGTATCCTGCCCAGCACCGGTATGCCCAGCCTCTCCAAGCTGGGGGCGAGGATGTCGGCGACGAAGCTCTCGCGGTTTGGCGGGATGATATTGAAGATCACCCCCGTAAGGCTATCGGTGAAGTCGTCTTTTGCGGCCAGCACGTTGTCGCCCTGGAAGGCGTCGTCGTAGCGTTCCACCAGGATGACCCTGGCCGCGAAGACGGGGGCCAACTGGTAGGCGGAGAGGCCGAGGAAGCGGCCCTGCAGGGAGGTGTATGCTCCCTGGACGATGACCACGTCCTTGTCCGCGCTCACGCGCCCGAAAGCCTGTTTGACCCGTTCGAGCAGATCTCCGCTGCCCTCCAGGTAACACCTGTTGACCAGTTGCGGGGTGAGCACGACCGGGCAGATATCGTCCAGGTCCTCCCCCAGCTGCAGGGTCTCGCGCATGAAGGCGGCGTCCTCGTCGGTCACCCGCCCCTCCACGGTGAAATAACGGTGTCCCACCGGCTTCATGTATCCGACCCGCAGCTTCTCCTCCCGGAAACGCCGCCCCAGGCCGATGCATAGCGTGTGCAAGCCCGAGAGGCCCACCTCCGAGGTCAGGTAAATACAGACCATGTCTCTCACTCCTCCAGAACGATCCTGGCGTCCGCAGCCAGGCAGCCCTTGCCGTCCTCAAAAACCCGCAGGGGGTTGATGTCGATCTCGTTGATCTCGGGGAAGTCGGTGACCAGCTGGGATACGCGCAGAACCGCCTCGACCACGGCGTCGATGTCCGCGGGCCGGTCCCCCCGCGCCCCCTTGAGCAGCCAGTAGCTCTTTAGCTCGCGCAGCATGTCCATGACCTCCTCTTCGCTCACCGGGGCGAGGCGGAAACTCACGTCCTTGAGCACCTCCACGTAGACGCCGCCCAGGCCGGTCATGAGCATCGGCCCGAACTGGCTGTCGCGGTTCATGCCCACGATGAGCTCGCGCGAGGGCGGCAGCATCTCCTGCACCAGCACCCCCCAGATATCGGCGCGGGGGAAGAACTTGCGCGCGTTCGCCGTCACCCCCTCATATGCGCTGATGAGCTCGTCGGTGTTCTCTATCCCCACCACCACGCCTCCGATGTCGGTCTTATGCAGGATCTGGGGGGAAGCGATCTTTAACACCACGGGATAGCCTATCTCCCGCCCCGCCCTGATGCACTCCTCGAGGTTTGTGGCCAGTATGGTGCGGGCCACCGGCAGGCCGTAAGCGTCCAGTACGTCCCTGGCCTCCGCCTCGATAAGCTCGTTGCGCTGCTGCCCGCGGGTGGCGTCGAAGACACTGCGCACCTTCTCCTTGTCCACGTCGAAACGCACGTGCGTCTGCCGGGGGCGGGAGAGAAAATCTGCAGGAAAAGCAGGAGCAGAGCCATAGCCACAGG
>CAYPZH010000033.1:7070-9195 GCA_964415205.1 uncultured Actinomycetota bacterium | reverse complement strand
CCGCTTCGTGGCGCTCACTGCTCGGGGTCCCTCGCCGCGCCCGCCTCCCGGGCCACCCCGGCCTGCTCCTGGCGCTGCTGGCCGTACCACCAGGGCCGGAGGGTCTCCACCGCCTCCTCGGGAAAATGGTAGTTGGGGATGCCCGCCTCCCGCATGATGTCCTCGGCCTCGTTGACCTCCGCACCACCCATGAACACGGCGAAGACGGTCTTCTCCGTCCCGCCCGCGCATTCCGCCACCACCCGCGCCGTCTCTGTGACCTGGGTCATGGCCTGGGGGGTGAGGATGATCAGCAGGGCGTCCACCCCCGGGTCCGCCAGGACCGCCTCCAGGGCCAGGCGGTAGCGGTCCGCCTGCGCGTCACCGAGCACGTCCTCGGGGTTGTACACGCTCGCAGCCTCCGGGAGCTTGTCGTTGAGTTCGCGGGTGGTCTCCTCGCTCAATGCCGCCAGGCTCAACCCGGCACGCTCCAGCGCGTCGGAAGCGATGATCCCCGGGCCGCCGGCGTTGGTCAGCACGCCCACCCTGGGGCCCGCGGGGGGAGGTTGCGTGGAGAACCCCAGGGACAGCAAGAAGAGGTCCTCCACCGTGTTGGCGCGAAGCGCCCCGCTTTTGCGGAAGGCAGCCGTGTAGGCGTTTTCCGAACCCGCAAGGGTGCCGGTATGGGAGGAAACCGCGCGCGCCCCCGCCTCGGTGACCCCAGCCTTGAAGATTATCACCGGCTTGGAGCGGCTGACGCGGGTGGTGACGGCGAGGAACCTCTGCCCCTCGGAGATGCCCTCCAGGTAGGCGGCGATGACCGCGGTGTGTTCGTCTTTTTCCAGTGCCTCCAGTATGTCGCTCTCGTTCAGGTCCATCTTGTTGCCCAGGCTGATGAAGCGAGAGAAACCGAGGTGGTTCTCCTCCGACCACCCCAGCACTGCGGTGCCGAGGGCGCCCGACTGCGACATGAAGGCCACCCTGCCCGGCAGCGGCGCCTTGGTGGCGAAGGTGGCGTTGAGGGGAGTAAAGGTGTCGGCTATGCCCAGGCAGTTGGGCCCCAGGACCTCGATGCCGAGGCGTTCAGCCGTGTGGCGCAGCTCCGTCTCCAGGCGGTAACCGTCCCTGCCGGACTCCTTGAAGCCGGCGGATATGATCACGGCGGCCTGTACCCCGCGGGCCCCGCATTCCTCCCTCACCTTCTGCACCGAGGCCGCGGGGACGATGATCACCGCTAGCTCTGGCGCCTCGGGCAGGTCGGACACGGAGGGGTAGCACTTAAGAGAGAAGACCTCTCTGTAGGAGGGGTTCACGGGATAGACCGTGCCCTTGAACCCGGAGTTGAGGATGTTCTCGAGCACCACCCTCCCCACTTTTCCCGCCTTCTGGGAGGCCCCGATGACCGCCAGTGCGGAGGGTCTGAACAGTTCTTCGAGCAGCTTGACACCTCCCTCGTCGGCTTCCTGCACTTTCCCGTGCAGTGTACATTATACACGCCGCCGCGTGGGTCTATGCGTGGGGCGGGATAAACGCCGCGGGATTGTCGCGCGTTAGCATAAAGCCGCCGCCATCCCGTACCGGGGGCTTGGGCGGCGCGATCTTGCCCGCGTCGGGATGGCACGCTTCCCCTCCGCCGCCCGGTGTTTTGACTGCCATAGCGGGCTGGCATATAATAGCTCTTTGTTATCCCTGAGCAGATATCATCCCACGCTTATACGAGTGCAGGACGAGGATGGAGTATGGAAGAGAATTCGCACCGGCCGACCCTCGGCGATTACCGCGAGGAGAAGGAGGACGACATCGTCCTCACCCAGCACGGCTACCAGAAACTGCAAGAGGAGCTGGACCATCTCAAGAACGTCAAGTGGTGGGAGGTGGCGAAGCGCATCGAACAGGCGAGGGCTTTCGGCGACATCATGGAGAACTCCGAGTACGACGACGCCAAGCACGAACAGGCTTTCGTGCACGGCCGTATCAAGGAGATAGAGAACATCCTCGAGAACGCGCGCGTCATCAAGGACTCCGAGATCGACCTATCGGTGGTGGCCATCGGTTCCTCGGTGCGCCTTGAGGATGTGGAGAGGGGCGAGGAGATGCTCCTGCGCTTGGTGAGCGCCGCGGAAGCCAGGGTCAACCAGGGGTGCAT
>CAYPZH010000033.1:0-7060 GCA_964415205.1 uncultured Actinomycetota bacterium | reverse complement strand
ATCTCCGACCAGTCGCCGGTGGGCAAGGCCATCATAGGGCATAAGGCCGGAGAGATCGTTGAGGTGCAGGTGCCTTCCGGGGCGTTGAAGTACCGGATCCTTCACATCGAGCGCTGACTCTCCAGGGCATAAAGGCACGCCGGCTCCCGCGGCGCAAGAGATGCCGGGCGGCTGGTGTCGCCGCGACTTCCGAGAGGGCAGGGGATGTTGTAAAAGCGCCTATATTCCGCCGCCGGCACAGGGGAAGTGAGCAGCGTGGATGAGGACAGGGAGACGGAGGTTTTCCAGGACCAGGGCGAACTGGTCAGAAGGCGCCTGGAAAAACTGGAGATGATGCGGGAGCGGGGTATCGAGCCCTACGCCCTCAGGTTCGAGCGCAGCGACACCACCTCGCAGATACAAGAGCGCTTCTCATCCCTGCGCAACGGCGAAGAGAGCGGCTACGAAGCGTCCTTGGCGGGAAGGATCATGGCCTTGCGGCGGCACGGCAAGGCATGCTTCGCGGACCTCGAGGACCGCGAGGGGCGGTTGCAGCTCATGGCGTCACTTGACTCGCTGGGAGAGACGGCGTACCGCATCTTCCAGGAGCTGGATATGGGCGACTGGGTGGGGGTGCGGGGCGAGGTCTTCAAGAGCAAGCGGGGGGAGATTACGCTGCGCGCAAGCTCCTTCGAGCTCTTGAGCAAGTGCCTGCGGCCACTGCCGGAGAAATGGCATGGCCTGAAGGACGTCGAGTTGCGCTACCGCCAGAGATACCTCGACCTCATGGTCAATCCCGAGACGAGGGAAAACCTCATGGTGCGGGTGAAGATCATAGGCGAGCTGAGGCGCTTCCTGGATGCCCGGGGCTTTATCGAGGTGGAAACCCCCATGTTGCAGCCCATCCCCGGCGGGGCCACCGCCCGCCCCTTCGTCACCTTCCATCAGGCCCTGGGGCAGGACCTCTACCTGCGCATAGCGCCGGAGCTTTACCTCAAGCGCTGCATAGTCGGGGGACTGGAGAAGGTCTACGAGATCAACCGCAACTTCCGCAATGAGGGCATCTCTTACAAGCACAACCCCGAGTTCACCATGCTCGAGTTCTACTGGGCTTACGCCGACTATCACGACCTGGCCGACTTCCTCGCGGAGATGCTCGCTCAGGTGGTGGCGGAGGCAAAAGGAAGCCTGGCCCTCACCTATCAGGGCAGGGACCTGGACCTCACCCCACCGTGGCGCCGTGTAACGCTCATGCAGGCGGTGAGCGAGGCGGTGGGGCAGGAGGTAGGCACCCATACTCCGGTGGAGGACCTGCGCGGCCTGGCGGCCGAGAACGAAGTGCCCCTGGAGATGGCATGGGGCGCAGGCAAGATAGCCACCGAGCTGTTCGAGAAGCTGGTCGAGCCGAACCTCTGGGAACCGACCCTGGTCATGGACTACCCGCGCGAGGTATCGCCCCTCGCCCGACTCCACCGCGACGACCCGCTGCTCACCGAGAGGTTCGAGCTCATAGCGGCCGGCCGCGAGATAGCCAACGCGTTTTCCGAGCTCATCGACCCCCTGGATCAGCGAGAACGCTTCGAGGACCAGGCCAGGCAGCGCGAGCGGGGCGATGAAGAGGCCCATGCCGTGGACTACGATTACCTGCGTGCCCTCGAGTACGGCATGCCCCCGACGGGAGGGCTCGGCCTGGGGGTTGACCGCCTGGTCATGCTGCTCACCGACTCCCACTCCATCCGGGAGGTCATCCTCTTTCCCCACCTCCGCTCCGGGGACTGAAGCCACCGCGAAAACGGGCCGCGGGAACCCCCCGGAGTGCCTTGTGGCGTCATATATGTGGAGGAGCAACGACCACTGGCGGGGAAATATATACAGCGGGAGCTGTGGAATATGCCGTTGTCCCGGCGTTCTTCAAGGAAGGGACACAAGGTGACGATGCTGATAGGTGAAAAAGAGGGGCGCCGCAGCCACACGAGTGCCGTGGGCTTTCCGCGGGGTATGAGATATCGCATGGCGGAGCGTCTTTGGAAAGAAAGACAATGATTATGATAATCTAGTCTCGTTATACGTGCTTGGAGGTAAAGAGATTGTTTCAGAGGTTTTCGGACCGGGCTCGCAGGGTCGTGGTACTGGCCCAGGAAGAAGCCCGCATGCTCAATCATAACTATATCGGAACGGAACATCTGCTGCTGGGGCTGATACAGGAGGGCGAGGGAGTCGCCGCCAAGGCCCTAGAGTCCATGAACATCAGCCTGGAGGCGGTGCGCAACCAGGTGGAGGAGATAATCGGGCGTGGCAGCTCGGCCCCCACCGGCCATATCCCCTTCACCCCCCGAGCCAAGAAGGTTCTGGAGCTCTCCCTGCGTGAGGCCCTGCAGCTGGGGCACAACTACATCGGCACCGAGCACATCCTCCTAGGGCTCATCCGCGAGGGTGAGGGCGTGGCCGCCCAGGTGTTGACCAAGCTAGGGGCCGACCTGGACCGCGTGCGCAACCAGGTGGTCCAGCTGCTCACCGGCGCCGCGGGCACAAAGGAAGTGGCCCAGACGGGGGAGGCCCAGGCCCAGGGCAACCTGCTGCTGGACCAGTTCGGGCGCAACCTCACACAGCTCGCCAGCCAGAACAAGCTCGACCCGGTTATCGGAAGGGACAAGGAGATAGAGCGGGTCATGCAGGTACTGGCCCGCCGCACCAAGAACAACCCCGTGCTCATCGGCGAGCCCGGGGTAGGCAAGACGGCGGTGGTCGAGGGCTTCGCGCAGAAGATCGTCAGCAACGAGGTACCCCACATGCTCACCGGCAAGCAGCTCTACACCCTGGACCTGGGGGCCTTGGTGGCAGGCTCGCGTTACCGCGGCGATTTCGAGGAACGCCTGAAGAAAGTGGTGAAAGAGATCCGCAGCCGCGGGGACATCATCCTCTTCATCGACGAGCTGCACAACCTGGTCGGTGCCGGGGCCGCGGAGGGGGCCATAGACGCCGCCTCCATCCTCAAGCCGGCGCTGGCCCGGGGCGAGCTGCAGACCATAGGGGCGACCACCCTGGACGAATACCGCAAGCACTTGGAGAAGGACGCCGCGTTGGAGAGGCGTTTCCAGCCCGTCCTGGTCGAGGAGCCCACGGTGGAACACACCATAGATATACTGAAGGGCCTGCGGGACCGCTACGAGGCCCATCACCGCGTGGCCATAACCGACGAGGCGCTGGTGGCGGCGGCCAGGCTGGCCAGCCGCTATATCTCCGACCGTTTCCTTCCCGACAAGGCCATCGACCTCATAGACGAGGCGGCCTCGCGCCTGCGCATCCACGCCATGACCGCGCCGCCCGACTTCCGCGACCTGGAGGAGAGGCTGCAGCAGGTGCGCCAGGAGAAGCAGGCGGCCATAGCGGGACAGGAGTTCGAGAAGGCCGCCGGCCTGAGGGACAAAGAGAAGGAGATCCTCAGCGAGATGGACCAGCTGGAGGAGGACTGGAAGATCCCCCTGGGCTCGCACCAGCTCCAGGTCACTGACGACGACATCGCGGACATACTCTCCTCCTGGACGGGCATACCGGTCAGCCAGCTCACGGAGGAGGAGAGCAGCAAGCTGCTGCGCATGGAGGACGCCCTGCACGAGAGGGTGGTGGGGCAGGACGAGGCGGTGATCGCCGTCTCGCGCTCCATCCGCCGCACCCGGGCCGGGCTCAAGGACCCCAAGCGCCCCGGCGGCTCTTTTATCTTCCTGGGGCCTTCCGGCGTGGGCAAGACGGAGCTGGCGCGCACCCTGGCGGAGTTCCTCTTCGGCGACGAGTCCGCCCTCATCCAGATCGACATGTCCGAGTACATGGAGAAACACGCCGTCTCGCGCCTGGTGGGTTCCCCGCCCGGTTACGTGGGCTACGAGGAGGGCGGCCAGCTCACCGAGGCGGTGCGCCGCAAGCCCTTCAGCGTGGTGCTGCTGGACGAGATCGAGAAAGCCCACCCGGACGCCTTCAACATGCTGCTGCAGATACTCGAGGACGGTCGCCTCACCGATTCCCAGGGGCACAAGGTCGATTTCCGCAACACGGTCGTCATCATGACCTCCAACCTGGGGGCGAGGGACATCAGCAAGGGGACCTCCCTCGGGTTTACCACCCAGAAAGAGGGCGGCATGGACTACGACAAGATGAAGGACCGCGTGCTCTCGGAGTTGAAGAAGACCTTCCGGCCCGAGCTGCTCAACCGCATCGACGACGTCATCGTCTTCCACGAGCTCAATCACGCGGAGATCAAGCAGATCGTCGATCTGCTCATGCGGCGCGTCAAGGACCAGCTGGCCGAGCAGGAGATAGAGGTCATCCTCTCCGACGACGCCAAGGAAGCGCTGGTCAAGGAGGGTTACGACCCGGTGTACGGGGCAAGGCCGCTGCGCCGCGCCATCCAGAAGCTCATCGAGGACCCACTGTCCGAGAAGGTCCTGGTCAAGGAGTACGTGCCGGGCTCTACCATACTCATCGCCACGGACAAGGAAGGCAATATAACCTTCGAGAGGGTGGAGGCCCCCGAGAGCGGCGCCGATCTCTTGCAGACGACTTAAAAAGGCCCGGGGATATCGGTCTAAGCTCCAACGAGCCTGTCCCTTTGGCCGAGCTTTGTGCACACAAGGCCTGATTGGCTCAAACGTTTGTCTTTTCAGGTAATGTGAAATGGGGCCAGTATAAATGCTGGCCCCAATCGCTTGCGCGATGTGCCCAACAAAGGAAGGTGCGCAGACCGGAGGGCCCTGGACCGTATGTGGCAGCAAAGATGTCTGACGCTGCGACCGGCCATGGTAGTCATCGGGCCGGTGGCAGCACAGACGGAGGTGCTCCGACCGACCCTATAGTCCTCGGGCCAGGGGCTGCGAAGAAGAAGAGTAAGTTCGATTATCAAGAGGTCTAGCGCCTTTTGTTTTTATATACAGGCGACACCCGGGCGGTTACCCCCACATCGATCGGCCGCTCTTATGCCCGGCTCCTCGCTGCGACCGACCATGGTAGTTCTCGGGCCGGTGGCAGTACAGAAGTTCGTAGCTCCTATCGACCCCCGGATCTCGGGCCGGTGGCAGCACAGACTGAGGTGCTCCGACCGACCCTATAGTCCTCGGGCCAGGGGCTGCGAAGAAGAAGAGTAAGTCCGATTATCAAGAGGTCTAGCGCCTTTTGTTTTTTATCTGCAGATGACACCCGGGCGTTGCGGCTTCCCAGCCGGAAAATGCCATGCACCCCGTTTGTTCCCTGCGTGGTGATATAATCCCGCCGGGGAGACGGACCGTATGCCCGTGGCGGAGGGAGGAAGAACGCGGATGAGGATGGTGGCCATCAACGGCAGCCCTGGGGCAGATGTGACGGCGGGGGGAAGTATAATCACTTAGTCACCGGAGTCCGGGCCAGCCGCGGTTGGAGGGAAGAGATGAAGGCGGAGCGGTCCCATTACGTATGCGAGGAGTGTGGTGAGGCCTCCGTGCAGTGGCTGGGCCGCTGTCCCGCCTGCGGCACCTTCGGCACCATGCGCGAGGAGTGGAAAGAGCCCCCGCGGAGCGAGAACGCCCGGGCGGAGCCGTTGCTCCTGGGCGGGCTCGAAGAGGAGCGGCCTCGCCTCACCTCTGGCATAGCGGAACTCGACCGTGTCCTGGGTGGGGGGGCGGTGCCGGGGTCCCTGGTGCTGCTGGGGGGAGAGCCGGGGATCGGCAAGTCCACCCTGCTCCTGCAGGCAGCCTCGTCGCTCGCCGGGCGGGGGGTAAGGGTGCTTATGGTGAGCGGCGAGGAATCGGCCGCGCAGATAGGGGGCCGCGCCCGCCGCACCGGCGCCCTCGGCCAGGACCTTTACCTTTTGTGTGAGACGGACGTCGGGGCGGTGGCCGAGGCGGCGAGAAGGCTCGCGCCCCAGGCCATCATCGTAGACTCCATCCAGACCATGCGCAGTCCCGACCTCGATTCGTCCCCCGGGGGCATCAACCAGATGCGGGAATGCGTTTCCCGCATGCAGTACCTGGCCAAGGGACTTGACGCCGTCGCCTTCCTGGTCGGGCACGTGACCAAGGAGGGGGTGCTGGCAGGCCCCCGCATGGTGGAACACATGGTCGACTGCGTGCTCTATTTCGAGGGCGAGCGCTTCGATTCCCTGCGCATCCTGCGCGCGGTGAAGAACCGCTTCGGGCCCGTCAGCGAGCTGGGCATCTTCGAGATGACCGGCAAGGGTTTGCGCGAGGTGGAGGACCCCTCGCACCTCTTCGTGGACGTCCGCGAGGAAGCGGTGTCCGGCACCGCCACGGTGGTGGTCATGGAGGGCCGCCGCCCCCTGCTGGTCGAGGTGCAGGCGCTGGTGGTGCCCTCCCGGCTCCCCACGCCCAAGCGCGTTTCCACGGGCATGGACCACAGAAGGCTGGCCATCGACGTGGCGGTACTCGAGCGAAAGGCGAGGGTCCATCTCTCGGACCGGGATGTCTATGTGGGTATATGCGGCGGCCTGAAGGTGAGCGAGCCCGCCCTCGATCTCGGGGTATGCCTGGCCATCGCTTCCTCCCGTATGGAGAAGGTCGTCTCCCCCGAGACGGTCTGCGTGGGCGAGGTCAGCCTCACCGGCGAGGTACGGCCGGTATCCAGGGTGGGCGAGAGGATGCGCGAGGCGGCGCGCCTCGGCTGCCGCCGCATGCTGCTCTCGGATAAGGTCCGGCCCGGGCAGGAGCCCGGCCTGGAGCTGCTCGCGGTGCGCGACGTATGCCAGGCCCTTTCCTTGCTGGGGATGACCTGAGCACCTCTTATTTGAAGAGCGGCCCGGGCAGGAGCCCGGCCTGGAGCTGCTCGCGGTGCGCGACGTAAGCCAGGCCCTTTCCCTGCCGGGGATGACCTGAGCACCCCTGATTGGTTAATATTAGGGTGGCCGCGGTATGAGGTGAAAGCGTGTCGAAGACGGGCCAAGAGGAGCGGCGTACATGGAGGACCGTAACCGGGACAGGGAATATCTGGATGTCATCAGGCTCATCGCGCCTGGCACCGAACTGCGGGAGGCGCTGGCCCGTCTTATGGCTTCCCACCTGGGTGCGCTCATTGTCGTCGGCGACAGCGAAGACGTGCTAGA
>CAYPZH010000032.1:0-21163 GCA_964415205.1 uncultured Actinomycetota bacterium | reverse complement strand
CTGGCTTCCGGGCAACCGGGAAAAAGAGCTCCGCAACGGCTACACCATCGACCGCCTGAAGTGGAAGATGGGCACGGTGGAGCTGCCCACCGCAGAGATCAGCTTCGACGGTGCCGTCGCCTACCCCGTAGGACCCCTGGACAGGGGCGTGGCCAACGTGGTGGGGATCGTGCTCACCCTCTCCCGCCTGGTGGTGGGCATGGGCATGAGCGGCGGCATGCTGCGCGGTCTGCGTGAGGGCAAGAAGTACGCCGAGTTCCGCACCGCCTTCGGCCTCCCCCTGAACCTCTTTCCCATGGTGGCCGGACAGATCGCGAAGATGGAACACCGCGCCAGGCGGGCGGTGGCGGCGAGCTTCAAGGTCTACCGTGATTTTCTCGACCTCCCCGGGGGTCTCTCTCCCGGCCTCACCGCGGACGAGCCCCTGGAGCTGAAGAGAAAGAGGTTCCAGGTGAGGCAGCTGATAATGCTGCAGAAGATCACCGTGGCCAGCGACGCCAACGACGATTCGCGTCTGGGCATCAGCATCTTCGGTGGACACGGCGTCATGGAGGATTTTTCCTCTTTTCCCCGCATGCTGCGGGACGGCCTGGTGAACGAGCTGTGGGAGGGACCGCGCAACGTGCTCCTCACCCAGATGCACCGGGACTTCCTGCGCGTGGTGGAATGGTACCCGCCGGCCGAATTCGTGGCCGACCTGCTCGCGGGAGCCGGCGGCGAGGTAATAGGGGAATATGCGGCGGAGATCGAGGAGCTGCTCTCGGTCCCCCACCTCTTCGAGATGAACGAGAAGACCCTGGAGACCTGCGAGAGATGGGACGATTACTGTGCCCGCCTCTTCCATGCCTACCAGGACCTTGCCCTGGCGGAGGCGGAGGCGGCCACGGCCGGGGAAAAGAGGCGGGTGGAGGAAGCGGCGGCGAGGTAGGTCGCGCAGGCCGGGAGGGATACGGATGACGGGAAGGGACGGAAAAAACGGCTCACGCGGCATGACCACCATCTCCGAGCTGGCGGCCGAGTTCGGCATAACCCCGCGGGCCATCCGGTACTACGAGGAGGTGGGCCTGCTCAAGCCCCACCGCAATACGCCCACCAGCCAGCGGCTTTACGACGACCGCGACCGGGCGCGCCTGAAGCTCATCCTGCGCGGCAAGCGCTTCGGCTATTCCCTCTCGGAGCTGGTTGACATACTCCAGCTTTACGAGGTCGATCCCACCCAGAAGAAGCAGATCATACGCACCCTCGAATACGGCCTGCAGCACATACGCGAGATAGACGAGAGGATAGAGGAGCTGAGGGAGATACGCCGGGAGATGCTGGAGTTCGCTTCCAGCTTCCTGTAGATCCTGGAGAGGCAGGAGGTGGAGCCCGAGTTCCTCTCCCTGGCTCGAGAAATCGTCGCCAGGATGAAGGGGGAGAACGGCCCCGCTGCGCGTGACGGGGATCCCCTGCGACTGGCTGGCGATGACAGCCTGTAGATACGTGAGAGAGAGGCCGGGAACCGCAGCGCGCCCGCGCCGTGCGACGGAGGAGGGAGAGACATGTTCGATTTCATCATGACCGACGAGCAGAAAGCCCTGCAGGAGGAGGTGCGCGACCTGGTGAGCTGGGTGCCCCGGCAGCTCGTGCTGGACATGGACGCCATGGTCGCGCCGTTCCCGAGGTTCTTCCTCGAGGAGGCGGCAAAACGCGGCCTCCTGGGACTGCGCTTCCCGGCTGCTTACGGGGGCAGGGATATGAAGTGGGCGGAAGAGATCATCGCCATCTCCGAGATGTCCCTGGTGGGCGTCCCGCTCACCTGCCTTTACTCCCTGGTGAGCATAGTGGGGGAGTGTATCGCGCAGTTCGGCAACGAGGACCACAAGCAGCGCTTCCTTGTGCCCACCCTCAAGGGCGAGAAGGTGTGCGCGGAAGCACTCACCGAGCCGCGCGGCGGCTCCGATTTCTTCGGCGCCACCTGCACGGCGCGGCGCGAGGGCGACCACTACGTGCTGCACGGGCAGAAGAGGTTCATCGTGGGCGCCGAGGGGGCCGATTACTTCATGGTCTACGCCCGCACCGACCCGGATGCCCCTCCCCGCGACGGCCTCAGCTGTTTCCTGGTGGAGCGGGACGACAGCGTGGAGGTGAAGACGGTGTACGGCCTCATGGGCGCGCGGGGCAGCGGCACCGGCCGAGTGCTCTTCCGTGACACCAGGGTGCCGGCGGAGAACCTGGTGGGGGAGGAGAACGGCGCCTCCCACATCTTCTACCGCATGATGATACCCGAGCGCATGACCTCGGCGGCCGGCTGCATCGGCGCGGCGCGCGAGGCCATCGAGCTGGCGGCGCGCTACACCACGCGCCGCAAGGCCTTCGGGATGCAGATAAAGAACTTCCAGGCCGTGTCGTTCATGATCGCCGAGAGCCTGGTGAAACTGGACTCCATGGCGAGCCTGGTGTGGATGACCGCCAAGGCCATCGACGCGGGGGTGCCCCACGGGCGTATGCGGCGCATGGTCTCCGAGTCCAAGAAATACGCCACCGAGGCGGTGTGGGACATCGTCTACAACGCCATGCAGGCCATGGGGGGCATCGCCTACACCAACGTCTATCCCATCGAGAGGATGCTCAGGGACTGCCGCCTTCTCTCCATCTGGACCGGCACCAACCAGGTCATGAACCTCATCATCCAGCACGAGTTCTACAAGGAGCTTTCGGAGAAGGTGCAAGGAAAGCGCGACGTGGAGCTGGATGCGCCCGAGGCCTTCAACGAGGAAGAGAAGATCTACGAGTGAAAGGTGGGCGAACCCGGGCTCCGGGTTAAGGATCGCCTTCCGGTTGCTTGTCCGGTTCGAGCCTCCAGGTAACGGTATTGAGGCCCGAGACTGGGGGTAACGGTCCTCGCTCCGCACTAGCAGGTCTTAGAGAACCAACAAGCTACCCTCGGTCGGGCATACTGCTCGCGAAGGTCGCTTCGGACCGACCCCAGGTCTCGGGCAGTGGTTCTTAAACGGGCGACACCCGGGTGTCCCATGCTTCATCGGCCGCTGCTATGCTCGTCGCTTCTCTGCGACCGACCTGGCAGATCCCCTGGCTGTTGGCTGCACGGACGGAGCCTCAGACCAGTCCCCGGTTCTTGAGCAACAGGAAACACCCGGGGAGAGTCCTCACGCCCCTTAGCCGCCTAGATGCATGCTTCTCCGCCTTAGGCTGAACCCTGGCCCTCGGGCGGTGTTATATATGCGGGCGACATCCGGGGCCGGTAACTTGCTCGGCAACTGACACGATGCGCATGGGTTTGAAAAATGATCAACGGCGGGGGGAGAGGGAAGCGAGGAGGGGCCTCATGAGCACCGAGGCGGCTTCGGTTCCCCGCGGGATGAGGGCGTCGTCACCGCATGCCTGGAGATAGACGAGGAAGAAGAAAAGCAGGACCAGTATCCAGGACAGGAAGTAAGGGTCCAGGTCCGGGTCCAGCGTCCCATCCTCGAACCCCCTTCTCAAGATGTCCTGTATCTCGCCGGCGCGGTCTTCCATCAGGGCCGCGATGTTCTCCTGCAGTTCCCTGGTGGCCGCCTCGGATATGGTATTGACCACGATGCAAGCAAGTTCCGGGTTCTCCAGGCTGAAGACGATGTGGTTGCGCATCAGCACCTCCGCGAACCCCCTGAAGTCCGATGCCTCGGGTATGTCTTTCCACAGGTTGTCGACGATGGCGGAGTACACCTCGTTGCGAACCGCGTAGAAGAGTTCGCGCTTGGTGGGGAAGTAGCGGTAGATGGCACGCTTGGTGATACCCGCGGCGCGGGCGATCTCCGCCACCGAGGCGCTGTCGTAGTTCCTGGCGGCGAAGACCTTGGTGGCTTCGTCTATGATCCGCTGCCTGCGGCTGCCGCGGGGGCCGTACTTATCCGCCATCGTCTCACGCCCCCTTCCCTGAAGGCGTGGAAACCGTCTCCAGCAGGCGGTCGACGAGGTCCATATAGGCTTCCTTGCTGGAAAAAGGGACGTCCAGGCCGAGGGCGTTCGCGATATAGACCAGCTCCACCAGGGCGATGATGCTCCAGGCCAGATCGGCGGCGTCCATGTCGCCCGCCGCGGCCCCCTGGCGCTGCGCCTCTTGCAGCGTGAATGTTACGGCGGCGTGGAGGTTGTGGATACGCTCGACCGGCGAACGCCTCAAACCACCCCTTCCCAGTTCCGGAATGGAGTAGTAGAAAGCGCGCATCCTGCTGCGGTGCTTCAGCGTATAGTCGAAGGCCGCCGAGGTGTATTCACGCAGCCCCCCCAGGGGGGTTTCCTTCTGCAGCGCGCGTTTTATCACATAGCGGGCAAGGTCCTCCAAAGCCGCATTGCGCATGGAGTCCACGATATCGCGCTTGCCCTCGAAGTGCTGATAGAGAACGGGCTCGGTGATGCCGGCCGCCGCCGCGATGTCCGCGGTGGTGCAGTTATAATAACCCTTGCGCGCCAGGCAGAGCTCCGCTGCCCTGAGGATGCTCTGCCTTCTTTTCTCTGCCGTCAGCCTCTTCTTGCCCATGCCCGGCCTTTTCGCAACGGACCTGCTCCGGTACGCCTCGCTTCAGCGGATGAGACCGGAAGCAGGTCAAGACAGTAGCCAAGGATATTTACTGGTTATGATAGCACAAGCCCCCGACCCCCGCCGTAGCGCCGGGGGGGACGGTGCCCCGCGTAGTTCAGGGGAAGCCGAAGCGCTTCTGCATACGAGCCAGCAGTCTTACCACGACGGGGAACATGCGGAGTTTCAGGCCCAGGAGGCTCGTCTGCAGGAATTCCAGGATGACCCCCACCGACTCCTGGGTATCCAGGTAGGCGAAATCTATGGTCAGCCCCAGGTGTTTGAAGGTGCCCCGCTCCAGTATCTCGATACCCGCCTCACGGCAGGCCCGAAGGCGTTCCTCCAGGTCGCTCACCTCGAAGCCGAGGTGGTGCAGCCCCTCTTCGCGCCCGCCCAGGGTGTCCAGGTACATGTTCGTGCCCGACAGCACCTGGATCAACTCCAGTTGAATGCCGCCGGAGAAAGCGAGGGCGATGAGCGTTTTGATGCTCGTCTCGCAGCCGCGGTAGGTGCAACTCTCCGTCTCCAGCTCGGAAAGCAACCAGGGCCCTATACCGTAAACCTCTTCGTACTGCCTCATGGCGGCGTTGATGTCCTTGGTGTATATGCCGATCTGTGACAGGCGCGGCATGTGCAGTCCCTCCGTCGAATGCATTTCCAACCCCCTTCCGGCTCCGCGGCTCAAAGCGTGCGTGCCGGCAGCCTTGCCAGGATGCTCGCGGCCGCTTTGATCAGGTTTTCCTCGTATATCTCCTGGGATATCTCTTTGTTGTTCATCCAGTGGATCACCGTGGTCTCCACCATGCCCACCAGCATGATGGCGAGGACGTCGATATCCTGCCGGGGGAAGATGGAGGTATCGGTGTAGGAGGCGATCATGTCGGCGACGATCTTGATTATGTCCTCTCGTATGCGGGTTATGCGCTCCGAGGCCTTGCGGTCCACGTTGAGGTCGGTGGCGTAGATGAGCAGAAAGGCCTTCTCCGACCTCATTACGAAGTCGAAGTAGGCGTGTATGCTGTACCTTGTTGAGGTGAGCCAGTCCATCTCCTCGGGGTTGGGGCGCAGCAGTGAATCGCGCAGCTCTTCGCCGGCGCGGTCGAGAATGGACAGCAGCAGCTCCAGTTTGCTGGGAAAATGACGGTAGAGGATGGGTTTAGTGACTTCGGCGCGCTCGGCGATGGTCTCCATGAGGGCGCCGTGATACCCGAATTCCACGAAGGTTTGCTGGGCGGCGTCCAGGATGACCTGTCTGCGCTGCGATGCAGGAAGTCGCTTTTTCTTGCGCGTCTCGTCTTCCGTCATGTTATCACCACGCATCATATTAGCATCATTTTCCCGCCACGGGATATGCCGGACCTCCAGTTGGGCACGCAGCTCCGGTAAGGGGCTATTGTTCTCCGTCATCTTTATTATTCGGCGGCGGGCTTTATAATATGTGCATGGTCGATTTCCAATACATAGCCGACACGGCTGCCCTGGAGGACATGCTGGATACTCTGAACGGCAGCGGGCGTATATGCGTAGACCTGGAGTCGGACAGCTATCACCACTACGCGGAGAAGATAGCCCTCCTTCAGATCAGCGACGGGGAGAGCATCTTCATCGTCGACCCTTTCGGCGTGGACCTGGAGCGGCTTTCCCCGCTCTTCGAGGACGCGGGGGTGGAGAAGGTCTTCCACGACGTCGACTACGACGGCAGGATGATCCTGACCTTCATGGGCATCAAGCCGGCCCCCATCTTCGACACCATGATCGCCGCCCGCATACTGGGCAAGGAAAAAGTGGGTCTGGCGGACCTGCTGTGGGAGTACTTCGGGATTTCCATGGACAAGGGGCTGCAGAAAGCCGACTGGTCGCGCCGGCCGCTCGGGCGCGAGATGCTGGAATACGCCGCCCTCGACGTGGCTTATCTCATCCCCCTGCGCCAGCGCCTAAAAGACGAGATCGTGGCAGGGGGCAGGGCGGATTGGGCGGAGGAGGAATTCGCGCGTCTGGTGGCCAATCTCGAGCAGATGCCGGAGAAGGGCGCCCATTTCTCCAGGGTCAAGGGGGCGCGCGAGCTCTCGCCGCGCCAGCTTGCAGTCCTGCAGGCGCTCCTGGACTGGCGCGAGGAGAAGGCGAAGAGCCTGGACATACCGACTTTCAAGGTGATAGGGACCGAGAGGCTGCTCAAGGTGGCGTCGCTGCACCCGCGCAGTCGCCGCGAGCTCGAGAGACTGAAGGTCCTCTCCGAGCGCCAGGTATCGCGGTTCGGCGGCGAGATCATCAAAGCGGTGGAGCAGGGCATGAGGGTGCCCGATCCAAAGCTCCCCGGTTTCCCGGCCCACGTGCACGAGAAAAGGGATTTCTCGGCGGAAAGGATACTCAAGCAGTTCAAGCTTGCCAGGGACCTCAAGGCCGAGGAACTGGGGCTGGACCCCGGTTTCCTGCTGCCCAACGCCACCCTGAAGGCTATAGCAAAGCTGAAGCCCGAAGGCATGCAGGAGCTGGAGCAAAGCGGCCTGCTCAAGAGATGGCAGATAAAGGCGATGGGCGAGGTCCTCCTGTCCCGCCTGCGCGCGTAGTGGGGTCAGGTATTGTCCTTTTGCATTCCACTGAAGACTAGTGCCTTGCCCCGGGCTGCGCGAATGAAGGGTCAGGCTTCTTGTCTGTTGCATTCAAGCAAAGCCGCCTGCCAGGACATGGGTAACGTGAACGCAAGAGACAAGACCTGGCCCACAGACGTTCAGAGAGCTTCGGCCCCGTCCTTCTGCGTTCATCACCGGGGGATCTCCTTGTGTTCCAGGATGCACCGGGATATCAAGACCCAAGACCTGACCCCTGGAGATATGGCATCAATAAAACGCGGGCGTGGACATCCACACCCGCGTTCTTACCTGCATATGATCATTCGTACGGTGCCCCGCACTTGCGGCAGAAACGCTCCTCGTGGCTGCCACGCGGATGGCCGCATTTCTTGCAGAACCTGGGCTTCTGTTCGTTTACACCGGCTGGCGCGGTGCCCTGCGCCTGGAGTGCTGTTGCCGGTGGCACCGGCGTGCCCGCCACGGCCTCGCCTGCCGTACCGGCCTCCAGAGCGGCCGGCGTTGTCGTCCTGCGGGTGAAGAGGTAGAGCAGCAGTATCAGCGCCAGCGCCATGATCACGGCGAAGATGATGGTGAAAAGCGTCTTGTTCTCCGCCAGCGTCCCGCCCCCCCCGGCGGTATACCCCAATTCGTACTGGATAGCGCCGGTGGCCTCGTCGTAGCCGGCGTTCTCGGCGCCGTCGGGCAGGACGATGACCACTTTCTCGTCCAGGCTCATGGGCTCGAAGAGGCTGAACTCGTTGGTGACGGTCCATGCGGCCTGCAGGACCACCTCGCCCGGGCCTTCGTCGACCAGTTCGTAGTCACCGTAGCCGAAAACCGTCCATCCTTCGTCCAGGTTGTAGGCCAGCCCGGGGGTGTCGAAGCTCACGGTGATGGTGGCATCCCCGCTGTCGATGTCCGCGTCGAAACCCTCCACCTCCCCCACGTTGCTGTCGGCGCGGTAGCGGCGCGAGAGCAGGTTGGGGTTCTCCTCGAAGAGAAAGCCGTACTCCTCGAACCAGGATTCATCATAGGTGAGCGTGTCGGTGATGTGCGCGTCTCCCACCTCGTTGAGCTCGATGCGGTATTCCTCCTGGATGGCATAATCGCCCTCTTCGCCGATGTCCTGGGCCAGGGCGAAGTGGGCCGTGAGGGACAGGATAAGGGCCAGGGCGATGACCGTAAAAGCGAGGCGTCCGCTTAAGGGCCTTCCTACCATATCGGCATCACCCCCTGCTGCCAGCTCTTCTCGATGTCGATGAGGATGTATGATCCCTCGTCCATGGCCGTGTTGATCTCATCGGCGGCTATGTTTATGCATTCCTGCGCGGTCACTTCCGGGCTGGTCTCGCCGGGAAAATGGGATAGGGCGTAGTCCTTGTCGATGAAGGTCGATTCGATGGCGTACCACTCGCCGCTGTTGGGAAGCTCGATGATGGGGATGGCATGGCCGGGTATGAGGGCGATGTGGGACTTGATCCCCACCGCCTCCATCAGGGCCGCCATGCAGATGGCCAGGTCCAGGCAGGTGCCGGAGGCGCGGTTGAGCGTCTCCGCGGGATACTGCACGTACTGCGCGGCGCGGGCGGACCAGTAGCTCGAGGGCTCCTGGATGTACTTGACCCCCAGCGCGCGCATGCCGTCGAAGCAGCGGATGAAGGCGGCGTAGGCGTCGTCGTCGTTCATCCCCGTCTCCAGGCCCCCCGCCATGGAGTTGGCCACGCTCTTCACCGTCTCCTCGTTGGGGGTGACGAAGGCGGCGACCATGGGGTAGTTGTCGAAGGCGTCGGTGAAGGTGAGGATGTCCTCTTCCTCCAGGTCGGTGAAGACGAAGTCGTTCCTTCCCAGAAGGTAGATCTTCTCCATGTCCTGGATGGGCTGGCCCAGGCCTTCGTAGGAGTACCTCACCGTCAGCTCAACCGGGGTCTTGGAGGTTACCTCCTTCATCTTGGCGTCGTCCAGGTTGGGCCAGCAGTAGTCGCGCACCGTCTGGCCCGGCAGGATGACCGGGTAGACCTCGGCGGAGGTCCAGTCGCAGTAGCCCTCTATCTTGTAGTCGATGCGGAAGTCGTTCACCGGCGCGTCTCCCACGTTCTTGATGATGGTCTTGGCCGCCCACAGGTTCTGCTGGTCGTCGCCGTAGGCCTTGTAGGCCGCGGTCAGCAGCTCCTCGCGCGTGTGCAGCTGCACGTCCAGCCGGGCCTCCCCCCCGCCGCCCGAGCCGGCGCTGAGGGTGAGGATGAGGCCGACGGTGGAACCGAGGAATAAGACGATAGCTATGACGGACAGTACCGATCTGGCGTTCTTGCTCATGGGCATCAACTCCACATCCGCTCGATGGACTTTGGCCGTTCTCGCGTTCGCTTGCTGATACTTTCCTTGTAAAGACGTTTTGTCCTTCAAACCGGTTTCGCGCCGCAGTTGTCGGGCATCAACCATAATGATAACCCCTTTCCTACTACAGGGGATGACGGATGGCGAAATCCGCACACGAACAGCGGCGAAAATGCTTCCGCGTGCTCGCCGCCGCGCTGGGGCGGGCGGCGGCAGCGGTCAAGCGGAGCCCCGCCGAACCGGCCCGCGTGGGGCAGTGGAACAAGCTCCCGCCGCCGGTGCAGGGGTGCGCCGTGGTGTGATAGAATTTGCTCCTATGGAGCTGAAAGGGTTGATACTTTCCGGCGGCGCGGGGACCCGCCTGCGCCCCATAACCCACACCAGCGCCAAGCAACTGGTGCCGGTGGCCAACAAACCCATCCTTTTTTACGGCATCGAGGCCCTGCGGGAGGCGGGCATCTCGGATATCGGCATCATCGTGGGAGACACCGAGGAGGAGATTCGGGAGGCGGTGGGCGACGGTTCAGAATGGGACGTCAGGGTCACCTACATCAGGCAGGACGCCCCCCTGGGGTTGGCGCACGCCGTGCTTACCGCGGCCGACTTCCTGGGGGACACCCCCTTCGTGATGTACCTGGGGGACAACCTCATCAAGGAGGGCATAGCCTCCTTCGTCGAGGAGTTCCGGCGCAAGGAGGTGGATGCCCTCATCCTGCTGGCCCACGTAACGGAGCCGCAGCGCTTCGGCGTCGCCGAACTGGACGGGAACCGCATCGTGAGGCTGGTGGAAAAGCCCAAGGAACCGCCCAGCGACCTCGCCCTGGTGGGCGCCTACATGTTCCGCTCGTCCATCCTCGAGGCATCCAGGGCCATCAGGCCTTCCTGGCGAGACGAGCTGGAGATAACCGACGCCATACAGCACCTCATCGACCACGGCCACCAGGTGGAGGCCCATATCATCGAGGGCTGGTGGAAGGACACCGGGCACCTCGAGGACCTGCTGGAGGCCAACCGCATCGTGCTCGAGAACATCGAGGCGCGCTGCGACGGCAGCATCGACGGGCTCTCCCGCATAGACGGCAGGGTCATCGTCGAGGAGGGGGCGGAGGTGGTGCGCAGCACGCTGCGCGGCCCCGCTATCATCGGCAGGGGCTCCAGGATCAAGGACTCTTACGTCGGCCCCTTCACCTCCATCTACAACGGCGTCACCCTGGAGGGCAGCGAGATAGAGCATTCCATAGTCCTGGAGAACAGCAGCATCGTGAACATCCCGGGCCGTATCGAGGACAGCCTCATCGGCAAGAACGTGGAGATCTGCAGGTCCCTTGCGCTGCCCAAGACCTTCCGCTTCGTGCTCGGGGACAATTCCAGGGTAGGGTTGATCTGAGGAGGAAGGATGATCGAGGGAGTCCGCGTGCGGGAGCTGGAGTCGAGCCTGGACAAGGACGGCCTGACGGTGGAGTTATGGGACAGGGAGTCCGGCCCCTCCGCGCCGTGCGCCTCGTCTTTACGCGTTCTCTTCCCGGGTTCCGTTGAGGCCTGGGTGAACAGGGACGCGGTGGTGGAGAGGATAGCGTGCCTGGAGGGCACGGTCAAGCTTGTGCTGTGCGACCGCCGCGAAGGGTCGCCGACGCGGGACGAGGTGATGGAGGTCTTCCTGGGCGAGTACCGCATGCGCGAGGTGAGCGTGCCCCCGGGAGTGCTCAGGGGCTGGAAGGCGGTGGGCGACCGCTCGGCCCTCATCTTCCTGGCCCTGGAGGGCGAGGAAGGGGAGGCGAAAGTCGTTGTCCCCGAAGAGGCCCTGGTGCCTTATGATTGGGACATCGTGATGCAATAGGAGCCCGCGGCGGTCTCGCGCGCGGCGGGTGGGACCCGAAAGGAAACGGTAACGCTCATGCGACTCCTGGTCACCGGAGGCTGCGGGTTCATCGGCAGCAACTTCGTCCGCCTGGTCCTCGAGCAGCACCCGGAAGACGAGGTCCTCAACCTTGACAAGTTGACCTATGCGGGCAACCCGGAGAACCTCGCCGGGATAAGTGAGGACCCGCGCTACTTCTTTCAGCAGGGCGACATCTGCGAGGCGGAGGACGTGGCGGAAGCCTTTGCCTGGGGGCCCGACGCGGTGGTCAATTTCGCGGCCGAGACCCACGTCGACCGCTCCATATCCTCGCCGGAGGCCTTCGTAAAAACCGACGTCCTGGGAACCTACCGCCTGCTGGAGCAGGCGCGCGAACGTGGCGTACGTTTCATGCAGATAAGCACCGACGAGGTCTACGGCAGCATCGCCGAGGGCTCCTTCACCGAGGAGAGCCCCCTGCTGCCGAACAGCCCCTACGCCGCCTCCAAGGCCGGGGCCGACCTGCTGGTGCGCTCCTACGTGCGTACCTACGGCATCGACGCCGTGATCGCCAGGAGCTCGAACAACTACGGCCCCTACCAGTACCCGGAGAAGGTCATCCCCCTTTTCGTCACCAACCTGCTGGAAGGCCGCAAGGTCCCGCTGTATGGCGAGGGGCGCAACGTGAGGGACTGGCTCTACGTGCGCGACAACTGCAGGGCCCTGGACCTGGTGCTGCGGTCCGGCCCTGCGGGAGAGATATACAATGTCGGCGCGGGCCAGGAAAAGACCAATCTCGAACTTACGCGGGCTATCCTCGCGATCCTGGGCGCGGGGGAGGAACGCATCGAGCGTGTCCCCGACCGCCTCGGCCACGACCTCAGGTACTCCATCGACACCTTTAAGCTGAGGGAGCTGGGGTGGGCCCCGGAGCAGGATTTCGAGAGCGGGCTGCGGGAGACGGTGCAGTGGTACCGTGACCATGCGGACTGGTGGGAGCCGATCAAGAGCGGCGATTTCCGGCGTTATTACCTGGAGAAGTACGGGGACATCTAGCGGCCCTGGGGCGGATCGCGCCGGCAGGGGGCGGATAACGGCGGGCGCGAGGGAGTTCCGCCTCCGGGGTTGAATACTGAGAGCGGAAGGCGGCCCTGCCGGCGGATGGGCATGGATGGTAAACACGGCCCGGAGGCAGCGCCGAGATGCATGCGGACCTGGAGGCTTGAGATGAAGCTATCGATCGTTATGCCGGTTTACAACGAGCGCAATACCATCAAGGAGATCCTGCGGCGCGTGCGCCAGGTGGACCTGGGAGACATGGAGAGGGAGATCGTCATCGTCGACGACGGCTCCAGCGACGGCACGCGGGACATCCTGGCCATGGAGGAAGACTCAGGTACCCGCGTGATCTACCATGCCGAGAACCAGGGCAAGGGCGCGGCGGTGCGCACCGGTTTCTCGGCCGCCACCGGCGACCTCATCCTGGTCCAGGACGCCGACCTCGAATACGACCCCGAGGACTACCCCAAGCTGATCGAGCCGGTGCTGAAAGGCAAGGCAGAAGTGGTCTACGGGTCTCGTTTTACCGGGCCGCGCAAGAACATGCTCTTCTGGCATTTCGTCGGCAACCGTTTTCTCGCCCTGGTCACCAATATCCTCTACAACACCACCCTCTCGGACATGGAAACCTGCTACAAGCTGTTCACGCGCGAGTCTCTGGAGGGCATCGAGCTCAAGTCGGACCATTTCGACTTCGAGCCGGAGATAACCGCCAAGATCCTCAAGAAGAAGGTCAGGATCTTCGAGGTCCCTATCTCCTACGCCGGCAGGGAGATGAACGAGGGCAAGAAGATAACCTGGAGGGACGGTATCCCCGCCCTGTGGACGCTGGTCAAGTACCGTTTCGTGAACTGAGCCGTTCTGCCTGTACCGTGAAGGATGGATATGGACGGGAAAGGTAATAACGATGCCGGGGGGCCCGCGAACCCATGGCCCGGGTACGTCTCCTTCGCCACCACGTTCTCGGCCCTCCCCGCAGCCGCGCTGGGAACTCGGGCGCTGAGGCGGGGTAGCCGCATCAAGCTCCCGCTCTACGGCGCCGCGTGGGCCGCCCTGACGACGGTGGCGCGCCGTGATATATGCGCGCGGTGCCCCTACTACGGCGAGTACTGTTCCACCCTTTTCGGGAAGATAACGCCCCTGATCTGGCCCCGCAGCGACAAGCCCCTGGTAAAGCAGGGTTTCTACTGGGACCTCGCGCTGCTGCCCCTGCTTTTTATCCTGCCGCTGCCCGAGGTCTGGCATGACTCAGAGGCAGGCCTCGCCGCTTACCTCGCCGCATGGGGTCTGTTCCTTGCCGCCATGTACGAACTGGCGTGCAGGAGATGTCCCCTGGAGGCATGCCCCGTACCCAGATGAAGAAGGCGGGCCTGCGCCTACTTGAGGTTCTCGATGAAGGAGTCCACCTCGATGGCCGGCAGGGTCATGATGCGCACGGTGCCGCGCGACGACAGCTGCACGGATATCCTGGCGATGGTCTCGTTGTTGGGCGCCTCGACGATGTTGATGAAGTCGTACTGGCCCATGACCACGTACTGGGACAGCACCTTGCCGCCCATGGCCTCCACGTCCTTGTTCACTTCCTTGATGCGGTCGGGGTTCTTGGTGAGCGTCGCGCAACCCTCATCCGTGAGGCGGCTTATGAGGATATAGGTAGCCATCACCACACTCCTTTCATTTCCCGTACGGACCGAAGACGATGAACAGTATCTATCTACCCCCGCGTGAGCCCGCCTAAACGAGCCATGGCGGCCGGCGCCATGCCCGGGTGGAGCGCCCGTCTGAGCTTCGGCTTAACCGGGAACCCGTCCGGCGTTTCATATGCTCTACCGCGAGCCCGGGATGTACCGGGCCGGTAGCTCCATGGAGGCGAAGGATAGGAAGCGAAACGTGCGTAACAGGTGGCTAAAAAAGGAAAGACCCTCCCAGCGCGTCGCCTGCTAAACCCCCCACGAGCCCTGGACGACGTGTGCTCGGGCGAAGCACCCGTCTGCGCTGCCACAGGCCCAGGGACTACTGGGTCGGTCGCAGTGGAGTGTGTTCGGCGTAGCGAGAGCGTTACCCAGAGGCCTGGGCCGGAAAAGCCAGGAGCCCGAACAGCAACGATCAGGGCTATAGACCTACTTCATCGAACGGATAAAGTCATCCACGGGCATCGCGGCTATGGTCTTTATCCTCAAGGTGCCGCGCGAGGCCAGCTGCAGCGAGATGCGCGTGATGGTCTCGGTGTCGGGGGCTTCGAGGATGTTGAGGAAATCGTCCTCGCCCAGAAGGGCATACTGGGCCAGCACTTTGGCGCCCAGTTCCTCGACGTCCTTATTCACCTCCTTGATGCGTCCGGGATCGCGGTTGATGGTATTGGCTCCCTGCTCGGTTAGCTTGGTAAGCATGACGAAAACGGGCAAATCAGCACCTCCCTTTCCGATCGCGAATAAGGATGATTATAGCACGCGGCAGCCTTGGTATAGCCGCTGTATGGTTTGGGTTATCATTAATATAGAAAGGAACGGCGCCGAATATTTGAGGAAGGGAGCGACGGCGCGTCTTGGGCTGACAAAGAACTGCCACGGTCCCCCGGGATGCGGGAGAGCAGCCGTCGGTGGGGGGAGATCGGGCGCTGAAGAGAACAGGAGTCTAGATGGCGGCGAGAAAACTGGTCCTGGTTTACCACCCCGACTTTGCGGCGCGCGGATACCCGGCGCTGCGGGACCGCGTGGCGCCAGCCTTTGAGGAGCTGCGAGCGCGCGGCCTTCTCGACCGCGAGGGGGTGGAGCTATTGACGGCAGAGGCCGCAGATGACGAGCTGGTGGCCAGGGTGCACAGCCCCTCCCACCTGCGCGGTGTGGTCAACAGCGGGTACTACGAGGTCTCTCTGCTCTCGGTGGGCGGGGTCATCCAGGGCGCCCGGGAGGTCGTTTCCGGACGGGCAAACGCGGCTTTCTGCTTCGTGGGAGCCGCAGGCCATCACGCCAGCGAGGACGGTTTCTGGGGTTTCTGCTATCTCAACGACGTTGCCATAGCCGTCGCTTATCTGCGTGAAGCCGCTCTGGCGAAAAAGTTCGCGATCATCGACATTGACCCGCATTTCGGGGACGGTACCCGGGACATATTGGGTCCGGATGAAGACGTCCTGCACGTGAACTTCCATTCCGGTTTCGCTGCGAGCGGCGGGGAAGGCCCCAATAACCTGGATATCGTCCTGCCCCATCAGGCCTCTGACGGCCGTTTTCTCTCCGGCGTCGATGAGGCCCTGCAGGCCGCTTGCGCCTTCGAGCACGACTTGCTCTTCGTGATCTTCGGGCACGACAGCCACCGCGACGATTACGGCGCCTTCGAGCTCAGCGACGACGTGTACGGCGTTTTCGCCCGCAAGGTCAAAGATGCCTTTCCGGACCGCGTCTGCTACGTGCTCTCGGGTGGGGCCGACCCGCGCGTGGCGCGCAAGGCCATAGGGGATGTGGTGCAGGAGCTGGCCCGGTGAGGATGGGAGGAAGTCTCTGAAAAAGGACCGCATCGCGGCGAGGACGGCGGTGGCGCTGCTGGGAGCGGCGTTGGTTTGCCTTTGCCTGCTCACGTGGCCGGGTGCGGGCGGTGCGGCTCACGCCGGCTCGCCGCCGCGTGTGGTCCTGACCTTCGACGACGGGTACGGCTGCGATCATCGCATCATAGACTTCCTCAACTCCCAGGGCATAGCCGCCTCCGCCTTCGTCATCGGTTCCTGGGCGCAGAGGAACACCGCCCTGTTGCAGGAGATGAGCAACCTGGGGTGGGACGTATGCAACCATACACAGAACCATCCCTGGCTGACCAAGCTGGTCGACCAGCAGATAGCGGCGGAGCTCAGCGCCTGCCAGGCGGTGATCGGCGCGGCCACCGGCCAGTACCTCCCCGTCTTCAGGCCCCCTGGCGGTTTTATCGACGCCAGGGTCGCCAACGTGGCCGCTTCCCTGGGCTTATTCCCGGTGATGTGGGACTTCGACAGCATGGACGCCGTGAACACGCAGCGCTCCGTCCAGGAACGCGTGGACTACATCGTCGGACACGCGGGAGACGGAGACATCATCCTCTTCCATCTCGGGGGCCGCAACACCCTGGAGCTGGTGACCGGGGTGGTGCAGGGCTTGCAGAAAAAAGGGTTCGGTTTTGTCACCCTGAGCGAACTCTACGGGTGGAAGCAACTAGTGCGCGGGGGGGACTCCGGCCCCGGGGTCGCGGAGGCGGCGACGCGTCACTATTTCGCCGAGGGCACCACGCTCCCCGGGTTCGATGAGTGGCTGCTGGTGCTGAACCCTGGAGACAAGACGGCGGCGGTCGAGGCGCGCTTCTATTCCTGCTGCGGCGAGACCGCGAAGGAATATGCCATCCCGCCGCACCGCAGGCTTTCCGTGGCGGTAAAACACGAGGTCCCCTGGCAAGGCGACGTCTCGACCGTCCTGCAGTCCTCCGTCCCGGTGGCCGCCGAGAGGATGCTGTATTTCAACCACGGGGGCGGATTCAGCGGAGGTTCCCTGGGGCGGAGCATAAGCGAAGCCTCGAGCCAGCACTTTTTCGCCGAAGGCTCGGTCAGGCCCGGTTTCGACGAGTACCTCGCTCTTTTCAACCCCTCCGCTAACGCCGAAGCCCGCGTGGATGTAATGCTGCGCGGCCTCGGGGGAGAGGCCGGGGAGACCTCATTGATAGTCGGACCGCTCTGCCGCGCCACCGTCCATATCAACGAGATCGTGAGCGGAGGGGATTACTCCACCGTGGTCAGATCCAGCGTCCCGGTAGTGGCGGAGAGGTCGGAGTATTTCGTGTACAACGATCTGCTCACCGGCTCACACTGCACGGCCGGCGCCGCGCGGCCCAGCGGCAGCTGGTTTTTCGCTGAGGGCTCCACACAGAACCTCTTCGACAACTACCTGTCCGTGTACAACCCTTGCGCGTACGCGACGTGGCTCGAAGTGCGCATGGTGGTATCGGACGGGTCGTTGCGCAAGGAATCCTTGAGCCTCGCCGCGGGGGAGAGGAAGACCCTACACCTAAACGCCTACCTGCCCCCGGATATCGAGTACTCCATAAGCGTGTCCAGCCTGCTCCCGGTGGTGGCTGAACGCGCCACCTACTTCCGCTTCCAAAACGTCACCGGGGGGTACTGCAGCCCGGGAGCGCCGTGTCCGTGCGAGCGCTGGCTGTTCCCCGAAGGATGCACCGCCCCCGGATTTTCGCAATGGCTGTCGCTTTTCAACCCCTCGAACGAACCCCTGGCCGTGGAGGTGCAGTTCATCCGCGGAGACGGCAATACGGTAAGCCGCGAATACCCGCTGTCGCCGCAAGGGAGGATGACGGTGGACGTGGCCGCGGAGGCGGGGTCGAGCGACGCGGTGTCCGTGGAGGTGAGCTGCCGGGACGGGATCGTCGCTGAGCGCTCCATCTACTTCAATTTCCGCTCCCTTTAGGTGGACCTCGCATGGGGGCTGCGAAGCGTGCCAGCCGCCGCGAACAGGTGCGGCCGGCGGCCTACGCCCCCGCGGCGCACCGGACCCGGCAGAGCCGCTGGCCGCTCGCCCGCACTAACTGCGTTCACCGTGGTCCGGGAGGAATCCGCTCAACCGGAAAGGGCGTAGAAAAAACCTTTGCTTTGGGTATAATGGATAGGACGATGTGAGGAGATCTTAAGGAGGTAGCATCGATGGGAAATGAAAAAGAGGAATTGTTGAATCAGGAGATAGAGGCCTATGAGGACGAGCTCAAGGTCGTAGCGAGCAAGTTGCAGGAGATCGCCGGGGTTGACTGCTCCTTCGGCGCCTGCGTATTCGATCCGGAGATGAAAGACATCGAGGCCAAGCTGGCCGAGCTGGAGAAGAGGAAGAAAATCCTGGCCGAGGTGAAGGAATCCCTCGATAAGTGCAATATCGATTAAGGCCTTATTCCAAGACAGGGGCTCCCCGCCGGGAGCCCCTTTTCCATGTCAGTCTATCTCGAAGAACTTGTCCTCGGGGGCGCCGCAGATAGGGCATTTCTCTGGTATGACGCCGTCCGCCACGTAACCGCAGACGCTGCACACGTAGTAGTCGGGGACGGTTTCAGCCACCATGTGCTGCAGGGCGCCCTCATAGAGCTTGGCGTGTCTTTCCTCGACGTCGCGCGCATACGCGAACATGGTCGCCGCCGCCTTGTCCTCCTCGGCCTCGGCATCGGCGATGAAGGAGTCGTATCCCACCTCGGCGATCTTGCGCTCGCTGGCCAGCGCCTCCTCCAGGTTGGTCTCCGTGTCCTTGATCTCACGCAGCAGCCTCAGGTTGTTATAGGCGTGCACGCTCTCCGATTCGGCCACCGCCCGGAACAGCTTGGCCACCGCCTCGTACTCCTCCTCCTCCGCCTTGGCCGCGAATGCCTTCAGCCTCACCACCGCCTTCGACTCGCCGGTGTACGCGTCGTGAAGGTTCTTGAGGGTCTTCTCGCCCATCTCTCCCCCTTTCCCGCCGGCCCGGGGGGCCGCCATGGTGTCGTTCACGTCAGCCTTAAAACGCCGCGGCTGAACAACCGCAGCTACATATATTGATGTATATCGATCCTTGATGCAACACGGCTCAGCCCTTCTTCTTCACGAAGACGTGGAACTCTCCGTCCTCCTCCTCTATTGCGAGGCATTCGTGCCCGGTCTTGGAGCACCAGGCGGGCATGTCGCTTTTGATGCCCTTGTCGTCGGCGATCACCTCCAGGACCTGGCCCTCCGCCAGTCCTTTTATCTCCTGCGAGGTCTTGACTATGGGCATGGGACAGTAGAGGCCCACGCAGTCGAGGGTTCTATCAGCCTTCATTTCCTCACCTCCTCGATCCCAGACCTGATCCTATATGAACAGGTTGATCTTTGACCCCGCCGCATTCTCCACGTAGGCGGCGGCGCCCACGAAGTCGTCGACCTCGGGGATGAGATCGCTCTCTTCCAAGCCCATGAGGGCCATGGAGGTAGTGCAGGCGAGAAAACGCACCCCCAGCTCCTTGGCCATGGGGATCATCTCCTCCAGGCTGGGCATGTGGTACTCCTTCATCAGCATCTTCATGGCCGCTTTACCGCCCCCCAGCATGTTCAGGCGCGACAGCTTCAAGCGCCTCGCACCGCCCCTGTTCACAAGGCCCATCATCTTCTGCAGGGCCTTTCTGTCCGCCGCCCCCGTCTTTTCCCTGCTCACGACGTTCAGCCCCCAGAAGGTGAAGAACATGGTCACCTCCATGCCCATGGAAGAGGCCGTGGTGGCGATGTTAAAGGCCGCGAGGGCGCGGTCCAGCTCGCCGCTGAAGACCACGACGGTCGCTTTCTCGGTTTCTTCGCTCATGCTCGCACCTCCTTTCCCATCCGTATTCATCGCCCGCGGGCTGGTCTTTCAGCTACCGGCGTGATCTATTAGCGTGTACGGCGCCGCATATTTGGTGTCTTCGTACTCCCGAGCCGGTTTCCCGGCCCCGGGGGATTTCGGCCTGCGTGCTCGTCCTGAGCGTAGCGGCCGCTTCCAGCCCTCCCCGAGTCCTGACCACGATGCGGCGGCTACCGGCTCCTCAGACCTTTTCGCCGCACTCCGGGCACTCTTCCGCGCCCTCCCTCATCTTGCCGCCGCAGCTCTCGCAGGTGACGATGGCGACGCTGCAGGGCTCGCACACTGCGGCCAGTGCATCTATACATTCGGCTTCCGCGTCGCAGTAGGGGCACTTGCATTTCCTCGTCTGGATCGTCGCTTTATCTTCCATCTCAGTCCCTCCCTTTCTTGCTCAGGTAGTCCTCCAGGGCCAGGTGTAGGGCATCGGCGCCGAGGTTGGAGCAGTGCAGCTTGTTCTTGGGCAGCCCGCCCAGCTCCTTGGCCACATCATCTCGGCTGATCTTCAGGGCTTCCTCGACGGTCTTGCCCTTGGCCATCTCGCTGACCATGCTGGAGACGGCGATGGCCGCCCCGCAGCCGAAGGTCTTGTACTTGACGTCCTCCAGGCGGTCCTGGTCGTCTACCTTGACGTAGAAGGTCATCATATCCCCGCAGACGGGGTTCCCGACCTCCCCCACGCCGTCGGCGTCCTCGATCTCGCCCACGTTGCGCGGATTGGTGAAATGTTCCATCACGGTATCGCTGTATTGCGCCATGGCTTCTATCCCCTTTCCTTCAGATACTTGGCGTACAGAGGCGACATCTGCCGCAGCCTTTCCACGATGGGAGGGAAGACGTCCAGCACGTATTCCACGTCCTCCATGGTGTTCTGCGGCCCGAAGCTGAAGAGTATCGAACCCTGCGCCCTCTCCGCCGGCAGGCCGCATGCGGAGAGGACGTGCGAGCCCTTGAGCGCCCGCGAGGTGCAGGCGGAGCCGCTGGACACCGCTACCCCCTTCTGGTCCAGGAAGAGCAGCATGCCCTCGCCCTCTATGAACTCCACCGCGAAGCTGGCGTTCCACGCCAGGCGCCGGGTGGGATGGCCGGTGAGATAGAGGTGCTCTATCCTCTGCGGCAGGCCGTCTATCATGGCGTCCCTCAGGCTGGAGAGGTGAGCGTTCCTCGTGCCCATGCTCTCGGCGGCCATCTCCGCCGCCTTACCCATGCCCACGATGCCGGCCACGTTCTCCGTTCCACCCCTCCGCCCGCCTTCCTGCACCCCGCCCTCGAGCATGGGGATTAGGCGCGTGCCGCGCTTTATCCACAGGGCGCCGACCCCCTGGGGACCGTAGATGAGGTCGGAGGAGAGGGAGAGAGCGGATACGCCGAGCTTGCCCACGTCCAGGGGCAGGGTCCCCGCGGCGGCCACCGCGTCGGTGTGAAACGGCACTCCCTTCTCGGCCGC
>CAYPZH010000031.1:0-21416 GCA_964415205.1 uncultured Actinomycetota bacterium | reverse complement strand
GACAATGACCACCCCCACCTCGAGGGATCTTAGCCCCAACGTTTGGCGGGGGAAACCAGGTTGATGCCCGCGGCGTCGATAATTGTATGGCGTAAGCCCGCGTTATGCCGCGCCGGCTTCTCAAAGCGAGAAGAGGACAATATACTATACGCTGACCTTGAGGTAGCTGAGGAAGGCGAGATGGACGAGGAACTGGACTTCTACGACATCGAGATGTTCAACATCAACCTGGCCATCACCCGCATGAGCCTGGCCTCCATCCATGCCGCGGAGGGGAAGCTCGACGCGGCCATAGAGGAATACACCCAGGTGCTCGAATTCGACCCCAACCTCTACCTCGCCTATTACAACCGCGGCAGGGCTTTCTGGCGCAAAGGGGAGCGCGAGAAGGCCAAGGAGGACATGACCCGTGCCATCAACCTGGAGCCGAGCGTGGCCATCACCTATATCTGCCGCGGCGACATCTATTACGACCAGGGCGACCTGGGCTCCGCACGCAAGGACTACCGCAAGGCGCTGGAGCTGGCGCCCTCGAACCCAGCGGCCATGGAGCGTATGGCCCTGCTGCGCAAGAAGAAGCGCAGTTAAGATTGGGTCAGCCCCTGACACGAGAATTTCCGCGCAGCAAAGACTTGAGCTTACGCTATCAAGAAATGTCACATGTCAGGGGCTGACCCCATTAACCGGGGTAGAGGGGCGACATGCGGCGCAGTCCCTCGATGATGGGGGGAAGTTCCTCCAGCACGCGGTCCACGTCCTCGTCCGTGTTCTCCCTGCCCAGGGTCAGGCGGAGGCTGCCGTGGGCCTGCTGCGGCGGGATGCCCAGCGCCAGGAGCACGTGCGAGGCCTCGCCGCTCTCGGAGGAGCATGCCGAGCCGGTGGAGGCCGCGATGCCCGAGAAATCCAGCTTGAGGCATATGGCCTCCCCCTCGATGAAGTCGAAGAGGACGTTGACGTTGTTGGGGAGCCTGCGCTCGCGGTCGCCGTTGAGGCGCGTATGGGGTATGCGCTCCAGGATGCCCGCGATGAGGCGGTCGCGCAGGGGGCGCACCTGCTCCGACCGCTGCTCCCATTCGCCCGCTGCCAGCGCCATGGCTACGCCGAAGCCCACGATCCCCGCCACGTTCTCGGTCCCCGAGCGCATCCTCTTCTCCTGCCCGCCCCCCAACAGGACGGCTTCCAGCTTCGTCCCCCGGCGCACGTACAGGCAGCCCGTCCCCTTGGGGCCGTAGAGCTTGTGGGCGGAGACCGAGAGCATGTCCACGCCCAGGCTGTCCACGTTTACCCCCAGGGCCCCCACCGTCTGGACGGCATCCGTGTGCAGATAGACACCGGCCTCCCGGCACACGGCCGAGATCTCCTCTATGGGCTGGATGGTGCCTATCTCGTTATTGGCGTGCATCACGGAGACGAGCACGGTGGAGGGCTTGATGGCGCGGCGCACCTGGTCGGGGTCAACCAGGCCCGCGCTGTCCACGGGCAGCAAAGTGACCTCGCAGCCCTCCCTGGCCAGGTAGTGGCAGGGCTCCAGCACGGCGTGGTGTTCGATGTTGGTGGTGATGATATGGTTTCCCCGCTCGCGGTTTGCCCTCGCCGTACCCAGCACGGCGAGGTTGTCCGCCTCGGTGCCGCCGCTGGTGAAGAATATCTCCGTCGCGTCCGCGCCCAGCGCATCAGCCACCTGGGTGCGCGCCCGCTCCACCGCCTTGCGTGCGTCTCTGCCCTCGCCGTAGATGCTTGAGGGGTTTCCGAAAAACTCCCCCAGGTAAGGCAGCATGGCCTCCTTCACCATGGGATGGAAGGGAGTAGTAGCGGCATGGTCCATGTATATCCTGCGCACGCCCATCATCTCCGTTTCTGCTGATCCGACAGAGATGATTATACCGTAAAGGCCGCCGCGCAGGTCCGGGGCGATTTCGGACTGCCCCGCCATATCTATATAATTGTCGCATGGCATATGTTAGCGATGAGATGATCATGGAGATGGAGAAGAGGTACGGGCGACCCCGTCATCTCTCCCTGGCCTGCGAGATAAACCCCCCGGAGATGAGCATGCTGGTGGGGTCGAAGAAGCACGGCCGCAACCACGACGTCACCCTGTTCATCTTCCGCGATCAACGGTACCGGGAATTCGCGGCCATCGCCAAGCATATGTTCCCGCCGGGAGCCTGGCGCGCGCCCAGCGGAGCCGCCAACCCCGGCGAGGACCTGGAGGCGGGAGCGTTACGCGAGGCCAGGGAGGAGACGGGGCTGGACGTGGTGTTGGACCGCTTCATCCTGCACACCCATGTCCGCTTCAGCAGCGGCCCGGAAACGGAGTACTGGCGTAGCCTGGTCTTCACGGCCCTGGCCCCAGGCGGCGAGCTCGGCCACCTCGACGAGGAGGAGATCCGGGAGACGCGGTGGATCTCCCTGGAGGAATTGCAGGGGCCGGTCAGGCAGGTGCTCCTGGGCACGGGGATGGGGCTCTTCGCATACCGCGTAGCTCTCCACGACGCCGCTGCCGCGGAGATAGAGAAGCTCCGCGGTTGACCCCCCCGCGTCCCTTTTGGGGTCAAGCCCAGACCGTGCCATATTCCTCATCCCTGCCCGCGGTCACAGTGACACGGGCACATAGGGGTTGCTTCGTCGCCGCGGACGGCGTCTCGCAATGACGTTTGTAGGGGCTACCCTTGACCTGCCGTCAATAACGGAGCCTCCCTTCTGGGGTCAAGCCCAGACCGGGACTCAACTGGCCAGTCTTCACACGCTTCCGCTGTCGATACTGCGGCACACGCGGTATGATGCACTTCATTGGTTATAAACGCGCTGCGCGTCAATAATATATAGGAATAGCGGCACGCGACCGGGAAAGGAAAACGTCAATGTTCAAGTACGTGCTGAGGAATATGTGGAGGCGTAAGGCGCGCACCTTCCTCACCGTTTTCGGGATCGTGGTGGGCATATTCGCCCTCACCGTGCTGGGCGCCCTTTCGGCCCGCCTCAACCAGCAGGTCAAGGGGGCCGAGACCTGGTTCACCAGCAAGATATCCATTGTGCCGGCGGGGAGCGGCCTCTTCGGGGGCTCAGACGGGTACCTGGAGCTGACAAAGGTGGACGAGATAAAAGCGGTCCCGGGAGTGAAAAGCGCGGTTGCAGGGTTCGGCCTGTTGCTCTCCAGCGACAGCACCGGTTTCGGCGCCCCGGAACTGATAGTAGGGGCTGACCTGAGCGAGGCCGAGGACCTGCTCAACCTCATCGAGATAGACAAGGGACGCATCCTGCAGGAGGGCGACGAGGGCGTGGTGGTGCTGGGCTCGACCCTGGCCGAGAAGTTCGATGCAGGGGTAGGTGATACCGTCGAGTTGAGGGGTAAGGAGTTCGAGGTCGTGGGGATATACCAGCCAACCCTCTCCTCGCCCGACAGCTTCGCCTTCGTTTCCTACGATGACGCGCTCAACCTGTTCAGGTCGATAAACCCCTACTTCCAGGTGGAGGATATCGCGGCCACCATCGACGTCATCCCCGAGGACGGCGTTGACGCCAACGAACTCGCGGCGCGTATCGACGATAGCGTGGAGGGGATAAAGGTCATCTCGCCCGCGGAGGCGGAGAAGCAGATCTCGCAGTTCAGCCTGATCTTCAACGCCATCCTGCTGGGCATCGGCTTCATCGCCCTGGTGGTAGGGGGGCTTTCCATCATCAACACCATGATCATGTCGGTGTCCGAGCGCACCCAGGAGATAGGCCTGAAGAAGGCCATCGGAGCGGAGACATTCTCCGTGCTGGGTGAGTACCTGCTGGAATCGGCGCTGATCGGTTTCTTCGGTGGGCTCATTGGCATGCTGCTGGGACTGCTGGCCGTGTTCCTGCTCAACAACGCCACCGCGTCCAGCCAGGTCACCGTGTTTACCATAACCACCACGGTGGTGGTGGGCCCGGTGGTCTTCGCCACCGTGCTGGGAACGGCGGCCGGCTTCTTCCCCGCCCTGCGCGCCGCCCGGCTCAAGCCCATTGACGCCCTGAAGGAGGATTGAGAGATGATCACCGCTCGTGGCATAAGCAAGGTGTACAACATCGGGCCGGTGGAGATAAAAGCCGTGGACGGCCTGGACATATCCATCGATACGGGTGAGTTCCTCTCCATCGTGGGGCCGTCGGGGTCGGGGAAGACCACCCTACTCCACCTCATCGGCCTTCTTGACGCGCCCACCTCGGGCAGCATATCCATCGACGGCAGGGAGGCGGGAGAGCTCTCGGCAAAGGAGCTGACCAGGCTCAGGCGGGAGAAGATCGGCTTCGTCTTCCAGGAGTTCAACCTGCTGCCGGTGCTGAGCGCACGGGAGAACGTGGAGCTACCCCTGCGCTACCTAAAGGTCCCCGCCCAGGAGAGGAGGAACCGCGCCCTCGAGGCCCTGGAGACTGTGGGCCTCGGCGGGCGCGCCGATAACCGTCCCAGCCAGCTTTCCGGCGGGGAACAGCAGCGGGTAGCCATCGCGCGCGCCCTGGTCACAAACCCGGTGCTGGTGCTCGCTGACGAGCCCACGGGCGAGCTCGACACCTATAACACCTGCAAGGTCATAGAGCTCATGCGCGACCTAAACCGGGAGACGGGGCAGACCTTCGCCATCGTCACCCACGACCCTATGGTGGCCGACTACACGCGTCGCATCGTAACCCTACGCGACGGCAAGGTGGCGAGCGACACCGCGGGGCCCGAGGCGGAGCTGGCCTGCGACGCAGGCGCGGACGACATCCGCTGAAGGTCAAGACGGGGTCCCTGACATATGATATCTCTTGATAGCTTGAATCAGAGGCTTTTTGTCAAGATGGGGCCATCCCTGACATGTGATATCTCACGATAACGCCAGTCCCAGGGATGGGGTCGGTGCTCGAGGACGCGGATAGGACCCTTTATAATAGTAGGTATGATGGTAAGGTCATTCATGGAGTACGAAGAGCCGCTATTCCGGCCTCCCTGCGAGGCCAACAGCCTGATCATCCAGGTCACCCTGGGCTGCCCGCACAACCGTTGCGTCTTCTGCGCCATGTACAAGATGAAGAAGTACCGCGTGCGCGACCCCGAGGAGGTCAAGGCGGACCTGCGCAGGGCGCGCCTCATGTACAGCCACGTGGGGTCTATATTCCTGGCCGACGGAAACACCATCGCCATGAACTCCGATAAGCTCGCGGACATCATCGCTTATGCCCGGGATATCTTCCCGGAGGTCGAGAGGGTATCCAGTTACGGCGGGGCCCGCTTCCTCAAGGGCAAGCCGCCTGAGGCGCTGCGCCGACTGCGCGATGCAGGCCTGGACATCATCTATATGGGCCTGGAGTCCGGTGACGACGAGGTGCTGACCATGATGGACAAGGGCGTGGATTCGGAGGGCATGATCGAAGCCGCGCGCAGGGTGAGGGAGGCAGGCATCGCCCTTTCCGTGTACGTCCTGCTGGGGCTGGGCGGGGAGGACCTGTGGCGCCAGCATGCCGATAACACCGCCCGCGTGCTCAACGCCATGCGGCCCGATTTCATCCGTCCCCGCACCCTGGCCCTTTTACCGGGCATGCCGCTGTACGAGATAGCCCGGGAAGGGGGTTTCCGGGAAGCCAGCGGGGAGACCATAATGCGCGAGCTGCAGGTTATCCTACAGGGGCTCGAGGTGGAGGACGCATGGTTCCTCTCCGACCATATCTCCAACTATGTCCCCATCTACGGGCACCTTCCCGAGGAACGCGAGAAGATGCTGGCCACGGTGGAGATGGCGCTGGAAAACCCCCTGGAATACCTGGGGCCGCGTCATCTCACCCACCTGTGAACGCGCTCTGCGGGAACGCGACCGAAAGAACGGGGGTGCGGGGTTTGAAGTTCAAGGAAAAGGTCTCCGAGTACCGGCAGGACATGGAGCATAAGCATGGCTGGGAGGTCGAGCTGGAGTGCCCCGCCTGCGGCTACGGCGGCCTCCCCCGCTACAAGGGATGGGCGCCCCGGTATCCCGTGGCCTTCGGGACGACACCTACCATATTCGCGCAGCTGGAGTGCCCCTCCTGCGGGCGAGACCTGGAACCCGAGGCGGGCGCTAAGCTGGTGGAGCTGTTCTCACAAGTCGATATCCCCCGTGCCAACCGCAGGCTTCTCATGGTCTTTGCCCTGGCGGCCGCCGTGCTGGTGGCCGCGTCGGCGCTCGTCTTCGCCTTCACCCGGAGCGTCCTGGGCATAATACCGCTGTTGCTCCTGACCCCCATGCTCGCCTCCATACCTATTTTCAACCGCAAGATAGCGTCTTTGAGACAGAGGTGCGATTGCGGTGAGCCCGATTATATCTTCATGGGCATGCTGGGAAGGTCTTACTGTTTCCGGTGTTCGAACTGCGGGAGGCTGCTGCGGCTGAGAGACTGAGGGTGTCAGGTCTTGTGTTTTGCATGCGGTTATCCATGCGCGAAGCTATAATAGCTCTTCAACAACGGGCATATGTAAGAATACAATTCACATACCGGGCATGCAAAACACAAGACCTGACTCCATAGGTTAGAAGCGTTTGCGGTAATCGGGGCAGGAGGTGGCGTTGGGACGCTCCGGGTTCCTGCAGGCGGAAGGATAATCGTAGGCGCAGTCATCGCAGAGGAACCTCTTGCCCCGGAAGAACTGCTTGATCCTGTTCCATATTCTCATAACGAGATTCTACCATCCTCACGGAAGCAGCGGTCCAGTATGCGCGCGTTTAACTCGCATAAGGCACAGTCCGTGGCCGGACCCGAAGTGGAAGTGTTGACGTCAACGCGGGTCGCCGTCCCCCTGCGCCAAAGCGACCCTCTGGGCGCCCGGACCTCTGGTCACGGGAATGGAAGGTGAAAGTGACAGTAAGGGATCGATCTTAAGGGAGGCGAGGGGGTGAAAGCTCTACTTGGTGCCGGCGCGGCCTATGCGGTCGGAGAGGGTGATGACCCGGCTCTGTGACCATTCCAGGTCTATCTTTCCCTCTTCGGCAAGCTTGATGAATACGTCGACGATACGGGGGTCGAACTGCCTGCCCGCGCCAGCCCTCAGCTCGGCCACAGCCTCCTCCAGGGGCAACGCCTTGCGGTAGGGACGGTCCGAGGTCATGGACTCGAAAGCATCGGCTACGGTGATGATCCTCGCCCCCAGCGGGATCTCCTCTCCCCGCAGCCCATCCGGGTAGCCGGTGCCGTCGAAGCGCTCGTGATGGTGATAGACCAGGGGCATGACCGGCTCCAGGAGTTTGACCGACTGCAGTATCTTGGTGCCGATGAAGGGGTGGTATTCCATCTCCCTTCTCTCCTCCTCGGTGAGCCTGCCGGGCTTTTTCAGTATGTCCTCCTTTATGCCTATCTTGCCGACATCGTGCAGGATGCTGGCGTTCCTGATGATGTCCACCTCCGCCGGCGAGAGGCGCATCCCCTCGGCGATGCTCACGGCGTACTTGGTGACGCGGTGGGAATGGCCATGGGTGTAGGCGTCGCGGGCGTCGATAGCGGATGCCATGGCCGTGATGACCTCGATGTAGATCTCCTCGAGGCTCTCGAAGAGGCGGGCGTTCTCTATGGCGATGGCCGCCTGGGCGGCCAGGCTGGTAAAGAGGTTTATCTCGTGGGAGTTGAAGGAATGCGGCTCGTCGGTGTAGATGTTCAGCACCCCGATAACCCTGTCCTTGAGGTTCAAGGGGACGGAGAGCAACGAGCACAGGCCCTCCGTGCGGGCTTGTTCGGAATAAACGTGACGGGGATCGCCGCTGATATCCTCGACGGCTATAGGCCTCCCCTCCTGGATGACCCTGCCCGCTATGCTCTCGCCCACCTTGATGGACCCCTTCTGGATGTAGTTCTCCGAAAGTCCGTGGGCGGCTGCGATGACCAGCTCATCGCTTTCCTCGTCCACGAGCATGATGGAGCTTATCTTGGCGTCCAGCAGCCCGATGCTCATCTGCACTATCTGCTGCAGCACCGTCTCCAGGTCGATGGCGGAGGTGATGGCCTTGTCTATCTCGAAGATGGCGTGCAGTTCGCCGATGCGGTCCTCCAGGTCAGAGTACAGGCGTGAGTTATGGATGGCCAGGGCGGCCTGCACGGACAGGGCGGAGAGCAGGTTAAGGTCGTTCTCTTTGAACCAGTCCTTCTGCTGGCTCCCCGCGAAAGCCACCCCGTAGACCTCCTCCCGCCATTTCATGGGAGCGTAGACCGCGGACCTGATGCGCTGGGATTCCAGGAGCTGACGGTAGCCTCGTTCCTTGTCCGTGTCGTTCAGGAGGATGGACATCCTGTCCTGCACTATCCTGCCGATCATGCCGTATCTGGCCGGGATACTCAGGCTCGCCTCGCTGTCGCTCACCCCGCTGGAGGAGACCACGGAGAGCTTCTCCTGTTCCTGATCGAAGCGGAACACGAGTACGGCGTCGGGGTTGATGCTGCGCGATATTGCGTTGCCCAGGTTGGTGTAGACCTTATCCTCCTGTAGGGTGGAATCGAAAATGGTGGCGAAGCCGGACAGGGCAGTCAGCTCCACCATACGCCTGGACTTTTCCTTGCTCTCGCTTTCCGCGAACTCCGCCATGTACCCCATGCCCAGGCCGGCGAGGATGAAGAACAGAAAGCGGCCCAACATGTACCCCACACTGCCCGGCCATTCCAGCCTGCCGGAGAACGCGAGGGTGACGGTGAGGGCGATACTGCCCAGTACCCCGTAGACCAACCCCTCCCGGACACCGAACCACAGCGAGATGTTGACGATGGGGAGGGCATAGAGGATGTCGAACTCGGCGATGGGGCTGTTGCGGGTGTAGTAGATGAGCAGCGAGATGAGGAACATCTCGAAGAGCATCAGCGCGAGTGAAGCCAGCCTGAACCTCTCCTCGGGCACGCGGAAGACGATGAAATCCATCATGATGTAAAAGACGCCCAAACCCGCGATTACGGGGACCACCAGGCTGGCGTTATAATCCTCACGGACCTGGATGTATTGGATCAGGATATAGACGTATGCCAGCATCCTGAAGAGCCTGGTGAAGTAGATCAGCTTTTTTCTCAAGTCCAAGGCCACACCCCTCGCTGCAAAGACATATCCTCCCGGGCCCGCATCGCTGGCTTTCCTTCAAAGCCAAACGGGGCTCCCGCGGTGGGGATGCCCTGATATGGCCTTTTCCTTTCCGTCTGTCTAATAAGATATCGTCTTTTCGCTTTTCCACCTAAAGCTATATCCCGAACGGCGCGCACGGGGGGGTGAAGGGGTGAAACGGCTGGTGAGTTGAACGGGCAGAGCGTATCGCCGACGGCATGCGGCCACCCTGGACGCGGCCCAAGACACGGTCCGGGGCATCCGAGGCGGGGGTTACGCACGGAGCCCATCGCGAGGAGGCGGAGCGGCGAGGCAACCTCAAAGCGCCTTGAGCGCGGGTGGGGATGATGCGAATGGCACGTGCTCTTATTGACCCCCGAAGGGGAAGCCGGTCAGGTGAGGACGGCGAGCTCGACGGCCTCCGCCCATCCCTCGTTGAGAAACCCCTCGGTCACGACCACGTTCTCCAGGCGGGAGATGGCGGTTGTGAGATGGGGGTTGGAATAGAGGCCGTTGCGCACCAGGAAGAAAGCACCTACCACTCCGGCGAAGGCCAGGTCCGCCTCGGAGTCTCCCACGGCGATGGCCTCCGATCTGCGGAATCCGCGGCGGCGCATGTCCTCGGCGGTCGCCTTCTCCTTGCTAACCCCCTTGGGCATGAGGTGATAGGCCCGCAGCTCGTTCACCTCCAGTGTGGGGCTGGTGCGCGGCAGCACGCCGTTGTCCACCAGCACCAGGCCGGGGAAATCCCCGTCCAGGAGGCGGTTCACCTCATCTACGTCCACCAGGCCCCGGAAGAGGGGGGTGCAGTCGCGGAAGTCGGACCAGGGGGTATGATACTCGATGCGGCGTTGGTAGCGGGACAGGATGGCCTCCTCCGCGCCCGAGCGCTTGATGGCCTCGCGGATATCGGTGCACCCTTCCCCCAGCTCGCCGGCATCCATGATGACCTCCTCGCCCAGGTCATAGACGACCTCGACGCCGAGCTCGGCGATGTAGTTGCGCATCCCCAGCACGCGCGCCGTCTCCCGCAGTTGTCGCCCGCTGCGCCCCGAGACCGGGACCACGTCAACGCCCCGCCTCAGGGCCTCCACCAGCACGCTCACCGGGCGCAGGGTGTACTCGCGCCGGATGTTGAGCACGAAGTTGCCCATGGGGCCCATCATGGTACCGTCCAGGTCGGTATAGACCACGCGCACCTGTTCAAGGCCCGCTTTCACGCGAGACCAGCGGGAGGCCGGCCCGAAATCCTCGGCCGCCAGCTCCAGCTCGGATCGCACACCGTCTCCGAAGTACCCCGCCATCACCCGCCCCTTTTGAAACGCTCGCGGTATTCCAACACCTCTACCATGGGGGGCCTCTCCTGTACCTGCAGCACCCTCTTCTCCAGCAGGTACTGCCCGTCCTTGTAGTCCACCTGGGTCATCTCGGTGCTGTAATCACCGTGGAGCTCCAGCTTACCCTGCTCCTGCAGGCGGATGATGACCGCCTGCATGATCTGAAAGGACATCCTCCCCAGAGCGGGCACCGACTGGTTGAAATGCTGCCTGTCCACCAGGTCCACCTGTCCTATTACCCGCATACCGAAACGGTCGTAGATGTCCATGAGCATGCCTATCTCCACGCCGTATCCGGAGAAAAAGGGTATCTTCTCCAACAGCCCGCGGTCGCCACCGTATTCACCCGACAGGGGTTGGATCAAGGCTCCCAGTTCGGGGAAGAAAAGGCTCAGCAGGGGGCGCGCCACCAGCTCGGTCACCCTGCCTCCACCGCTGGAGAGCAGGCGGTGCTCGGCCTTGATCGGCCTCTGGTAATAGCCCTTGACATAGAGGATCTCCGGCCTCGCGAGCAGGGGGCCGATGATGCCGTAGATGAAGCGGGGGTGGAAGTTGCGGATGTCGGAATCCACCCAGATGATGAGGTCGCCGTCCAGGCAAAAAAGGCTCCTCCACAGCGCGTCCCCCTTGCCCAGGGGCTCGTGGTAGCCGGGGAGTATCTCCTCCTGCCCGAACACCTGCGCGCCCGCGTCCCGCGCTATCTCCCTAGTGGCGTCCTCACTGCCCCCGTCCACCACGCAGAGCTGGTCGACCAGGGGAGTTTTATCCACCAGCTCGCGCCGCGCGACCTCGAGGATGGTGCCGATGGTGGAGGACTCGTTGAGGCTGGGAAGGCAGACGCTGATGCTCTTGCCCGCCTTGTTCTTCATGTCCAGCAGCAGCCCCATGTCGCTGAACTGTGTGTGGTGAAAGGTGTTGGCCTCGTACCAGTCGCAACTCTCCAGCCTGCTCTCTCCGTAGCAGTCCCCGCCGCCGTTTACCCCGCCTCCCATGCTCTTCCACCCCCCGTGGGTCTTGCCGCCGTCAGCCAGGACGCTGGCCTGCCTCGCTCCCCAGCTCGAACGCCTTGAGGTTGACCTCCACCGCCTTGGGGGGCGCCAACCCGCGTATCGATTCCCTCCATATCTCAGCGGGGAAATCGAGGAAGGCGGACAGCACTCCCAGCAGGCATGATCCCGCCGCGCGCTGGTTCCCTGCCCGCGCCGCCAACTCGCGCGCGTCCAGCTGCACCGTGTGGGCGGCGTAGGAGCGGATGGTCTCCAGGGCGTCCCCGGGATAAACGGCGTCTCCGCGCAGCACCGGCAGAGGGTCCAGGCTGTACTGGTTCACGATGGCCGTTCCCCCGGCGCCGAGGTAGCGCAGGAAGCGCAGGCCCTCCAGCAGTTCGAAGGCGAGGAGGAAATCCGCCTTTGCCGTCTCGATGAGGGGGGAATGCACCTTCTCGCCCCAGCGCACCATGCACACCACGCTGCCCCCCCTCTGGGCCATGCCGTGCACCTCGGAGGTCTTGACGTCGTAGCCCATGGACAGCGCCGCCTCCGCCAGGACGCGGGCCGAGAGCACGTTTCCCTGCCCTCCCACGCCGGCCAGGACCACGTCAGTCACCGCCGCTCACCTCCTTCAGGGCCCCGGGACGGCAGACCTGCGCGCACATGGAACACCCCACGCACAGGTCCTCCTGCACCAACGCTTTTTCGCCGCGCATGACCAGGGCGGGACAGCCCAGGCGCAGGCAGCGCTTACAGCCCGTGCATTCCTCCTCGTCCACGCGGTAGACGGTGCCGCTGCGGCGCTCGCGCAGCACGCAGGGGCGGCTGGAGATGATAACGGAGGTGTGCGGAGCCTCCATCTCCTCGCGGATGACCGCCTCCGCCTCCTCCAGCTCCCAGGGGTCCACGACCCGCACGGACTGCACCCCCACGGCGCGGCACAGCTCCGCCAGGTCCAGGGCGTGGGTGTCCTCGCCCATGAGCGTCCTGCCCGTGCCGGGGTGGTCCTGGAACCCGGTCATGGCGGTGGTGCGGTTATCCAGGATGACGATGGTGGATACGGTGTTGTTGTAGACCATGTCTATGAGGCCGGTGATGCCGCCGTGGATAAAGGTGGAGTCGCCGAGGACGCAGACCACCTTGCCCGCTTTTTCCGCGTTCACCTTGCTGCCGGCGAAAGCCCTCTCCAGCCCCAGGGCCATGCCCACGCTGGCCCCCATGCACACCTGGCAGTCTATACCCGCCAGCGGCGGCAGCACGCTCAGGGTATAGCAGCCGATGTCCGAGGAGACGACGGCCTTGTTGCGGTTGAGGGCGTAGAAGAGGCCGCGGTGGGGGCAGCCCGGGCACATCACCGGCGGGCGGCCGGGAAGCTCGGACTCGGCGGGGACCGCGGCGCACGCGGTCGGTGGCGCCCATCCCCCGTGCTTGACCCCGGTATCCATCTCGATAAGCTCGGCCAGGCCCTCCCCGACCAGGGTGGGGTCGAGCTCCCCGTCCCGGGGGATGCGCGCCTTGCCCACCACGTCGATGCCCAGGGCCTTGATGCCCTCCTCCAGGAAGGGCTCCAGCTCCTCCACCACGTAGACGCGGCGGAAACGGGAGGCGAACTCGCGGATGGTCTTCTCCGGCAGCGGGTAGACGAAGCCCAGCTTCAGTATGGACGCCTCGGGGAAGGCCTCCCTGGCGTACTGGTAGCAGACCCCCGAGGTGATGATGCCCACGCGGGAGGAGCGCATCTCCACCGCTCTCGCTGCGGCAGCGTCCGCCTCCCTCTCCAGGTCCTCGAGGCGCGCTATGACCACCGGGTGCCGCAGCCGCGCGTGCCCCGGTATCATCACCCTCTTCGCCGCGTCCTTCCCGTAAGGCAGGTCCACCGAGACGCGGTCCTCCCGGTACTCGACCACGGTGCGGGAATGGCTGATCCTGGTCTCGACTCGCAGCATAACCGGGGTATCGTAACGCTCCGAGAGGTCCATGGCGGCCCCCATCATCTCCATGCACTCCTGGCTGTCCGCCGGCTCCAGCATGGGGACCTTGGCCATGCGCGCGTAGTAGCGGCTGTCCTGCTCGTTCTGCGAGGAGTGCATGCCGGGGTCGTCCGCGACGACCAGCACCAGCCCGGCGTTCACCCCGATATAAGGCAGGGTCATCCAGGGGTCCGCGGCCACGTTGAGGCCGACGTGCTTCATGGCCACCAGCGACCTCGCCCCGCCCAGGCACGACCCGATACCCACTTCCAGGGCGACCTTCTCATTGGGCGACCACTCGCAGTAGACCTCGGGGTATGCGGCCAGCTCCTCCAGTATCTCCGTTGACGGGGTGCCGGGATAGGCGGCCGCGACACGCACTCCCGCGCGCCACGCCCCCAGGGCGAGCGCCTCGTTACCGGAGAGCAGCGCTCTCTTCACGGCATTACCTCCTTCTTCACGCTGGAATTATATCATGTAGGTTGTTGCGCAGATGCGCCTCCGGGCCCATCATCCCCGCGTACGCTTGCCAGGCCTGGCCTCCCGGACTCGGCCAGGCGACCGGCACCGCCGCGCCGCCCTACGGACCTATATCACCTGCGTACCCACGCCAGGCTTTGGCCTCGATGGATACCCCTCAGGCATCACGCTTTAACACTCGGAGACATCGAGGCGCTTACACGCCGCACTCCGGGCGACGCTGCCGCCGACGCGAAGCGACCTGTCGGACGTTGTGGTCAGAGGGGCTATGCTAGAATTACAGAAAATTTATCGTCGGCAAAGGATCCTGTCCATGTCCATATACGAAGACGACGGAGGAGAAAAAGACCGCCCCACGGACGAGGAGCTGGTACGCCTCTACCTCGAGGGTGACGGCGCTGCCTTCGAGGAACTGGTGGGACGCTACGAAGCGGTGATCATGAACATGGCCTACCGCCTCCTCGGCAACCGCACCGATGCCGCCGACGTGTGCCAGGAGGTCTTCGTCCTGCTCCTGCGCAAGCTGGGTTCTTTCCGCGGAGAGGCCAAGTTCTCCACCTGGCTCTACCGCGTATCCCTCAACGCCTGCCACGACTACGCGCGCAAGTCGCGCCGGCACGTCTCCATCTCCGAATCGCCCGGAGAAGACCTGCCGGACATCGAGCAGCGCCTGGCGGACGACGGCTTAGACTCGCCTGAGGCGAGCACGGAAAGGGCGGAGTTGCAGAAAACGGTGCGTGAGGGCATCGCCCGCCTCCCTTACAAGTTCAAGGAGGTGATCTACCTCCACGACCTCAACGGCTATAACTACAAAGAGGTGGCGGAGATACTGGATATCTCGCTGGGCACGGTGAAATCACGCCTTAACCGGGCCCGGACGAGGCTGGCCAAGGAATTGGAGGATTACCGGGAACAGATGGGTTGATCTCTCCATCTAACCTTAAGTGCGAGGATGGATATCCGAGACCCTTCTCCCGGACCCAGGGCATGAAGATGAGATGTAGAAAAGCAACCAAACAGATCGGGCCGTATATCGACGGCGAGCTGACCGTGACGCAGACACGGGAGCTGCGGGAACACCTTGAAGCCTGCGAGGGATGTTCGCGGCGCCTCGCATACATGAGCGGCCTTGTGGGGGAGCTTCGCTCGCTGCCCGTCATCATCCCCACCCCGGAAGAGAGCTACCGCCTTGCCAACCGCCTGCGCCGCGAGATGGCGGGGACAACCGCCCGCGGGCCTGCCTTTCGCCGTGGCCAGTGGGCCGCCGCGGCCATATCCGTGCTCGCCCTGTTTACCGTGGCGGTGATAGGCCTGGCGGTTTGGAACGGCGGGGGCCCCGCCCCGGTGGCGGAGGAGGCGGCGCCGGAGGGGGAAAGCACCCTGCAGTCCCGCGAGGGACAGCTCCCGGTAGAGGGCGTCGCCGCGGACGGCACGACCACGGACGCGATGGCGGCGGCGGCCGTGGCGCGCCCGGCCCTGGTCACGACCGGTAACGATTATACCGCTGCCGACCTGGATGATTTCCGCAACGACCTGGGGGCGCGGCTGGACTTCTACTCTACCTACTGGTACCCGGCCTCCGGCGGCACCTCGAATACGGCCGCTCTGCGTAGCCTCCAGGCCGAGCTCGCCGTCGACCTTACCGAGCAGGCGGCGGCGGCAGGCCATGACCCTGAGGAACTGATGCGCGCCCTGGAATCAGTGATGGACCATGCAGGCGACGAAATCCTCCTGCCCTGCTACGCCGAGCGCGCAAGGATAGAGGGGAAGGACGCCTGGCTGATATCGGTGAGCGGCCCCGAGGATTACCTGCTCTTCCCCGACCGGAAGAAGCCACCGGCTATGGCCCTCGCCTCGCTGGGTGGAGAGGAGAGCCTCAAGATAAGCGAATCGGTACTGAGGGAGCTTGCCGCATGGCTCGCGCCGTCCAAGCAGGGCAGCATGCCCCTGGCCCCGGTCGACACCGTCCAGGACCAGAAGAAAGAGACCCGGGAAGAAGAGACCTTCGGCGGCGATACGGCCTCCCTGCCCGGGGAAGGTGGGGAGGAAACGCCTGCGGGCGAGGAACCGGCCCCGGCCGACGAGGACTTCCAGTCCTTTCTGCGCCGCCTCGCGGCCCAGGGGACCAGCCTCGACGTCATCTCAGCCCTGCGGGGATTGAACTATGAGCAGATACTCCTTCTCCTGCAGGGAGACTGGAGCGCGCTGGCCGCCGACGGCGTCAACCTCAGCGACTTCCTCGTACCACCCAAGCGCCTATGGGCGGTGGACTGCTCTTCCGGCGCCGTGATCTGGTAACCGGGAAAGCGGCCTCGCGCGTGCCGACGGTCTAGAAGACGAACAGCTGGCAGGGGTCCACTTCCTCGCGCAACACCCGCAGCTCCTCCTCCGTCGGCTTGGGAGTCTCCACCACGTCGTCGGGCACCAGCAGCTCGAAGCCGGTGAACTGCTGCACCAGTTCCGGGGTCACGCCGGGATGGTAGGAGATGAGCTTCATCCTGCACGTCTCCTCGTCGAAGCCCATGAGGGCCAGGTGGGAGATGACCCGCCAGGGACCGCCGCCCACGAGGCCGGCGCGCTCCCGCGCGCCCGGCCCATCGAGAAAGCCGGGGGTGGTCACGTAATCGCAGCGCTCTGGGAAGCGCTCCGGCAGGTGCAGCCCCATGAAGATGACCCGATGGCACAGGGAGGCGATGTCGTTGGCCCCGCCCGACCCGGTGAGGCGCACCCTGGGCTGCTCGTAATCACCGATGACGGTGGCGTTGATGTTGCCGTACATGTCTATCTGGGCCCCACCCAGGAACCCCACGTCGGCGTAGCCGGCGCGGCTGTGTCCGAAGACGGAGGTCATGGAGAGGATGACCGGGGCCTTGTGGTAGGTCCACGAGCCGGAGACCGACCAGGGGAGCACGCGGGGCTCCGGGTCCACGGCTCCGCACTCGTAGATGGCCATCATGTTGGGGGCGTAGAGCTTGTGCGCCAGGAGCGCCCCCACCAGTGGAAGGCCGGTGCCGACGAAAACGCTCTCCCCGTCCGCGATCAGGCGGGCGGCTACGCAGGCCAGGAGCTCCCGGGGGGTGTATTGTACCTCGTTAACCTGTATATCGTTCATCTTCGCCCTCCTTAAATGGCCCGCTTGGCCACTTCCTCGTATTTCCAGTCGCGCTCGCCGCCCACGCCCCAGGAGCCCAGTCCGCAGAAGGCGGCGTCGCAGGCCAGCTGCTCCAGGCGCTTGATGTACTCGAGGACGTTCATGCCGTCGTCCTCGGCGATGAGCTCGATCATCTCGAAATGGTCCTTGGTGCCCAGGATGTATTTCTCGTACCATTCCCTGGTGCTCTCCGCCGTCTTCCACTCCACGCGCACCACCCTCTCCTGCAGGCGGCGGTCGAAGTAATACAGACCGGGCATGTCCCCGGGATAGGCGCCGTAGGGCACCTCGCACACCGCGTCGACGGTGTAATGGGGCACGACCACCTGGTAGGGATTGGCGCGGATGTCCAGGGTATCCACGATGCGCTCACAGGTGACGATCACCTTGTGGGCGGCCACGCATATGGAATGGTCGTTGACGGCGGGGCCCCAGATGCGGCCGTTGCCGTACTTGTCCGCATGGTGGACGTGGATGATGGCCACGTCTGGGTACATGGCCGGCACCAGGCAGACGGGCTGCCCCGTGAACGGGTCCTCGGCCAGCTTGATGTAGGGGTTGGTGTTCATGATGTCCGTGCCCAGCATGGACTTGCAGGCCACGTAATCCAGGCCTTTTTCCGCGGCCATCAGGGCCAGGGCCAGGCCCCCGTGACTCCAGTCGGAATAGACTTTCAGGGTACCGGCCTCGACCCCCCGCCGGAATGGCGCTATAAGGCCGCGCATCTCCACGCCCACGTAGGCAACGTGACAGCCCTCCATCCCCCCGAACTCGTGCCAGGCGGTGTTCATGCCTCCCGGGGTGAAGATGCCCACCAGGTCTTTCTTGCGCTGCCTTCCTATCTCCCAGAAGGCCGCCATTGGACCCCGCACGTAGGCGAACCCGGTCTCGATGACGGAGTCCCCGTCCTGGACGAACTGGGCGATTGCATCCTTGAGCGGCATCCGCTTGTCCTTCTCCGCCCTGGACTTCCTGGATTTCACCTCCCTGGCCAGTGCATGGTCAAAAAGTCTTTCATTGGCGTGGCTCATCTCAGACCTCCCCATCTCTTACGTGTATCTCGGAACGGTGGAAGCAGCGCACCGGCGCACAAGGCAGGTTATGACTTGGGTGTCGCGGGATGGGTATCCAGCGTGGTGCCGCTTTTCCTGTTCCATCGTTTTCCTCGATCAAGCTGCGTATTTTGCTGCGAATAGTGTTTCGTACCCATCTATTAAATCACTATTCGCGGGCGCTTGCCAACTCGGGCGGGTAGCGTGCTTTCCGCCGGCATGCCGGGCCGGCGAAGAGAAGCGGGGGATAGAAGCCGCTGCGGGCCGCCGGCCCGGCGGGTCTCGGAAACCGCTGCCGTGCTCACGCACTGAGCCGCCTCATTCCCCTGGGAGAGAGCGCCGGTATACTCTATGCTAGAGTGAGAGAGCGGGGGCGGAGGGAAAGGAAAGCCATGCACGAGCTCGGAGTCACCGAGAGCATCGCCAGCATATGCCTGAGACACGCACGGGGCAACGGAGCCAAGCGCGTTATCAAGGTCAACGTGAAGCTGGGCGAGCTGACGGGGATCGTGGACGATTACGTCGCCTTCTACTGGGACATGGTGACCAAGGACACCATCGCCCAGGGAGCGGAGCTGAACTTCATCAAGGTGCCGGTGGTTGCGCGCTGCCCCTCGTGCGAAGAGGATTTCGCGGTGGTGGAATACGACCTCACCTGCCCCAGATGCGGCAGGACGGACACCGAGCTGGTCTCGGGGCGCGAGTTCCTGGTGGAATCCATCGAGATCGAATAGGAGGGCGTGATGGACATAGAGGTCCTGGAGGGCGTCTTCGACGCCAACGAGAAGATAGCCCGCGAGAACGCGGCCATGTTCCGCCACCGAGGCGTGCTGGCCATGAACCTCATGGCCTCGCCGGGGGCGGGCAAGACGTCCCTCATAGCCGCCACCCTGGAGCTGCTCGAGGGACGGGTAAAGGTGGGGGTCATCGAGGGCGACATCGAGTCCAGCGTGGACGCCGAGAAGCTAAAAGCCTACGACATCCCGGTGGTGCAGATAAACACCCACGGCGCCTGTCACCTGGAGGCCATCTCCATCCAGCAGGCCGTCGGCCATCTGGACCTTGACGCCATCGACCTGCTCGTCATCGAGAACGTGGGCAACCTGGTCTGCCCCGCCGAGTTCAAGCTGGGCGAATCCCTGCGCGCCATGATCCTCTCCGTGGCAGAGGGGCACGACAAGCCGTTGAAATACCCCCTGATGTTCAGCGACTCCGACGTGCTGGTGGTGAACAAGACCGACCTCATAGGCCTGGGCGACTTCGACATGGCGGAGCTGCGCTCCACGGTAACGCGCATGAAACCGGACATAGTCATCTTCGAGATCAGCTGCCGCACCGGCGACGGCCTTAAGGCATGGGTCGACTGGCTGGAGCAAAGGGTAAAGGACTACCAGGTGGTTCAATAGACTCGCTGTTCCAGGAAGTGATTGACTATCTTCAAGCTGCCCACGGCCTGGCCGTGTTTGAGGTCCTCCGAGAGCAACACGTCCGCACGGCCCTCCAGCGCCGCCCCGATGATCATGCTGTCACAGAAGGAATATCCGTAGCGCTTCCCTATATCGATGGCCTTGAGAATGGAGTCGCCGTCGTTTCCGGGGGGCTCCGACCGAGACTGTCTGTCTGAGTGGTGAGCTTTCATTATCCTGCCCATCCCTGACCGCATGGCCTACAGGACGACCAGCACCACCAGGAGGACCGCCGCCAGGATGAGGCGGTATACGGCGTAGGGCCGGAAGGTGCCGGCCTTGAGGCGCGAGAGCAGGAAACCGATGGCGAAGTAGCCGGTGACCGCCGCCGCCGCGCCGCCTACCAGCATAGGCCATATCTGCTCGCCGCTCATGCCTCCCAGCACCATCTTAAAGCCCTCGTAAGCGGCGGCCGCCCCGATGATGGGCACTGAGAGCAGGAAGGCGAAGTCGGCGGCCTCCTTGCGCCCGATCCCCGCCGCCCGGGCCACCGAGATGGAGATACCCGAGCGTGACACCCCGGGCATGATGGCCATGGCCTGCGCCACCCCCACCGCCAGGGCCTCCCGCCACCCCGCGGTGCGCCAGCCCTTGGTCTGGGGACTCCGGGAATCGGCGGCCCACAGCACCAGCCCGAAGACCGCCAGCGCCACCGTCATCAGCAGCGGCATGCCCTCCATCATCTCCGAGGACTCCGCGAAGACCGCTCCTAAGACCAAACCGGGTATGGTGGCCAGCAGCAGCAGCCAGCCCAGCCAGGCCTCGTCTCTTCCCCTCTCCTTCCCGGTGACCTCCCCCCAGCACGCGGCGATGATCGACCCCAGCCTGCGGCGGTAATACCAGACCACCGCCAGCCAGGTGCCGACGTGGAGGGCGACCAGGAAGGTGAGATCGGGCTCGCCCCAGCCGAAGATGTGGATGAGCAGGGCGAGGTGGGCGGAGCTGGAAATGGGCCAGAACTCGGTCAGGCCCTGGACGGCTCCCAGCAGCAGGGCCGGCAGTATCCCCATCACGCCCCCCGCGAGCGCAGGTAATCGCCACGGTCGGCCAGCATGGCCAACACCCGCGCCGCCCGCTCCGGATTGGTGTAGATGCACAGGCGGTCGTGGGGAAAGGCGTCGGTGCCGTCCCGGCTCACGTCCATGTACTGCTGGGGCATGCCCACGGTGACGATGGGCTTCTTCTCCTCTGCGGTGAGTTCCACCACCCTCTGGGCGAAGCGCAGGCTGCGGTCCTTGACGTACATCCTCTGGGCCTGCGCCGCGCGTTCCTCCTCCTCCTCCTGCTCGCCTTGCTTTAGCCCGAAGGCTGATGAGGCATTGATGGTGCCCAGGGAGAACACCGCGTCGTATTCGCCGCTGCGCGCTAAGATCTCCAGGCAGCGGGTGTGGTCGTCCAGGTTGAGGATGCCCACTAGGTCAACGGGATTGCCCTTGCTCCAGTAGGAGGGCAGAAACGCCCCGATCTCCTCCCTCAGCCTGTCGGATAGGGGCACGACGTCCAGGCCGCCGCGCTCGCACAGGTCCGCCGCGATGACTCCCCAGCCGCCGCCCCAGGACAGGATGGCCAGCCTGCGTCCCCGCGGCACAGGGAGCTTTACCAGAGCGTCCGAGAAGTCCAGCATCTCCTCGGTGGTCTTGGCCTGTATCATCCCGGTCTGGGCGATCATGCCCTGGTAGATCTCGCGTGAGCCGGCCATGGCGGCGCTGTGCGACGCCGCCGCCCGGCTCCCCGCCCCCGTCCCCGCCGCCTTGTAGATGACGATGGGCTTTTCGAGCGATATCTCCTCGGCCAGCTCCAGGATGCGCCGCGGTCGTTTGAAGCCCTCCACGTAGAGCAGGATGACCCGGGTAAGCTCGTCACGGGCGAAGTACTCCAGGTAGTCGGCGAACTCCAGGTCGCACTCGTTGCCGATACACACG
>CAYPZH010000030.1:14008-21733 GCA_964415205.1 uncultured Actinomycetota bacterium | reverse complement strand
TAGGCGCGCACGGTGATCTTGCGCTCAAGCACAGCGGGGTTGCCGGCCGGGTCCGAGATGGTGAAATCTTCTATGTGCTCGTCGACCTCGATCTCGCCAGCACCCGCCGCGCGCGCGGCGTCCGTGGCCAGCCTGCGCGCCTTTTCCACCGCCGCCGAGGTAGCGATCCCGAGGTCCGAGAATTCGTATCTCCCCTCGGACGAGAAAAAGCGGTAGGTCTCGTCGGGCTGGCGCCGCAGGATGACCTCTTCGCGGTGGCTGACCACCCCGGCCACCGCGCCAACGGCGTTGGCAACCGCCACGTGCTGCGGCAGCACGCACTCGCAGGAAAGAAAGGAGGCTACCGGCGCGAGGAAGAGAGAGGCTGGGGCGCCCGCCGCCAGTATGGGCGCTTCCAGCTCCAAGCCCAGGCGTACCCCGCGCGTCTTCCCGCCCTCCAACCACTTATCCAGCATGGTGTCGTACCCTTCCTTGAGCCCCAGCAGGAAGGCGAGCACCTGCCTGGTTATGGATTCCCTGACCCGGTGGCGTACCATCTCGATGAGCTCCGGGTGGGACATTCCGGCCTGGGCGGAGGCCGCCTCGACCGCGGCCCGCGAATAGGCGGCGTTGCCCACCTCGGATTCGCCCGCCGCGTTGAAGATATCGGTAGGAGTGAGGGAGGAACGCAGCACGGCCCCTTGTCTTTCCAGGTCCATGAGGCGCAGCGAGGATTCCGTGGCCAGTCCGGAGTCCTTGAGCTCGAGGTGGGAGAGCGGGCCGCGCGCAAGCCTGCGCATGAGCCCGTCTTCCCCCGCGGCCGCACCGGTGCCGCCGCCGTCTCGCGTCTTGACCCAGAAGGTCATCATGTCCGACAGCGACCAGCGGGAGCTGGAATCGCGGATGCGCTGCAGCGCCTCCGGGACACTGTCGCCGTCGGGCAGCAAGGCGATGGGGAGCACCCTGCGCGGCCCCAGCTCCATGCCTCCATCGCGGGAGAGCTTGATCCAGGAGTCCCCGCCCAGGCCGACGGTGCGGATGTCGATAGCCTCCACGCGGGTGGCCATTCCCCCCACCACTGCCCCCTCGCCGTTGATGGGGGGGAGGCCGCCCGAGATCCAGGCGATGTCGGTGGTGGTGCCCCCGACGTCTATCACCACCCCCTCGCGGCGCCCCGTCAGGGTGAGGGCACCCACCACCGAGGCGGCCGGTCCCGAGAGGATGGTCTCCACCGGCCTCTCCAGGGCGATGTCTGAGCCCATGAGGGTCCCATCGCCGCGCACCACCATGAGGGGACAGGCGATGCCACGCCTCTGCATTATATGCTGGACAGAGGTTATGAGGTCGGTTATAAGCGGGATGAGGCGGGCGTTGATGGCCGCGGTGGTGGCGCGCCTGGGCGCATCGAGCTGCATGGAGAGCTCGTGCCCGCAGACGACGGGCTTGCCGGTCTCGCCCGCGATGATCTCGCGGGCTCTCATCTCGTGGTCGGGATTGCGCACGCTGAAATAGCCGGAGACGGCGAAGGCGTCGGCCCAGCCCGCCGCCTCTCTCGCTGCGGCCAGCAAGCCTTCTTCGTCAAGCTTCTCCGCCTCGTCCCCCCTCACGTCGTGCCCCCCCCGCAGCCGCACTACCCGTGCCCCGAAGGAGGAGGTGTCCGCTGCGTCGTCGTAACCCAGCAGAACCAGGCAGGCCTTGCCGCCCCTCCCCTCCACGATGGCGTTGGTGGCCAGGGTGGTTGAGAGGCAGGCCAGGCTGGTCCGGCGCAGCAGGCCGTGCGGCAGGCCTTCCAGGACCCCGTCGATGCAGCACGTGAGGTCGTGGTGGCTGGTGGGGTACTTGGCGGACGCGAGCACCTCCCCCGCGTCCAGGTCGTAGATGACGGCGTCGGTGTAGGTGCCTCCGCAGTCGACCCCCAGGCCCAGATGTTCGCCGCTGCGCTCGCTCATAAAGCTTCCTCTCCCTTGTTAGACACAACTATATTAATAGCAGGAAGGCCGGCCCCGGGAAACCGGACGCACGGCGGCGGAAAACGCTCCGCGGCCTTGGCGGGTGCGTTGTAGAAGGCGCGTTCGTGCTATATTTGTGCACGGTAGATCAGCGTCATGGGGAGATTAGCGGCCTCGACCAGGCTTTCGCAACGGCGGGCATGGCGGGGCCTTGCAGGAAAGGCGGCTATGTTGATGACATCGGGCAGTCCCGGGGAAACGGCGGACCTGCGCCCTTTCTTCGATCCCGAGGGAGTGATCATCGTGGGGGCGCGGCGCTCCCCGGGATTCGGCTTCGGCATCCCCGCGGCCCTACAGCGGGAGGGATGGGGCGACCGCGTTCACCTGGTAAACCCCGCTGGCGGGGAACTGAACGGGCTTCCCCTCCACAAGGCCATAGCGGATGTCCCGGGCCGTCCCGACCTGGCCGTGGTCATCGTGCCCGCGACCGCGGTGCCGCAGTCCCTGGCCGAGCTGGGGAAGCGGGGGATCAGGCACGTCATCATCGAGAGCGCAGGTTTCGCCGAGACCGGTGAAAGCGGAAGGGCGCTGCAAGAGGAGGCGAAAAGGGCGGCCTCCCGCTACGGTATCCGTACCATCGGACCCAACTGCGTGGGTGTGATCAACACCGCCAACCGCTTCTTCACCGTGGAGGTGGTGGAGGAGGCTTTAACCCCTGGCCCGGTGGCGGTGATAGCGCAGAGCGGGGTCTTCGGCAACATCCTCCTGGACGGCCTGCACCAGAAAGGCCTGTTCATATCCAAGGCGGTGACCCTGGGCAACCGCATGGACGTCAACGAGTGCGAGGTGCTGGAATACCTGCGCCGGGACCAGGAGACCTCCGTGATCATGATGTACCTCGAGGGGGCGGCGGACGGCAGGCTGTTGCGCGATGCCCTGGACGGTGTCGCGCGGGAAAAGCCGGTGCTGGTGCTCAAGAGCGGTCGCACCGGCGCTGGAAAGCTGGCCACCGCTTCCCATACCGGCAGCATGTCCGGGGAGGACGGACTCTACGACGCGGTCTTCCGGCAGACCGGCGCCATACGGGCGCGCAGCCTCGACGAGCTGGTGGACATGGCGCGCGTCTTCGCCACCCAGCCCCTGCCGGCGGGCAACCGCCTGGGCGTGGCCACATCCAGCGGCAGCCTGGGCGCGCTGGCGACCGACGCGGCCATCGAGTCAGGCCTGGAGCTGCCGGTCCTGGAGCCCACCTCGGTGGAAAAGGTGCGCAGCGAAGCCCCGGGGTGGATGAACGTGCGTAACCCCCTTGACGTGGGTCCCTCAGGCCAGTTCCTCCCGGCCATGGCCGCCCTGCTCCAGGACCCGAATATTGACATGGTGCTCTCAATTGCGGTGATGCCCTATGCGGTTTTCCGCGAGTTCGCTCAGATGGGGATATCCATGAGGCAATGGCTGGGAGCGGCTCCCGAACTAAGGGACCTCGCGCCCCACAAGCCTCTCGTCCTCTGTTCCCTGGGAGACCCGGGGTTCATCAAAGATCTGGATGAAGCACTGGGGCTGGACGTGCCCGTACTCACCTCGCCGGAATCGGCTGCTCGGGCCCTGGCCGCTCTGTATCGATACGGGGCGGCGAGAGAAGCAAGGGCGGTGGGCTGAACGAGCCGGGGGCGGCGGAAGACGGCATGCCCGCCCCCACAAGATTTATCGACGATGTCCCCTTTTCGGCAACCCCTTGATCGCGGGCAACGGTAAGTACGCTGCATGCAGGAAGTCCGAGGCGGGTATGCTCCGATAGAAGTCGTGTAAATGGTCTCGAAAAATGTTAAAATCTTCATACAGCGCTCCGGGTCAGCTCCGAGGGTGGGGGGTAAGAAATGGGAGCAAGGATATGCCCTGAATGCGGGGTCCCAAAGCGCATCACCAGGGAACACACCTGGCTGGACAACGGCCTTATCGTGGAGACAAAGAACCCGACACGCCGCATGCTCTTCTTCGAGAGCGAGAACATAGTGCAGCTCTTCAGGAACATCGAGGAGATCGTCGACCTCGACCTCGAGCGCATCATCATAGAGAGCCAGCGCCGCATGACGTACGACTATGTCGTAAACCTGGTGCCGCAGCTGGTGAAGAAGTTGGTACGACTGGCCGGCATAAGGATCCTGGCCCGCAACCTCATCGAGCTTACCCGGCTGATGGGATACGGTGACGCCGTGCTCGACTCGGTGCGCTTCAAGGGGGGCGCCGACGACCACGTTGCGGTGATCATCCGCAATCCCTGGTTCCTGCAGTCGTTCTGCGGCCTGCTCTCGGGCGGCATGGAGGCGGTCACCGGGCTGGAGTCTGACGTGACCTACGAGGAGGTCTCCCCCGGCACCTACCGTATAACCACCCATATCTCCTCCCATTCCATGGAGTTCGCGGAGCGCCTGCGCGAACGCAAACGCACCAGCAAGGAAGGCCGCCTCGAGCTGCAGAGATGCCCCGAGTGCGGCGGGCCCGCGGACCTGGCATCTTTCGCCTGGAACGAGGCTGAGGGCACTATCGAGTCGAGGTCCAACCAGAGGCGCATGGTCCTGGTGGGCCCGGGCGAGTTCGAGCCAGTCTTCGATGAGCTAGAAAGCGAGCTGGGAAAGCACATACCCGAGGTGATCATCGAGGCGCAGCGGCGCTTCGTGACCGAGGGTTTCTACGAGCACGACGATATCCGGCAGGAAACGGACCTCATCGACCATTTCGCCCTGCGGGGGCTGGGCAACCTGCAGGAGATCAGGCTGGAGAAGGACCGTCTGCGCGCCCGCCTGGAGAACCCCTGCATGCACCAGGTCCTGGTGGGACTCTTGCAGGGCTTTTACGAACTCATGTTCGGGAAAAGGGGCAAGGCCGCGTGGGAGCTCAGGTCGGACGGCGACCTGGTCGTGGACATCTCCGGCGCCGGATGAGCGGGAGCGGAGACCAGGACGCGGGGACAGGTACCCGCCGGCGTGACTGTGAGCTGAAACCCGGTGTGGACGTGGGTTTTCACGCCCAGGTTTTCCATCAGGCTTGACAAGCCTGGCAGTAGAGTCTAGGTTAATAGAATATTCATTTAACTATGTAGGGCTATGCATTCAAGGGGGGATATGGCCCGGCCCAGGGACAAGGCGGAGGCCAGAAAGAAAGAGATCCTCAAAGGTTTCTACGCCGTCATCGCGGAGGAGGGGCTCGAGGGCGCCTCCATGGCCAAGGTGGCCTCGCGCGTGGGCATCCACCCCAGCCTCATCGTCCATTATTTCACCAACAAGGAGGAGATGGTGGTCGAGCTGGTCGATTACATGCTCTCCATATACGAGGAGAACTACCTGCCGCGCCTGCGGGAGATAGAGGACCCGGAGGAAAGGCTGCGGGAGACCATCGATGCCATCTTCGGCCAGGAGTGGGCGGGGCTGGTGGACAGCAGCGTCTTCTATTCCTGCTATGCACTCTGCTTCCGTAAAAAGAGGGTGAGGGAGAGCTTCCAGAGGATGTACTCACGGCTTCACCAGGTGCTGGTCGAGGAGATCAACGAGCTTATGGAGATGGGAGCCCTGGTGAAGGCCGACCCCAACAAGCTCGCCGATATCATCATCTCCTTACTGGAGGGGTACGATTTCTACCGCGGCCTGATGGAGGACGAGAAGCGCTTCGACGAGTTGAGCGCTTTTCTCAAGCAGAACGCCCTTTTTATCCTGAGGGCGGACCACCGGTAAGCTGGGTGCGATGGACGTTCGGGGGGAGTCGTGCGGCAGCGGGGGAGTATAGCCGGCGCGGCGGCTATTTTGGCCAGAGGGTGAAGGAAGGGGGATGGCATCTATGTTCTCACTGGAGGGAAAAGTCGCGGTGGTCACGGGGGCTGCCTCCGGCCTGGGGAAGGCGACAGCCCTGCGCTTCGCGCGCGCGGGCGCGAAGGTGGTGCTGGCGGATATCGCCGACGCCAGCGTGACGGCCGAGGAGGCGGGCGGCATCTACGTAAGGACCGACGTCTCCCGGGAGGAAGAGGTTAAGAGGCTCATGGAGGAGGCGGTGTCGCGGTACGGCAAGCTCACTACGGTGGTGAACAACGCCGGCATCGGGGCACAGATGGGCACCATCGACAGCATCACGCGGGAGGGTATTGACGAAGCCCTGGATATCAACTTCAAGGGGGTGCTTTGGGGTATCAAGCACGCCGCCCCGCTCATGGAGGACGGCGGCTCGATCATGAACACAGCCTCCTACGCGGGGTTATTCGGCACCCCGACCTACGGCTGCTACGTGGCCTCCAAGGCGGCCATTATCGCCATCACCAAGACCGCCGCCCTGGAGCTGGCGCCGCGCTGGATCAGGGTCAACTGCATCTGCCCCGGGACCGCCGACACCCCCATGGCCTATATCGAGGGGGCGGAGGTGGAGCTGGAGCTGGCATGCATGTTGCAGCCCCTGGGCCGGTTGGTGCAGCCGGAGGAAGTGGCGGCTCTTTACCACTTCCTGGCAAGCGACGACTGCGGCATGGTCACCGGCCTGGCCATACCCATTGACGGCGGCATGACCGCGGGGCCGAGCCTGGGGGTTATCGGACCCCTGTATGAGAAGATCTTCAGCAAGACCCTGGAGATAGAGGATTTCAAGGCGGGGGAATAGGCGGGGAGTGGCCCGCGCTTGATGACAGGAGGTGCGAGATGGCAAAGGTCACGGGCGGTGAAGTGCCTGCTAAAAGAGGGCGTGAAGAGGATCTTCGGCATCACCGATGCCGGCTACCACGCGGTGATGGCCGCCGCCGTCGCCAATGGCATCAGGTGGGTGGGCCCCCGCCACGAGGCGGCGGCGGTGCATATGGCGGAGGGCGTGTTCAAGACCACGGGCGAGATACCGGTGGTCATGGCGGGCTACGGGCCCGGCACCGCGAACATGGTCTCCGGGCTCATCTGCGCGCGCGAGGAAGGGGTGCCGGTGGTGGCCATCTCCTCGCAGGCCCGCTCGGGGATAGTCTATCCCTTCGTCTCCGGGGCCTTCCAGGCCGTGAACCAGTACGACATCATGAAGCCGGTGACGAAATGGAACGAGGTGGTGCACCACTGGGACCGCATACCGGAGGTCGTACAGAGGGCCTTCCGGGAGGCCATGGCGGGAAGGCCGGGACCGGTGCATATAGACATCCCTTACGACATCGTCTTCGAGGAGGGCGATGACTCCGGGTGCAAGTACCTCGAGCCCGCGCAGTACCGGCCCATGACCATGGAACCGCCGGCGGACCAGGTAGATGAGGCCGCTAGGCTCATCGCGGAGGCGAAGAACCCCCTGCTCATCGCGGGCACGGGCGTGCTCAACTCCGGGGGCTGGGACGAGTTCAGGGAACTGGTGGATCTGCTCAACTGCCCCGCCGCGACCACCACGGCCGCGCGCTCAGCCCTCAACAACGACCATCCCAACTGCCTGTTCAGCCTGGCCGACGGGGCCTTGACCGCGAGGCGCGAGGCGGATGTCATCCTCGCGGTGGGAACGCGCCTGGGCAACATGGACCTGCCCTATGACCCTTATTTCGGCGACCCGGCCGTCCAGAAGCTCATCCAGGTGGACGTGGACCCGAAGAACATCGGCACCAACCGGCCCGTGGCCATGGGCATCGTCGCCGACGCCGGGGCCACTGTCCGGGCCCTGCTGTACAGGCTGAAGGAGGTGGGGGTCAAGCCCGCGGACGGGGCGGCGGTGAAGAAGTACAAGGATATCGAGGCACAGCAGTTCGCCCTCCTGGACCAGTCCCTCAAGGGTTACGAGGGCGACAAGATCCACCCCGCCGCGTCGG
>CAYPZH010000030.1:9610-13998 GCA_964415205.1 uncultured Actinomycetota bacterium | reverse complement strand
AAGTTATAACAGGCCACCCCTTTGCCCCCCCTGGACCCTGCCCCAACGGGTTACGTGGGGGCAAACACCCCCCCCCCGCGTAGGTGGAGGCGGCGGCGCGCGTATTCGGGCCAGAGGCCATCAACGTGGGAGATGGCGGCAACACCAGCCTCTTCAACGGCCTCTACACCCGTTTCTTCAACCCCCGCACCTCCCTGGGCATCTTCGAGTTCGGTCACCTGGGCACGGGCATCCCCATGGCCATCGGGGCCAAGCTGGCAAACCCGGGTAAGGACGTCTATGTCATCACCGGGGACGGCGCGGCCGGCTTCAACTTCATGGAGATGTCCACCGCGGCGCTGGAGAAGGTGAAGATAACCGTCATCGTCCATGCCGAGGAGCACTGGTGCATGGAGGAAATAGAGCAGCTGGCCTTCTTCGAGGGCGACTCCTCCAAGGTCATCTCCTGCCAGCAGTACCCCGTGCGCTGGGACCAGGCGGCGGAGAGCATGGGCTGTTACGGCGAGTACGTGGACAAGGCCGAGGACCTGGAGGCGGCGTTCGAGCGCGCCAAAAACCACGAGCTCCCGGCGGTGGTGTGCGTGAAGACCGACCTCTACGCCAACCTCATCCCGCCCCTGGCCGACAAGTTCATGGAGGTCTACGAAGGCCCTGCGGCGCAGGAAGAGCAATCGGGGTAGCGGGAAGCCCGTACGCGGCTGAGCCGTCTCGGCGGAGGTTTCCCGTCCGCGATACCGTCAGGGGATTCCCGCCGGCGGCGGGGTACGCCGCGCAGGAAGCGCAGCGATATATTATGGGACTCGCAGGACTCGTGCATGTATTTGGACTCGTACCGGCGGCCGGAAGAAGGAGGGGAACATGCCTGAGCAACACGAGCGCGTGATGGCCGCCCTGGAACACCGAGAGCCCGACCGCGTGCCCACCATGGACGTCATGGAGGAGTATGCTAATGTCTACGACGTGCTGGAAAAGAGGCCCACGCCCCTGGGTTTCATGGTCACCAACCGCTACGCGTCCGCCCTTTACGACCGCGCGGCGCCGCTGCTCAACCGCATCGGTTTCCTGGACTCGGAAATGGATCGCTTCTCCCACGACCGGACCGAGGCGGCGGTGAAGATGGGCTACGACTCCGCCTGGGTCATGCACGTGCCCATCTGGCGGTTCCGGGACAGCAAGGTGACCGAGGACATATACGGCCGCTACTACGACGTGGTCGTGGACGCCCGCGGCAACATCGCCACTCCCATCTACCGCGGTGGCCTTATCACCTCGCCGGCGGACTGGAAGGCCTGGGACAAGCGGGCCATCCTGCGCCTGCCCGAGAAGGCGAACCGGGCTTACGCCAGGATACAGAGAGACCTGGGCGGCCGCATCGCCGTCTTCGCCAGTTTCCTCTACGGGGTGTTCGAGAACACCTGGCAGCCGCTGGGCTTCGAGCGCTTCGCGGTGGCGCTGCGCAGGGAGCGCGACTTCATCCGGCGCGTGATCAGGTTCTACGAGGACCACTACTGCCTCATGCTCGAGGCCTGGGCCGACGCAGGGGTGCCCGGCGCCGTATATTCCGATGACATGGCCTACCGCTCAGGCCCCATGGTCAACCCCCGCGTCATGGACGAGCTGTACGGGGAATCTTTCCGACGCATCACCGAAACCGCGCATGCCCTGGGGATGAAGATAGTGGTGCACACCGACGGCATGGTCTATCCCCTGCTGAACTGGTTCGCTGACTGCGGCTTCGATGGCGTTCACGCCCTCGAACCTACCGCCGGCGTCGATCTGGCCCATGTAAAGGAGATGGTGGGGGACCGCCTCTGCCTCATCGGAAACCTGGACATCACCCACATCCTGGTGGACGCCTCGAGGGAAGAGGTCTTCGAGGCGGTGCGCGACTCCATCCAGGCGGCCGGGGCGGGCGGCGGCTACATCCTAGCCCCCACCAACAGCCACCCCGACATGGACGTCGAGCGCCTGCGCTGGATGCTGGAGGCGGTGGAGGAACACGGACGATACCCCCTGGAGGTCTGACGCGTGGAGAGGGCCCGGCGGAAGGCATAGCTGCAGTGAGTTCCGCCGGTGTTCGCGGGAAGGATTCCGGACGATGGCGGTAAACGGCGCAGGTGGCGATAGAGGTGCTGCCGGGGAGGCGCCGGCGGAGGAACGCCCGGCCGGGAGGATCCCCCTGCGGGTGAAGTTCGCCTACGGCGGCGCCGAGGGTTCCCTGACCCTGGTGTGGACCATGTTCTACATCTACTTCATGATCTTCCTCACCGACGTGGCGGGCCTGTCCCCCGCGACGGCGGGGGCGATCATGATGGTCGCAACCGTATGGGACGCCGTCACCGACCCGGCCGTTGGCATCTGGTCCGACACCATAACCTCCAGGTGGGGCAGGAGGCGCCCATTCTTCCTTTTCACCGCCCTGCCCTTCGGGGTGGCGGCGTGGCTGTTGTTCTCGGATTTCGAACTCGGCCCCGCATGGACCGCCGCTTACTTCGTCACGGCGGTCATCTTCTTCTTCACCGCCTACACCCTCATCAACATCCCCTATACCGCCATGGCTGCGGAGATGACCCAGGATTACGACGAGAGGACCTCCCTGGTCAGCTTCCGCCTGGGGTGGAGCCAGTTCTTCACCATCGCCGCGGCCGCGCTCCCCCTGGTGCTTGCCGACTGCTTCGAGGGCGTCCTGGGCAGCGAGAAGCTGGGGTGGATGGCCATGGCGGCCGTAATAGGCGGGATGGCCGTCTTCCCCATCCTGTTGACCTGGCGGTACACCAGGGGGTACGAGCTCTTCCCTGAGTGCGTCTCCTTCGGCTGGCGGGAGGTAAAGGACGCCGCCCTCAAGAACCGCCCCTTCCTCTACACCCTAGGCGCTTACGCGAGCGGCGCGGTGGCCCTAAACGTGGCCGCGCAGATGCTGCCCTACTTCACCAAGTACAACCTCGGTTTCAGCGATGATAAGACCTCTATCGTCCTCCTGGTGCTCTTCGCCACCACCCTTCTGTGGGTCCCGGCCATCGCGGTGGCCATGTCCAGGCTGGGTAAGCGGCGGGCCTACATCGTCTTCGCCGCCGCCTGGGCGGTGCCGCAGGGGATAGCGGTTCTCTTTATCCAGCCCGGCAGGGACCCCCTGCTCTTCATCCTCATGGTCATCGCCGCGGCTGGGGTGACCGCCATCCCCATGGTGCAGTGGGACATGATACCCGACGTGGTTGAGGTCGACGAGTACAGGACCGGGCAGCGCCGCGAGGGCATGTACACCGGCATCACCACCTTCGTGCAGAAGCTCGCGGTGGCGCTGGCCCTGTTCGTGAACGGCCTGGTGCTCACCTGGGCGGGCTATGTGGCGGACGTGGAGCAGACCTCCAGTTCCCTCTGGGGTATAAGGATGCTCTTCGGCTACGGCACCGTCTTCTTCCTCGCGGTGAGCATAGTTTTCACCTACCTCTGTCCCATGACCAGGGAGAGGCACGATGCCCTGAGGGAGTGCATCAGGCTGAAGAAAGAAGGGAAGGGATGCGACGAGAGCGGGATCAAGGAGCTGCTGCACGGAAGGCACGGCGCGGCCCCTCGGGACGAGCGCAGGGAACACCAGGGTCGCCCGTGAAGGCGATGCGGGGCCGGCCCCGCATCGCGCTTGCCCGGGCAAGGAAGCATGGCGGACACCGAAAAACGGGATTGTGCTATCCTGGGACGAAATCGGCCGACGGTTGCGCAAAAGGATGGTGAGTATGGAACAGACCAAGGAACCCACGCGGGATTATCCCTCATATTCGTCCACGCCCTGGGGGCTGTGGGAAGTCCTCTACGCGCGCAGGTCGCACCGCAAGTTCCTGCCCTCTGACATCGGCGAGGACTTCGTCGTCTCCCTAGAGGAGACGGTGCGCCTGGCGGTCTCGGTACGGGGCGCCGCCGGGGACAGCCTGCGGTTGGTGACGGACGGGAAGGACGTGGAGAGGATCAGGACACGCCTGCACAAGGGGATGCTGGGCAAGATAAACTTGTGGCTGCTGAGGTCGCAGGTACAGGGGTTCCTGGTGCTTGCTCTGCCTAAGGAGGACGTGCGCGCGGACAGGCCGCAGGAGCTGCCCCTGACCGCTATGGCGGCGGAGGACGTGGTGTTGTGGCTGACCGAGGCGGGCATGGGGACCTGCTGGCTGGGGGGGCTGAACCAGAGGGAGGTGCGGGATGCCCTGGGCCTGGGCAGGGACAGGTTCGTCTCCGCCGCCATCCCCTTCGGGAAGCCCAAGCCACGGGTGAAGGCCAGGGACATCGACCACGTGATGTACCGGCAGGTCTCCAGAAAGCGCAAGCCCCTGCCGGACATCGCCTGCCTGGAGACCGTCGACCGCCCCTACCGGCTGCCGGATATCGGGAAGGGCTCTTTC